>NZ_JBYTDD010000030.1:0-96722 GCF_058791055.1 Pseudomonas sp. EU05-FHT14B02 | reverse complement strand
CACGCCGGTGACGGCGTTGAACCCAGTGATGGTCAGGGTGCTGCCCAGCGGCGTAGTGATCGATTGCGGGAAGCCGGTGGCCACGCCAGCGGTGACCACGGCGATGCCGCCGACAGTCAGGGTCGTTACACCGTCCAGTGCAGTGACGGTGAAAGTACCGCTCTGGGTCAGGGCAGTGGCATTCGGTGCACTGCCGTCGCTGAGGTTTTTCTCGAAGACGGTCAACTCACCGCCCCCGGCATTCAAACCGCCAATCGTGATCGGGTCATCGTTGTTGTGGATCTGCAGCACCAGGGTGGCGGTGCTGCTGTCGCCATCGGCGTCTGTCAGCGTATAGGCGAAGGTTTCGGTGCCATTGCCGCCGCCGTGCAACGCCTTGAAGTCGGCATCGCTGGTGTTCAGTGTGTAGGCGTAAGTGCCATTGGCATTCAGCACCAAAGTGCCGTAGGTGCCGGTGAAGGTGCCGGGGGTAATCGGGCCACTGTTTTCGCCGAGCGGTACCCGGTCCGCGCCTTGCACGTCGTTGCTCAGCACGTTGCCGTTGAGGGTCAGCAGGGTTTCCGAGGAGGTGCCATTGTTGTCATCGACTGCTTTCGGCACATCGTCGATGATGTTGATATCCAGCGTACCGGTAATGCTATCGCCATTGCTGTCACTGGCCACTACGGTGACGTGTTCGGCAAGACTATTGGCACCCTCGCCGCTTGCGTGGGTTTCGGCACGGTTGAGGGTGTAGCTGTAACTGACCACACCCGTGGCAGGGTCGTAACCGGTGATGGTCAAGGTACTGCCCAGAGGTGAGGTGATCGACTGCGGAAAACCTGCCGCCACACCACCGCTGATCAAATTGATTGCGCCGATGCTGAGACTGGTCAGCCCGTCTGGTGCATTGATAGTGAAGGTGCCGCTTCGCGTCAGTGAAACTTCGTTCCTCGCCGAACCGTCGGCCAGGTTGGCTTCATTGACAGTCCGCTCGCCGTTCTGCTCCGACAGGCCAACGAGGGTGACCGGATTGTTCGGCACCTGCGGCGTCACCGGCGGCACGACAGGGGCTTCGTCCGCTACAGCGATATCCGGATTAACGTTAAGGCGTTCTTCGGGAAATTCGGGAATGCCATTGAACCCGGCAGTGGGGAAGCCGATGACCGGATCGACTCGCCCGCCCACTTCTTCGAGCATGACAAAACTATGGCCACTGCCCGGGATGCCGCCCGGTACTCCGGTAGTCATGGCAGGCCCGGCAGCGGTGGCTTCAGCGGTTTGGGTCGGGTCGTCGCCCGCCGCAATGGCTTTTTGCAGCTGTTCGACATCGGTCAGTTGCGCTTCGCTCGGTGTCACCGCTTCGGTTGAGTCGATATGGGGAATCTGATTGGCGAGCAACTGCGGCGTCATCTGCATGCTGCTGTCGCGCCCGAGGGTCAGTTCCTGGCCATTTTGCAGATGTACCGCCACCGCGCCTTCAGCGCCGGTGCTCAGTCGGTCGCCAGCGAACAGCCGGTCCCCCTCAACCAAAGCACGACGGGTGCCGTCGCTCGCAACCGCGAACACCTGACCGATGACCTTACTGACGATTCCGATGAGCGTTGCCATGTGCACTTCCTCCGCCGCCAACCGCTGTCGGCACCTTAATTGCGCGAAGTACGTGCTCATGGCTCGAGCGGGTTGTCTGGCGGATCGTGTTCCGGGTGCCGGTTTACTTGAGTAAGCCGTGGCCCCGGCAACGATCTCGCCCAGCCAGTCGCTCACGGCGCTGTTTACGATTTCGGGAAAATCCCTCTGCAATCAATGGCATCGGATCCCTGTTCGCAACAAAGTTGCCTGTGAGCGATGCGTAACGATCTCGAAGCACTCAAGTGACAAAAAACCGTCGCCATAAGATCGCTCGCATCCCTCCCCTCCAGCACTTCTCCGCTCTATTTCGATAAGTGGATTGGAATTTTCCTAAAACCCTGATGAGCGCCCTGGAGCCCATAAAACAAGGGCTTTCTAATTGAACAATGTGCTGGATTTTGCAGAGCGCATAAGTTTTTTTTGGCATATCCGTTATGAAAAAAATTTCTTGGCTACGCTCCAGAATGTTCTTAGCTCTTTTGTTAAAGATGTGAAACAACTTTACCGGCAAATTTCGTCAAATAATTGGCGACAGACAAGCACCATCAGGAATCAGGGAGATGTAAATGCGCCTATTAACCCCCCTCTGCAGCGCGGTTCTTTTGGCCATGGCCTGCTCGTCCCAAGCGCAGGCCATAACGCTGACCGAAGCGATCCAGAGCACCATTGCGACCCATCCGGAACTGGCATCCCGGGTCGACAGCAGGCTGTCGGCGGATGAGGACGTGAAGGTCGCCAAAGGGGGCTTTTATCCATCGGTTGATTTGAACGCCGCCTACGGGCGCGGGTACAGCGATAACACCAATACTCGGGCATTCGGCAATCACCACACTGAAATTCTCAACTACACCCAGTCGGAATTGCGCCTGCGGCAGATGCTCTTCGACGGGTTCAACACTTCCAATGAGGTCGAACGCACAAAAGGCGTGGTCAACTCGCGAGCCTATTACGCTCAGGGTACGGCCCAGGATCTGGCCCTGCGCACCACCGAGGTTTATCTCGAAGTCCTCAAGCGCCGCGAACTGGTGACCCTAGCCAAGAACAACCTGCAAGCGCACTTGCGGGTCAACGACCAGATCGGCCTGCGTACCCAGCGCGGCGTGGGCAGCAACGCCGATGCCGACCAGTCCAGCGCTCGCCGGGCACTGGCGGAAAACAACCTCGACACCGCCGAAGTCGATCTGGCCGATGCCGAGTCGAACTTCTATGCCGTTGTGGGGCGCATGCCCGATGAACTCGAAACCCCGCCATCGATTCGTGGCGAAGTCCCCACCACCCTGCCCGAAGCCCAGCAGAGCATGGTGGAAAACAACCCTTACCTGAAATCCGCCCAGGCCGACGTGCAATCGGCTGAAAGCCAGTACGAAGTCGCCAAGTCACCGTTCTACCCTCGCTTCGACGCCGAGGCGGCGGTGGGCGCGAACAACAACCTGCAGGGTGACGAAGGGCACGACAACGAATGGCGGGTCGGCGTGGTGATGAACTACAACCTGTTCCGCGGCGGCAGCGACAAGGCGCGCCTGGCCTCCGACTCGCACAAGATCAACCAGGCGATGGACATCCGCAACAATGCCCTGCGCCAGCTCAACGAGAACATTCACCTGGCCTGGAACGCCATGGTCAACGCCAAGAAACAAACCCCGACCGCCCGTGAATACGCCGACACCAGTAAGCGCGTGCGCATCGCCTACCAGGATCAGTTCGGCCTCGGCCAACGGACCCTGCTGGACCTGCTCGACAGTGAAAACGAGCTCTACAACGCCAACCGTCGCTATACCGAAGTGCGCTACACCGAAGAGTTCTCGATGTATCGTGTCCTGGCGAACATGGGCCAGTTGCTGAGCAAGCAACGGGTCGTACTGCCCGCCGACGCGATCGCCCAGACCGAAGTGAAAAACGAAGCTCGTCTACCTGATATGAAGTAGTGCACGGGAGGGTTCAATGACCAGCATGGAACCCGGCAACACCGGTGTCGATCCGCGCCTGAGCTTCGATGACCCGCTTCTGGACGGTCTATTGATCCTCTGCAAACTCCACGGCGCGACGGTCAGTCGCGCCAGCCTCAGTGCCGGGCTCCCCATGGCACACCAACGCCTGAGCCTGGACCTGCTGCCCCGTGCAGCGGCCCGGGCCGGTTTGCAGGCGCGCTTGCTGCGCCGCGACCTCAAAGACATCTCCTCGCTCAACCTGCCCGTGCTGCTGCTGCTCAACAACGGCCGCACGGCTGTGCTGCGTCGTTATGGCGAGGACGGCAAGGTGCTGATCCTGCCCAGCGAAGCCGACGGCGGCGAACAATGGCTCAGCCCAGAGGAGCTGGCCGAACACTACAGTGGCCAGGCATTGTTCGCCCGGCCACGTCACGAACTCGAAGACTTGCGATCGCCGCTGGTGCCCCGGGTCCAGGCCTGGTTTCGCGATACGCTGAAGCTGTCGAAATGGCTGTACAGCGATGCGATCCTGGCAAGCTTCCTGATCAACCTGCTGGGACTGATGGTGCCGCTGTTCGTGATGCAGACCTACGATCGCGTGGTGCCGAACCAGGCCACTTCGACCTTGTGGGTGCTGGCGATCGGTTTGCTGATCGGCACGGCTTTCGAACTGGTGCTGCGAGTTGTGCGCGCGCACTTGCTGGATACCGCCGGCAAGAAAACCGATGTGATCCTGTCCGCCACCCTGTTCGAGCGCATCACCGGCATGGCGATGAAAGCACGGCCGGCGACCATCGGTGGCTTCGCCCAAAGCATTCATGACTTCCAGGGCCTGCGGGAATTTCTCACCGCCGTGACCCTCACCAGCCTGATCGACCTGCCCTTCTGCCTGCTGATGCTGCTGGTGATCGGCCTGCTCGGTGGCTGGCTGGTGGTGATCCCGATGCTGGCTTTTCCCATCACCATCATCTTCGCCATGGTGATCCAGGTGCGCCTGCGCGATACCGTGCAAAAAAGCCTCAGCCTGGGCGCCGAACGCCAGGCACTGCTGATCGAAACTCTCAGCGGCTTGGAAACCCTCAAAGCCTGCAGCGCCGAAAGCGAACGCCAGCACAAATGGGAAAGCACCCACGGCGCCCTCACCCGCCTCGACAGCCATGCGCGTAACTTGTCGGCCCTGGCCACCAACGGCACCTTGTTCATCCAGCAGTTGTCCGGCATGGCAATCATCGTCGCCGGGGTCTACAGCATCATCGCCGGCAACCTCAGCGTCGGCGCCCTGGTGGCCAGTTACATGCTCGGTAGCCGGGTACTTGCACCACTGGGTCAGATCGCCGGCCTGATCACCCGCTACCAGCAAGCGCAACTGACCATGAAAAGCACTGATGCGCTGATGGGTCTGCCCCAGGAGCGCGACGCCAGACAACGGCCACTGGAGCGCACCCAACTGCAAGGCGCACTGGATGTCGTCGGCGTAACCTTCCACTACAACGGCCAAAGTGCGCCTGCCCTGGCCAATGTCGGCTTCAGTGTGAAACCCGGAGAGCGCATCGGCATCATCGGCCGCAGCGGCTCAGGCAAAAGTACCCTGGCGCGACTGGTGATGGGCTTTTATGAACCGGATGAAGGCCAGTTGCTGCTCGATGGTCTGGACCTGCGGCAACTGGACGTCGCCGACCTGCGCCATCAAATCGGTTACGTCGCCCACGACCTGCCACTTTTGGCCGGCAGCCTGCGCGACAACCTGACCCTCGGCGCGCGCTATATCAGCGACTCACGCATGCTCGAAGTGGCAGAGATGACCGGCGTTACCGAACTGGCCCGGCAACACCCGCAAGGCTTCGACCGGCCCGTGGGTGAACGCGGGCAACTGTTGTCCGGCGGCCAGCGCCAGGCCGTATTGCTGGCCCGGGCGATGTTGCTCGACCCGCCCATCATGCTGCTCGACGAACCCACCAGCGCCATGGATAACAGCAGCGAAGACGTCCTGCGGCAAAAACTTCACGGATGGGTCCAGGGCAAAACCATCCTGCTGGTGACCCACCGCACCTCGATGCTGAGCCTGGTGGACCGGCTGGTGGTACTGGACAACGGACGGATCGTCGCCGACGGTCCGAAAGACGCGGTCATCGATGCACTGCGCAAGGGCCGTGTCGGCTCTGCGGCCGTCTAGGAGTCGCCCATGTCTGCCGATCAAGGATCCCGTGGCTACTTCGACAGTTTCAACAAAAGTGCCGAAACCGAGTACATGCCGGAAACCGCCGGCGCCTCCTTGCAGGACTCACCGCGCTGGTCGCGGATCACCGTGTGGCTGGCAGCCGCGCTGTTGGTCAGTGCACTGGTCTGGGCCAAATTCGCCGTGTTGCAGGAAGTGACCATGGGCGAAGGCAAGGCGATTCCGTCAAGCAAGGTCCAGGTGATCCAGAACCTGGAGGGCGGCATCGTCACTGAAATTTTCGTCCGTGAAGGACAGATGGTGAACAAGGGCGACACCTTGCTGCGCCTGGATGACACCCGCTACCTGTCGAACAAGGGCGAAAGCGAAGCCGATCGCTTTGCCTTGACCGCGCAGGTCGAACGGCTTTCGGCCGAAGCCGAAGGCCGTCCGTTCAAGCTGTCGGAAGAAGTGATCGCCAAAGCCCCGCAAGTGGCTGAAGACGAGCGTTCGTTGTACGAGCAACGGCAACGCCGACTGGCCAGCGAGCAGCGCACCCTGAGCGAACAACTTCGGCAAAAAACCCAGGAGTTAGCGGAGTTCCGCTCGAAACAGGGTCAATTCAGTTCAAGCCTGGCGTTGTTGCAACAAGAGATGAACATGTCCGCGCCGCTGGTGGGCACGGGGGCGGTGTCTCCAGTGGAAATCCTGCGGCTCAAACGCAGCGCGGTGGAGATTCGCGGCTCATTGAACGCCACCACATTGGCGATTCCCCGGGCGGAATCGGCGATCAACGAAATCAAAAGCAAGATCGACGAGTCGGAGCAAACCTTCCGCTCGGAAGCCGCCAAAGAGCTGAACGAGAAACGCACTGACCTGTCGAAAATCACGGCCTCGAGCATCGCCATCGACGACCGCGTGACCCGCACCACCGTGGTTTCGCCAGTGCACGGCATCATCAAGGTGTTGAAGGTCAACACCATCGGCGGCGTGGTCCAGCCCGGCAGTGACATGGTGGAAATCGTGCCGCTGGAAGACAACCTGCTGATCGAGGCCAAGGTACGGCCACAGGACGTTGCATTCTTGCATCCAGGCCAGAAAGCCATGGTCAAGTTCAGTGCCTACGACTACACCATTTACGGCGGCCTGAGCGCCAAACTGGAGTTGATCGGCGCTGACACCATCACCGACGATAAGGGCAACAGCTTCTATCTGATTCAGGTGCGTACCGACAAAAACCATTTGGGCGGGGATGTGAAACCTCTGCTGATCATCCCGGGGATGGTGGCGACGGTGGACATTATTACCGGGGAGAAAACGGTGCTGGACTATCTGCTCAAGCCGGTGTTGAAGGCACGGACCGAGGCGATGCGGGAGCGGTAGGCAGTATCCAGAATCTGCAGTGAGTGATCTGCCGCCATCGCGAGCAAGCTCGCTCCCACAGTGTCCGTGTCGTACACGAAATCTGCGACCGCCACTGAACCTGTGGGAGCGAGCTTGCTCGCGATGAGGCCGGCAAGACCACCAATCATTTTTCAGAATGATTACGCTGGTAAACCTCCTCCCCCATCGCCGCAATCTGCCCCTCGATCAACGCTTCGAATGGCTTCAACAACGGCGCAAACGAAGTCGGCGCTTCGAGGGTTTCCAGCGCCTGCACAATCGCCTCCACCGTCGACAACGCCCCCGGTCCCGGTGCCTTGCGCAACCGATAGCGGGACACACCGCCCTCGGCCAGGGTCACCCTTGGCAACGCCGCCAGCAGCGGATTGAGGTGCAGCATCTTGCGTGCCTTGCGCCAGGTACCGTCCGGGACCACCAGCAGCAAGGGTTCGTCTGTCGCGGCACAAACCTGCATCGGTTGGGCATCTTCGCCGGGAAACAGCAACCGCGCCCGATACCCCGGCTGATTCAACAGCACCGGCAAATCCTCAAACACCTCGCCGACGATCAACTCGGCATTCTTCAACCCAAGCGCCGCCAGACGCGCGGTGTTCAACGCATGATTCACTTCGCTCGGATGCTGCAACAACAGTACCCGGGTGCGGCTGTCGAGGCTGGGAATCAGCGGGCACAGGCAATGAGTTTGCGGGCGCAGACAACGCTGACATTGAATTCTGGACATCGTCTCTACGCCTGATTCAGTTGAGCTTTAAGCAAGTCGCGGAATGTCTGGATCAGCGGCTCGCGGCTACGGCCCCGCCGCACGATCATCGAGAACGGGGCTTGATAACCGAAGGTCGCCGGCAGCAGCACCCGCAAGTCACCCTTGTCGGCCCAGGCCTGGGCGTAGTGCTCCGGCAGGTAACCGATGTAGGCGCCGGACAGCACCAGGATCAACTGGGCCTCCATACTTTCTACCGTCGCAGCACTGTGCTTGAAACCGTGGCGCGCCAGTTCGGCCTGGCTCCAATAACCACGACCGACCATGCGCTGCTGGGTGATGACTTGTTCGGGAATGCGCCGCTCGTTGAACAGCGGATGCCGCGTGCTGCAATACAACCAGTGTTGTTCTCGGTACAGCGGCATGTACACCAGGCCGCTCATGCGCGTGGAGAACGCACCGATGGCCAGGTCGAGACGGTTGTCCTGCACGCCGAGTTGCAATTCGTAAGGGCTCATCACCGACAGGTGCAAGTGCACGGCCGGGTGTTCCTGGCTGTAGGCGCCGATGGCTTCGGCGAACGGCAGGGCCTTGTCGCTGACGGTGGAGTCGATCACCCCCAGGTTCAAGGTACCGCGCAACTCGCCCTTGAGGGCGGCGGCGTACTGCTCGAAGCCTTCGAGTTCGCCCAACAGACGCAGGGTTTCCTGATGGAACAGCTCGCCCTTGCTGGTCAGGCTGAAACCGCCACGGCCGCGATGGCACAGCACCAGGCCAAGGGCTGCTTCGAGCTGGCTCATGTAGGTGCTGATGGCCGACGTCGAGAGATTGAGCTCCTGCTGGGCGTTGGCGAACCCCTGATGGCGCACCACGCTGACGAAGATGCGCAATAGTTTCAGGTCGGGTAAAGCGTTGGCCATGGAAATGCTCCGATCTCGGGGTGACGCGCAATGCTCGAATCAATGCAAATCCTTGTGGGAGCAAGCTCGCTCCCACCAGGTTTGTTCCCGGCATTGGGTTTTGCGTATGGGGTGAAGTCTAACGCCGCCACTTCCATTAGTTTAGAAAAATCTGAACTAAGTATTTGCCCGTAGCGATTCTTCCCGGCCACTACATTTCGCAGAATCGGCGCCACAAGGTGCGCCCGTCCCTTCCGTGAACGGCGCAACCGACATAAATAAAACAACGACGATGAGGCCCTACCCGTGGACAAGATTCTTCACCAACCACTGGGCGGCAACGAAATGCCGCGCTTCGGCGGCATCGCCACCATGATGCGACTCCCCCATTTGAATACCGCTGCCGGCCTGGACGCTGCCTTCGTAGGCGTACCCCTGGACATCGGTACCTCCCTGCGCCCCGGCACCCGCTTCGGGCCTCGTGAAATCCGCGCTGAATCGGTAATGATTCGCCCGTACAACATGGCCACCGGTGCTGCGCCGTTCGACTCGCTGTCGGTTGCCGACATTGGCGACATCGCGATCAACACCTTCAACCTGCTGGATGCCGTACGGATCATTGAAGAGTCCTACGACAACATCCTCGAACACGACGTGATCCCGCTGACCCTGGGCGGCGACCACACCATCACCCTGCCGATCCTGCGTGCCATCCATAAAAAGCACGGTAAGGTCGGCCTGGTGCACATCGATGCCCACGCCGATGTGAACGATCACATGTTCGGCGAGAAAATCGCCCATGGCACCACCTTCCGTCGCGCCGTTGAAGAAGGCCTGCTGGACCCGGACCGTGTCGTGCAGATTGGCCTGCGCGCCCAGGGCTACACCGCTGACGACTTCAACTGGAGCCGCAACCAGGGTTTCCGTGTGGTTCAGGCTGAAGAGTGCTGGCACAAATCGCTGGAGCCCTTGATGGCTGAAGTCCGCGAAAAAGTCGGCGGCGGTCCTGTTTACCTGAGCTTCGACATCGACGGCATCGACCCGGCCTGGGCACCTGGTACCGGCACCCCGGAAATCGGCGGTCTGACGACCATTCAGGCAATCGAGATTGTTCGTGGCTGCCAAGGCCTCGACCTGGTCGGTTGCGATCTGGTAGAAGTCTCGCCCGCTTACGACACCACCGGCAACACCTCACTGCTGGCCGCCAACCTGCTGTACGAAATGCTCTGTGTACTGCCTGGCGTAGTCCACCGCTGAGGATCGGTCATGAGCGAACGTGATCAGGTTCTCAAAGCCGCCGCCGACCTGGTGTCCGCTTTTGCCCGTAACGATCGCGAAGCCTACTTCGGCGCGTTCAGCGCCGATGCCAGCTTCGTCTTCTATACCCTCGAACAGCCCCTGCTGTCGCGCGACGCCTATCAGGCGATGTGGGACGGCTGGCGCTCTGAGGATGGCTTCGAGGTGCTCTCGTGCACTTCAAGCAACGCTTTCGTCAGCCTGCAGGGTGACATGGCGATTTTCATCCATGACGTGGCCACCGAGTTGCGCATGCAAGGGGAGCAACACTTCAGCCAGGAGCGCGAGACGATTGTTTTCAAGAAACAAGCGTCTGGCCAAGAACAACAAGGCCTATGGCTGGCCTGTCACGAACATTTATCCGCGATGCCGGAAGGGCTGCCACCCCCTTAGCCAACACAGGTGACGCTCACGCACGATGAGCGCGCCTTTATGATCGGAGCTGATCATGAATAACAAAAACAACGAAAAAAGCCTTAGCAGCATCGAAACAAACGGGGTTGAACAGATCCCGGACAATGAGCGTGACGCCAAGCCCAGCGATCTGTTTCGCCTGATCTTCGGCGGCGCCAACACCTTTGCCACCGCCGTGCTCGGCAGTTTCCCGGTGCTGTTCGGCCTGTCCTTTCAGGCTGGTGTCTGGGCGATTGTGCTGGGTGTGGTACTTGGTGCGCTGATCCTGGCGCCAATGGGCCTGTTCGGGCCCATCAACGGCACCAACAACGCTGTCTCTTCCGGTGCGCACTTTGGCGTGCACGGGCGAATCGTCGGTTCGTTCCTGTCGCTGCTGACCGCTATCGCGTTTTTCTCGCTCTCCGTCTGGAGTTCGGGCGATGCGCTGGTGGGCGGTGCCAAACGCCTGATCGATCTACCGGAAACCGATCTGACCCTGGGCCTGGCCTACGGTCTGTTCGCGCTGCTGGTATTGACCGTGTGCATCTATGGTTTCCGCTTCATGCTGTGGGTCAACCGCATTGCAGTATGGGCGGCCAGCCTGCTGTTCCTGCTGGGCGTTTTCGCTTTCGCCCCTGCATTCGACAGTCAGTACGCCGGCACCGTAGCCATGGGCCAGGCCGGATTCTGGGCCGCGTTCATCGGGGCAGCATTGGTCGCCATGAGCAACCCGATCTCCTTCGGTGCGTTCCTCGGTGACTGGTCGCGCTACATCCCCCGTGATACGCCCAAAGGCCGGATCATGGTGTCGGTGATTGCCGCGCAACTCGCCACGCTGATTCCGTTCCTGTTCGGCCTCGTCACCGCCACTATCGTAGCGGTCAAGGCACCGGACTACATCGCGGCCAACAACTATGTCGGCGGCCTGCTGGCGGTATCGCCGAGCTGGTTCTTCCTGCCGGTGTGCCTGATCGCGGTCATCGGCGGCATGTCCACCGGCACCACTTCGCTGTACGGCACAGGCCTGGACATGTCCAGCGTGTTCCCTCGGGTGCTGTCGCGGGTCAAGGCCACGCTGCTGATCGGTGTGATGTCGATTGCCTTCATCTTCATCGGGCGTTTCGCGGCCAACCTGGTGCAGAGCGTGTCGACCTTCGCCGTGCTGATCATCACCTGCACTACCCCGTGGATGGTGATCATGATCATCGGCCTGCTGGTGCGTCGCGGCTTCTACTGCCCGGATGATCTGCAAGTGTTCACCCGTGGCGAGAAAGGTGGCCGCTACTGGTTCACCCACGGCTGGAACTGGCGTGGCCTGGGTGCCTGGATCCCGAGTGCGGCCGTCGGCCTGTGCTTCGTGAACCTGCCGGGGCAGTTTGTCGGTCCACTGGGCGAAATGGCCGGTGGCATCGACATCAGCCTGCCGGTGACCCTGGGCCTGGCCTCGGTGGTGTACCTGGTGTTGCTCAAAGTGTTCCCGGAAGCAAGCGCTGTGTACGGCCCGAACGACCTTCGCAACAAGAGCACGGATTCGCTCGCTGAACCGGCGATGCGACAAGTCGCCTGATAAACGCATTAAACGCACTACCTGTGGGAGCGGGCTTGCCCGCGATGAACGATGACGCGGTCAGCCTGACAGACCGCGGTGTCCCCATCGCGGGCAAGCCACGCTCCCACAGGGACTGATTTTCAGCCTCACATAAAAAAGACAATCGGAGACACGCCACAATGGCTTTGGATTTATTCGTCGTACTCATCTACGCCGCCGCGATGCTGATACTCGGCTACTACGGCATGCGCAAGGCCAAGACCAACGAAGACTTTTTGGTCGCCGGTCGTAACCTGGGCCCAAGCCTGTACATGGGCACCATGGCCGCCACCGTTCTGGGCGGCGCGTCCACCGTGGGCACCGTGCGTCTGGGCTACGTGCATGGCATCTCCGGTTTCTGGCTGTGCGCCGCACTGGGTTGCGGGATCGTCGCGCTAAACCTGTTCCTCGCCAAACCGCTGCTGAAACTGAAGATCTACACCGTTACCCAGGTGTTGGAAAAACGCTACAACCCGATGGCCCGCTCCGCGAGCGCGGTAATCATGCTGGCCTACGCGCTGATGATCGGCGTGACCTCGATCCTGGCAATCGGCACCGTGCTGCAAGTGCTGTTCGGCCTGCCGTTCTGGATCTCGGTACTGCTCGGTGGTGGCGTCGTGGTGATCTACTCGGCCATTGGCGGCATGTGGTCCCTGACCCTGACCGACATCGTCCAGTTCGTGATCAAGACTGTCGGCCTGATGTTCATCCTGTTGCCGATCTGCCTGTACCGCGTTGGCGGTTGGGATGAGTTGGTAATGAAACTGCCGGCGGCGAGCTTCAGCTTCACCACCATCGGCTGGGACACCATCATCACCTACTTCATGATCTACTTCTTCGGCATCCTGATCGGTCAGGACATCTGGCAACGGGTGTTCACCGTCAAGACCGCCAAAGTGGCTCAGGTTGCCGGTACCGCTGCCGGTATCTACTGCATCCTCTACGGCCTGGCCTGCGCCCTGATCGGCATGGCTGCACACGTACTGATCCCGGATCTCGACAACGTCAACAACGCCTTCGCTGCGATCGTGAAACTGTCCCTGCCGGACGGTATCCGTGGCCTGGTGATCGCTGCCGCACTGGCCGCCATGATGTCCACCGCCAGCGCCGGCCTGCTGGCCGCCGCCACCACCCTGACCGAAGACCTGCTGCCGAAACTGCGTGGCGGTAAACAGTCGAGCCTGGCGATCAACCGCCTGTTCACCCTGTTGACCGGCATCGTGGTACTGGGCATCGCTCTGATCGTGAACGACGTGATCAGCGCCCTGACCCTGGCCTACAACCTGTTGGTAGGCGGCATGCTGATCCCGCTGATGGGTGCGATCTTCTGGAAACGCGCTACCACCGCCGGCGCTATCGCCAGCATGGGCATGGGCTTTGCCACCGCGCTGCTGTTCATGTTCAAGGACGGTCTGGACGCCAACACCCCGATCTACTACAGCCTCGGTGTAGGCCTGGTGAGTTTCGTGGTGGTGAGTTTGATGTCCCGCCGCACGGCAGCAGTGGCCAGCGCTGCCTAAGCTGAACATAACGACTTGATGCTTTCTTCGACGAGTGTGGCGTCGGTTGCCACACTCGTTTTTTTTCGCCTGGAGAAAACGTTCATGAAGATTGTTTCTCGTGACCAGTGGTTCGAGGTGAAATCGCTCAGCGACGGCATCCGCCTGATCCACGAGCCGTACATCCGGCCTTTCTACCGCTGCAACCTCTGGTACATCCAGGGCCGTGACAAAGACCTGCTGCTCGACAGCGGTTCAGGCTTGGTCAGTCTGCGCGAGCAACTGCCGTGGATCACCGAACGGCCGCTGGTGGCTGTTGCCAGCCACTGCCATTTCGATCACATCGCCGGTCATCACGAATTCGCTGAACGGCTGGTGCATCCGGCCGAGGCGGACATTCTCGCGGCACCCGATGGCAACAACGACCTGAGCAAAGCCTTTGTCGGCGACGACATGTTCGAGGCGCACCCGGATTGCCCGCTGTGCTACGCCGAATACCGGGTCAAGGCCGCACCGGCCACGGGGTTTGTCGAAGATGGCGATGTGCTGGACCTGGGCAATCGGGTGTTGCAGGTCGTGCACACACCGGGACACTCGCCCGGTGGCATCTGCCTGTACGAAGCCGCCACAGAGACCTTGTTCAGCGGCGACATCATCTACGACGGCCCGCTAATCGAAGACGCCTACCACTCCAATCTCGATGACTACGCCTGCAGCCTGCAACGTTTGCACACGCTATCGATCCGCACGGTGCATGGCGGGCACTTCGGCAGTTTTTCCGGGGAGCATTTGCGTAGCATGATCGACCAATGGCTGCGCTCACACGGCTAAAGCCTGCTGTACTCAACGGCAGGAACTGCACCGGCAGGGAGAGCTGAACCCACTTCCTCGAAGAACGATCATGAAAGAAGCTGCCCTTCGTGCTGTCGTACATCGCTACATCAGCCGCCTGCTGGAAGGCCGGGATGACTTCGACGACAACGTCAGTCTGGCGCAGTTGGGATTGGATAAAAATGATATCGAAGAACTGATCTTCCATCTGGAAGATGAACTGGGTGTCACGGCGTTTACCGTGGAAGAAGACCGGATGCTCAAGACCGCCAGGACGGCGAATGATTTGAGCAGGTTCTTGCTGGAGATCGGGCGGTACTAAGTCTGGTAATCAAACGTACACGAAGCGGCAAGGGAGCTTGCTCCCTCGCCACGGGAAAACCTTTCACCTGTCAGATGTTATCTGCCATTACCGGCGCCGCTGCTGGCGCCGACGTTGTTCGTCGTCAGTACGAACAGGCACGGGTTGCAGAGGCGGCTCGATCAAACCGAGAGCAACGCCCAAGTCATGCAGCCAGTTTTGGATTTTCTCTTTCATGGTGCCCCCTTCAGGGTAGTGCCGAGCGGCCAAAGTACTGTAGCCCCTTCGTACAGATAATAGTCCGAAGTCCTACGCAATGCTCGCGCAAAGTCACAATGATCTGTTACTGAATCCATCAAAATCAGCCTGCGTTCAGGCAATGTCCTGCGCCCGCACATGTGCCGGTGGAAAAACCACCTGTTGCTGCTCGATCCAGGCATTCAGATTGGCCCCGACCATGCCCTTGCGCCACATCAGCCAGGTGGTAGCACTGGCGAACGGTTCGGCCAAAGGATGTACGGCCACACTCTCACGGCCCGGCAGACTGGCGAGCATCGACTCCGACATCAGCGCCACACCGGAACCGGCAATCACACACGCCAGCATTCCCGGATAGGACTCGATCTCCATCGCCCGGCCCATGGCCGCATGATCATGGGCGAACCAGGCTTCCAGGCGCATGCGGTAGGAGCAGCCCTGGCGAAAGGTGAACACCGAGCGACCTTGCACGTCCAGCGCACTGCGCACGGGCGGATGGTCGGCCTCGCTGATCAGCACCAGGCGCTCGTCGCACAAGGGCACCCCGTCGAGTCCGGCCAGTTCCAGCGGGCCATCCACCAGCGCCGCATCGAGTCGACCGGTGAGCAGTCCTTCGAGCAGTTCACCGCTGGGGCCGGATTGTACTTGCAGGTTCACCGCCGGATACAAACGGTGGTAATGCGCCAATAGCCCCGGAAGGTGAATTGCCGCCGTGCTGTACATGGTGCCGAGCACGAAGTCTCCCGCCGGTTGCCCGCCCTGCACTGCCGCACTGGCTTCGTCGCGCAAGGCAAACAGCCTGGCGGTGTAGTCCAGCAGGACTTTTCCCGCAGGCGACAACTGCAAGCGCTGACGTTCGCGCAGGAACAGTTCGACACCCAATTGCTCTTCCAGCTGTTTGAGCCGGGTCGACAGGTTCGACGGCACTCGATGTAGCCGTTCGGCGGCACGGGTTATGGATCCTTCCTCTGCCACCGCCTGGAAGATGCGCAATTGGCTGAACTCCACGACACTCTCCAAAAAAGAACAAGTTACTCACTATTATTCATTTTTAAAGAAAGTCAATCAGTCCTAGCCTGATGGTCATTGATCCTCCAGACGGACTCCAGACCATGTCTCCCCTGATCCGCTTATCCGCCAGCTTCGTTGCCCTGATGATGGCCATGGGCATCGGCCGTTTTGCCCTGACACCACAGCTGCCGCACCTGCTCAGCGAAGGCCAGATCGACCTGACTGCCGCCGGGCTGATTGCCGCCGCCAACTACCTCGGTTATTTCATCGGCGCAGTGGATGCCATGTTTTCCCGGCGTCCGCCACAAGTGCGCCGACGCTTGTTCGGCGGATTGTGGCTGTGCGTGCTGCTGACCCTGGCGTCGTTCTGGGCCAATGGTTTCTGGTCGCACCTGTTGCTGCGCTTCGGCACCGGCGTGGCCAGCGCCTGGGTGTTGGTGATGATTACCGCCCTGAGCCAACCCCTCGCGGCAGCGGCTGGTCGTCCTCGGCTCGGAGCCTTGGTCTTCGCCGGACCCGGTTTGGGGATTTTTCTGACAGGTCTGTTGGCCCTGGGCTCGAATCTGCTGGGCCAGACTTCTGCCACCTTGTGGCTGGTGTACGCCGCCACGGGGCTGGCGATGCTGCTGGGGATCCTGCCGATCCTGCCACAACCGAGTGTCACCGCGACTGCTGCACCCAGCGCCAGCGCCTCGGGCAATCACGGCATCGCTCGCCTGGGCTGGATCTATGCCTTGTACGGATTGGGCTACATCATCCCGGCGACCTTTTTGTCGCAAATAGCCAACGCGCAATTCCATGGCCAATGGCAGGCTGACCTGTTCTGGCCATGCTTTGGTCTTGCCGCTGCCATGGGGGTGGTGCTGGTGAGTCTGCGTCGGCAAAAACCTGGTGCCACGGGTCACTGGCTGATGGCGACGTTATGGCTGCAAGCCGCTGGCGTGTTCGCCTGCTTGCTGGGCAACGGTCCAGGCCTGGCGCTGGGTGTAATCCTGTGCGGTACGCCGTTCCTGGCCTGTATGCAACTGGTGATGCAACGCTCCCGGGAGCTGGCGCCTCACGCGACCCAACGCAATGCCGGTCTGTTGACAGCTTGCTTTGCCGTGGGCCAGCTCAGCGGGCCATTGCTGGCGGCGCTAAGTAGTCATTTCAGTGGCGGTTTACAGCCGGCACTGGTGGTCGCCGGCTGCGGCTTATTGATCGCCGGCGGTCTATTGCTCGCGCCGGTCAATGCTGCCCGAGGGCTTTGCGCAAACGACGGCGCAACCACTGCTCGGCGCTGACAAAAGTGATACCCGCCAATACCAGAACGGCACCGATGACGAAGTTCAGACTCAGTTCCTCGCCGAGCAGTACCACACCGAAGGTGACGCCGAACAACGGCGTCATGAACGAAAACACCGCAAGGTTGGCCGCCAGGTAACGGCGCAGCAGCCAGAACCAGACCAGGTAACTGAAGAACGACACGACCACGCCCTGAAACAGCACACTGGCCACCGCCACATGGGTCAGGCTGACATGGGTGATCTGGCCGCTGAGCAGCGCAATCAACAACAAGCCGAAGAAGCCGACAATCAGCTGATAGAACAGCGTCAGGGTCACTGGCGCTTCCGACAGGCGCGAGGCGCGTACCACCACCGTGGTCGCGCCCCAGGCGGCACCCGCCAGCACACCCAAGGCATCGCCCATCAACATGCGGTAATCAAGGTTGTCCCAGGACACCCCACCGGCAAACGCGATGGCAATCCCGATAAATGCCAGGACAATCCCCAGCCATTGCAAGGGTCGCAATCGCTCACTGGGCAGCAACCAGTGCACCCCTAATGCGGTGAAGATCGGAGCGGTGTAGAGGAACACCGACATGTGCGCCGCCGTGGTCAGTTGCAGGCCTTCGGAAATGAAGAAGAACTCCAGGCCAAACAAGGCACCGGCCAACAGACCGCCACGCCAGGTTGTACCCACCTGGTTCCAGCCGCCCTTCCAGCAGATCAGCAGCCCGACCAGCAACGCCGACATACCGGAACGTCCGGCCGCCTGCATCACCGGCGCGATATCAGCCGCCGCCCACTTGATCATCACCTGCTGCACGCCCCAGATCAGGCACAACCCGACCATCACTTGCAGGGCAAACCCGTCGGCGCTGCGCCGGGTGGCGATCACCGGAACACCTCGAAGACACAATCCATGGCAAAGACTCGGCAGAAAAAAAGCAAAGCCCCGGCCTTCTAGTTGAAAAGAAAACACCAGGGCGAAGAATCATGTTGTCGATTATTAACCAGAAGGCCGGAAAATGCCGCCCGCCAGAGACCTCTACTGCTCTGCTTGCGCCATCCCGGCCCTCTGTCTTGTCAGTGCATCAACTGAGTTCGATGCGATCGGCATGAATGACAATCTGGCCATTCTTGTACAACGCACCGATGGCCTTCTTGAAGTTGCCCTTGCTGACACCGAACAGACTGCTGATCAACGCCGGATCGCTCTTGTCGCTCACCGCCAGGGTGCCGTTGTTTTCGCGCAACTTGGCGAGGATCTTCGAGTTCAGGCTGGTGGCCGCGTCCTGCCCGACCGGTTGCAGGCTCAGGCTGATCTTGCCGTCGGCGCGCACTTCCTTGATGAAGCCCTTTTCTTCTTTACCGGCGCGCATGAACTTGAAGATTTCGTTCTTGTGGATCAGGCCCCAATGCTTGTTGTTGATGATGGCCTTGAAGCCCATGTCCGTGGCTTCGGCCACCAGCAGATCCACTTCCTGGCCCGCGGTGTAGTTGGCCGGGGTCTTGTCCAGGTAGCGGTCCAGGCGCGCGGTCGCGGTGATGCGACGGGTGTGCTTGTCGAGATAGACGTGCACCACCACATACTCGCCCGCCGTCATCTGGCGCTTCTCTTCGGAGAACGGCAGCAACAGGTCTTTCGGCAACCCCCAGTCCAGGAATACGCCGATGCTGTTGACTTCAACAACTTTCAAACTGGCGAACTCACCGACTTGAACTTTCGGCTTTTCAGTAGTTGCGATGAGCTTGTCATCACTGTCCAGATAAATAAAAACGTTGAGCCAGTCTTCATCTTCGGTAGGAATATCTTTTGGAATATAACGATTAGGCAGAAGGATTTCGCCATCCGCGCCACCGTCCAGATATAAACCGAAGTTAGTGTGTTTAACCACTTGCAAACTGTTGTAACGCCCGACTAAAGCCATGTCCAATACCCTCATTGCGTGGGCGGCATTCTACCCGGTTTTAAGCGCCGCGTTCGGCAGCCGGCCCGGTGGCGCGAGAAAATCGCCCTGAAGACCTTAATTTTCCCGGATTTTCATCGCACCTCGTCCGCTCGTCAGGCCGTTCCGGGCATTTACGCCATGCCCAGGCAAGCGTGACGCGGTATTTTTCAAGGCAATGTTATTATTTAAAACAGCGGCTTAGGTGCATATTTCGAATATTGGCCGGGGACTAAATACCCGACCTCACGAATATGTCGAGGGGATATTTGCCAAGCAATTATCAGGCAATTCCTGTACGATGCCTGGCCAAGTTAATTTTCTACAGGTTAATGGCCGCCATGCGCGTAAAAGCATCCACCAGCAAAGCAAAGCCAGCTCCAGCCGTCGAAACCAGCGAATCGATCAACAGCCAGATCGCTGCGTTCCTCAAGTCCGGCGGTGAAATCCAGCAAATTGCCAAAGGCGTCAGCGGCCAGACGTTCGGTCCGTCCAAGCAGATCACCCTGGGCAAAAAGTAATCCCCTCGCGTCACCTGGTCCCAAAGCGCTTTGAGCCTCGAAGCGCTTGGACTGGAACCCTCGTTACTCCTGCTGCCCCCCCCCTCAAATCCCGTAGAAATCGACGAACGGCCTTCATTGCCGATCATTCGCCGGTATCCTTGCACACGTCTGGATCAAGCGTTTCAGCGGGTTCACCAGCCTGCCCTCGCAGTTCATGGAGTGACGCATGCTCAAATCTTTCTACCTTTCGGCATTGCTCGGCAGCCTGCTGGCATGCTCCGTAGCACAGGCACAAATCTTTCAGCGTGAGCTGGGGGGCTTCGACCTCAAGCTTGGCACCACCCCCACCCGCAGCATGGCCCAGGGCCTGGTCAAACCCTCGGCCGTCGGCTCGTTTCACGGTGGCCTGGACCTGAGCCACGACAGCGGTTTCTACGTGGGCCAATGGTCGCCCAGCATGGGCATCAGCCCGGGGAAAGACCTCGAGATCGACTCCTATATGGGTTTTAAACACCCCTTCGACCAAACCCTCGGCTACGAAGTGGGCCTGATCCGCTACAGCTACCCCGAAGTCACGACTCCTGACAGCCAGGAACTGTTCGGCGGCCTGACCTTGCTCGGCAGCCGTTTCGGCATCGCCTTCAGCAATGACCCGGACAAACAGAACAACACCCTGTTCGCTGACTTGAGCGGCAATCAACCGTTCGGTGTCGGCATCAGCCTGAAATACACCGCCCACCAATTCAATACGCCAGTGGTGGTGGATGGTGGGTATGTAGGCAGTTTTACCGATTGGTCGCTGAAATTGTCCCGCCCGTTCATGGGCATCGACCTTGACCTGATTTACAGTGACTCCAACCTGAGCGGCAGCAGTTGCTCGGCCTATGCCGGGCACAACAGCCAGTGCGACGGGCTGGTGACGCTCAAGGCCGAACACGCGTTCTATTGATCGGCTGAACTGCCGGGCGCCTCCCGGGATCACATGAGAATCAGACCCCGAAGACTGGCTTTCGCAAGGAATCGCCCATGTCCCGCTGGTTCAAACATATCGCCGTTGTGTTGACCGTTACCCTTGCCCTCGGCGCGTGCAGCCGCGTGGGCCTGGCCTACCGCAATCTCGATGTGATCATCCCCTGGACGCTCAGCGACTACCTGGACATGAACGGCGACCAGAAAATCTGGCTGGACGAGCGCCTGAAGGAACACCTGAGCTGGCACTGCACCACCCAACTACCCAGCTATCTCGACTGGCTGGGCCGCCTGCAAACCATGGTCGCTACCAACCAGGTCACCGATGCCGCCTTACAGGCCCGCGCCAACGAAGCCGAACAGGCGATCGCCGAGACCGCGCGAGAAATCACTCCGTCGGCCATCGAGTTACTGCAAAGGCTGGATGACAAACAAGTCGCCGAAATAAACGACGCCTTCGCCAAGGACCGGCGCAAACGCCAGGAGGAATACCTCAAACCCTCCCTCGACCAGCAGATCAAGGAGCGCGGCGCGCGCATGGAGAAGCGCCTGAATGCCTGGCTCGGACCACTGAGCACCACCCAGCAACAGCGTGTAGCCACATGGTCCAGCGCCTTGGGCGAGCAGTACACCCAGTGGCTTGCCAACCGGGTCCATTGGCAGAAGCAGTTCAGCGCAGCCGTTGCCCAACGCCAGAGTCCACAATTTCCACAACGAATCGAAACACTTTTGGTCAATCGTGAGAAGTTGTGGACACCTGCCTATCGACAGGCCTTTACCAACACCGAAGCCCAGGCGCGTTCACTGTTCGTGGATCTGATGGCTGAAAGCACGCCAAACCAGCGCGCACGGTTGCTGAAGAAAATTGAAGGTGTGAGGAAGGACTTCAACGACTTGAAGTGCCTGAAAGCAGCGAAACAAGACTGACTGCAATACAGGTCGCATGTGGGATCCAAAAAATCAGGCAATCTGCGCTTTCGACGCTACCTCATCAAACGTCATCTCATCCAGCGCATCTTCTTGCTCGTCCAGCACCTGCCGCGGGTGATCATTGCCGGGAATACTGCTGTCGATCAGGCTCAACAAACGCGAACCCCGCGCCGTCAGAATGTAATTGGTGCCCGTGCCACCTTCGTCTTCAGGTCGCGGCGCGATATAGCCACGCGCCAACAGTAACTTTTCGTACTCTCCAGCCACCGTTTTCAAGTGATCAAGATTTTCAATCGGCTCGCCTTCCGCGGCCTTCTGCGCGGCATGCTGTTCGGCGTAAGGCCGCGGCGTGAAGCTGTGGCCCGCGCTGTTTTGCACTTCATGCAGCAAGCGCTCAATCAAGTCCCAGTTGTAAGTCGTCATCCTGATTCAACCTCCGGTGTCCGTTCGATTGATGCCCGTGCAATTGAACGGGCCTTACAGGTTGTGACCGGTACGCCCGGCCACCGTTCAGCCGGGCGTTTGCAGACGACCGACCGGCGGCATGTCGAAATCCATGCAAGCTAAACGACTAGGCTGTGTAAGTCACCTCCCCGCCCCACGCAGGAGAAAACAACATGAACATTCAGAACCATCCCGTCGTATCGCGGGAAGAATGGGTCGCCGCCCGCAAAGAGCACCTGGCCCACGAAAAAGCCTTCACCAGGGAAAGGGACAGACTCAGTGCCGAACGCCGCGCCCTGCCCTGGGTGAAAATCGACAAGGACTACCACTTCCAGGGACCCGACGGCGAACTGAAACTGGCGGACCTGTTCGGGGGGCGCAGCCAGTTGGTCATCTACCACTTCATGTTCGCCGAGGGCTGGGATGAGGGCTGCCCCGGTTGCTCGTACCTGAGCGATCACATCGACGGCGCCAACCAGCACCTGGCCCACCACGACGTGGCCGTGGTAGCGGTTTCCCACGCACCGTTCGCCGAATTCCAGGCGTTCAAACGGCGCATGGGCTGGAAGTTCGACTGGGTATCGTCCGAAGGCTGCGATTTCAACTACGACTTTGGCGTCACCGCCCGAGCCGAAGACGTCGCCGCCGGAAAGGCTACATACAACTACGAAAAAACCGACGGTGCCGAGGAGGAACTCCCCGGTCTCAGTGTGTTTTATCGCAATGACGCCGGAGAAATTTTCCATACCTACTCCACCTATGCCCGAGGCCTGGACATGCTGGTCGGCGCCTACAACTACCTGGATCTGACGCCCAAGGGTCGCAACGAGGAGGAAATCATGGAGTGGGTGCGGCATCACGACCGGTACGAAGAACAGGCGACCCCCAGTTGCTGCCATGGGGGGTAGCCTTGAAACGGAATCGAGGCTCTCGTCGGAGCGCCGCCCGGAGCCGGCTCGCGCCCAGATTGGACTTGTGCTCGCCACAGTCCCCCCTGTGGGAGTGAGCCCGCTCGCGAAGAGCGCCCGACCCACCCGAAAATAAATAGCGCTCAACCGAAGAAATGACCGGAGAACTGTCATTTTTTTAAGCTACGCTCAAGGCTGTCCGACTGTTACAGCACTAAAACAATAATTGGAGAGAATTGTGTCAGGACGACAAGACCAGAATAAAGTGACTGACGAAAGCTATTGGGACAGTGTGTGGTCCCCTGCACAGTCCTCGCTGTCCACCTTGAGCGGTTCAGACTTCTACTACGGGAAAAATGGCCTCTTCGCCAGGTTGATTCATGAGAGGCTTGGCTCGATCAAGGGCTCTCGTATTCTGGAACTGGGAGGTGGCGGCGAAAACAAACGCCTCTTGTCCATGAAAAAATGGATGGACGCAGACGTCACCGCTCTCGATTTCTCCGATGAAGGTCTGAAAGTCGTCAAGGAGCTCTTTGATATCAATCAATGCTCAGGCCACTTCCTCAACGCAGACATATGCAACTGGATACCCGATCAGCAATACGACACCGTCGTTCACTGGGGTGTCCTGGAACATTTCATTGATCCAAGGCCTATGCTTGAGAAGTCATTTTCCGCCTTGAAAAATAACGGCAGGTTACTTTTTTCGATGCCGAACATGGAAGCTGTTGGCGCACAACTGTGGAAAAACTGGTGCCCTGAAAACTGGTCAAAACACGTATTCCACTCCAAAGAACTCATCGAAAAAACATTACATGAGATCGGCTTCTCAACAATTGGAAGCTTCCATTACGGTGTGCCTTTCTTGAAAGGTGCTGAGTGGGAGATTGCTGCAATGGGCCAGCGCCCCATCGATCTGTTACAGAAAGTCTGCAGTGCCTCGGCTCGTGTAGTGCCGATTTTTCATAAATATGGAAATAAGCATATTTCAATGGAAAGAGGATTCATTGCGGTCAAGTGATCGAGGCTTGAGTAAACGGGATCGACTCTCTCACCGTTTAGTCGAGTGCAGAAAACCGGACATTGTCCGGTTTTTTGTTGGGTACCCTATACGGGATACATCCGCCACCTCGGCTGAACTTTTCTTGCCGTTGTCCCCTCAACCGGATATCTGCCGTTACCGGAACAGAGGACACTTATGAAAATCCTGAGCAAGCTGACCCTCGCCATCACCCTCGCTTGCGCCCTGCCCGCCTGGGCCTGCACCCTCGAGGAAGCCACCGCCAAACGCGAACAACTGGCCCGGGAAGTGGCCAGGCTCACCGAGCAGAACCCGACCAAGGCCAAGGAGATCAACGACGAGTTGCAGAAAATGGACCTGGGCACTGCCGCCAAGGACCTGCCGGACAAGTGTCAGTTAATCGATCAGCGCTTGAAGGAGTTGGACTCGGCAGAAAAGAAAACCGAGAGTTGATAATCATCAGACATAAAAAACCCGGACACTGTCCGGGTTTTTTATGGGTCGCTTGCAACGACTTACTCAGCCGCCGGCGCTTCCGGCTTGCGGCGCTTGAGCGGGGCCATGCCGTCCTTGCTGACCAGGGAATCGCTCTTCGGCCGGTTCGCGCTCTTGCGCTTGGTCGGTGTCTTGGCGGCAGTTTTCTTCTTGTCACCCTTGGCGTCGGTCTTTTTCTTCTTCACGCCGACGGCCTTGCCCGAGGCCTTGACCTTTTTCGGTCCGCCGTAGGTGCCTTTGACTTCCTTGATGGTGCGGCGCTCGAAGCTCTGCTTGAGGTAGCGTTCGATGCTCGACATCAGGTTCCAGTCGCCATGGCAGATCAGCGAGATGGCCAGGCCATCGTTACCGGCGCGACCAGTACGACCGATACGGTGCACGTATTCGTCGCCGCTGCGCGGCATGTCGAAGTTGATCACCAGGTCCAGGCCATCTACGTCCAGACCGCGAGCGGCGACGTCGGTAGCCACGAGGATTTTCACGCCGCCCTGCTTAAGGCGGTCGATCGCCAGTTTGCGATCCTTCTGGTCTTTCTCGCCGTGCAGCACGAACGCTTTGTATTCCTGCGCCACCAGGCGGCCGTAGATACGGTCGGCCATGGCCCGGGTGTTGGTGAAGACGATGGCCTTCTGGTAGGTCTCGTTGGCCAGCAGCCAGTTGACGATCTGTTCTTTGTGCTGGTTGTGGTCAGCGGTGATGATTTGCTGGCGGGTGGTGTCGTTCAGTTGGCTGACCGCATTGAGCTGCAAGTGCTCAGGGTTGTTCAGGACCTTGGCGATCATCTCGCGCAGGCCCGAACCACCGGTGGTGGCAGAGAACAGCATGGTCTGCTGACGGTTGGTGCACTCGTCCACCAGACGCTGAACGTCTTCGGCGAAGCCCATGTCGAGCATGCGGTCGGCTTCGTCGAGCACCAGTACTTCAACTTCTTTCAAGTCGAGGTTGCCGGCGTTCAACTGCTCGATCATCCGGCCCGGCGTACCGATCAGGATGTCCGGCACCTTGCGCAGCATCGCGGCCTGGACCTTGAAGTCTTCGCCGCCGGTGATCAGGCCGGACTTGATGAAGGTGAACTGCGAGAAGCGTTCAACTTCTTTCAAGGTCTGCTGGGCCAGTTCGCGGGTCGGCAGCAGGATCAGGGTCTTGATGCTGACGCGGATTTTCGCCGGGCCGATCAGACGGTTGAGGATGGGCAAAACGAATGCAGCGGTTTTACCGCTACCGGTTTGCGCCGTCACCCGCAGGTCACGCCCTTGGAGCGCCAGCGGAATGGCCGCGGCTTGCACAGGCGTTGGCTCGACAAATTTCAGCTCGGCCACGGCTTTGAGCAGGCGTTCGTGCAGGGCGAATTGGGAAAACACGGGTGCTACCTCGAAGAAATGCGAAAAAACAGCTGCATAGGGTAACGGTTTCGAGCGCTCAGGCCGAGTTTCTTTGTGAAAATGTTGCCGCCATGGAGCGTAATCCTTCGTAAATCACGTGTCGAAGCTGAAATCACAAAGGTTTTCAGTGATTATCAATAGGAAAAATTTGCCATTGGGTAAGGATGAAATCCACGGGCAACCATCAAATCAGCTGCTAACACTTCTCAACTAGGAAGATTTTGGCCGCTGACAAAAAATGAGGCACTCATTCAAAAAGGGGACTGCGGGTACACCCCCCTTTTTTCGAGCAAAAAATAATGCGATTATTAGCCAGCTTAAAATCGATTTATATCGCCCACTTTAAATTATCGATGAACAACGGATCAAGGTGATCATAGCCACCGAATGCAACATATTCAATTCCCCGTTCACTGCTCAGCGATACATCTTTCGGACTAAGAGGATCACCGTTTGACGGTAAAAGAATAAGGTCACTACGGGGACCATCTTTCTCTTGATAATAATAGTGGCATAGAAAACCTACCGTCTTAACATTAGCATAGGAAAAGCTGACGCTTGACACAGGATCTTTGAAATGAAAGAACACAATCCCCCCGCTTACAGCGAGACATTTTTTACCCCAGCTTGGTTCCTGAACATTGTGGTCCCATGTAAAAAATCCACGGCCATTCCCTTCTTTTAGTGCGCGCGCAGTAAGTCCATTGCCCAAATCATAACTTTCACCTGGGTTAAGGCGAAGTTCCCTTTCAAACTCCTCCCTTCCATCCCTGAAGGGTGTCTTAGCAGCGTTAGTAGTTTCAGGCACTACAAGTGTCATTGGTATAATTTTATATGCCGCTTCCATATCAACACTCCTTATGTAAAAACACAGTGGCGAATGCCAATCTGCAGATCACATTAAAAGGGTCTTACTTTTGCACTGTCTACTGTCATATTTGACAGGTTCGACGAACGGACGTGATTTCCTTTCCTAAATTTTTGTGTCGCACAAGTGCACACATGGCTCCATTGGCTATGTCTGCGCGCTGTTGTTTTCATGCTCTAATCGCTCTATCGCGACCTACAGAAGAATCGTTTTTGCACATGGATATCAAACAGCTCTGGCTCAACGCAAAAGACCTTTGGGGCACTCTCGACCAGCATCCGCTCCTGCATGCCAGCCTGGCGCTGATGGTGTTGATGATCATTGCGCTGGTCCTCGGACGAGTGGCGCGCTACTTGATCCTGCACGCCAGCAGAATGCTCGGCCGTCAACCCGCACTGCACTGGGTCAACGACTTGCGCCACAACAAGGTGTTCCAGCGCCTGGCGCAAATGACACCGTCACTGGTGATCCAGTTCGGCCTGCACCTGGTGCCGGAGCTGAGTAAAACCGCGATGGTGTTCCTAGGCAACGTCGCGCTGGCGTTCACCATCCTGTTTCTGCTGCTGGCGGTCAGCGCCCTGCTCAATGCCCTGCTGGATATCTACGCCCGCACCGAACACGCCCGCACCCGTTCGATCAAGGGCTATGTGCAACTGGCGAATTTGGTGTTGTACGTGTTTGGCGCGATCATCATCGTCGCTACGCTGATCGACCGCTCGCCGCTGTTGCTGCTGTCGGGCCTGGGTGCCATGTCGGCGGTGATTCTGTTGGTCTACAAGGACACGCTGCTATCGTTCGTCGCCAGCGTGCAGTTGACCAGCAATGACATGCTGCGGGTCGGCGACTGGATCGAGATGCCCCAGGTGGGCGCCGACGGCGATGTGGTGGACATCACCTTGCACACGGTCAAGGTGCAGAACTTCGACAAGACCATCGTCTCGATCCCGACCTGGCGCCTGATGTCCGAGTCGTTCAAGAACTGGCGCGGCATGCAGGCTTCCGGCGGCCGCCGGATCAAGCGCAGCCTGTTCATCGATACCAGCGGCGTACGCTTTCTGCGTGACGACGAGGAGTTGAAACTGTCCCAGGTGCACTTGCTCACCGACTACATGACCCGCAAACAGGCCGAACTCAAGGCCTGGAACGAAGCCCAGGGCAACGTCGCGGCCATGTCCGCCAACCGCCGGCGGATGACCAATATCGGCACGTTCCGCGCCTATGCGCTGGCCTACCTGAAGAGTCACCCGGAGATCCAGCCGAACATGACCTGCATGGTGCGCCAGATGCAGACCACGGCCCAGGGTATTCCGCTGGAAATCTATTGCTTCACCCGCACCACGGCGTGGGCCGACTACGAGCGGATTCAGGGGGATATTTTCGACTACCTGCTGGCGGTGCTGCCGGAGTTTGGCTTGAGCCTGTATCAGCAGCCGAGTGGTACGGATTTGCGGGCCGGGCTGCTGCCGGCAGTGCTGGGTGCAAGTCACATTCCCGAAGTCGAAAAAAGCGTGATGTAACACTACAAAAAAACTGTAGGAGCGAGCTTGCTCGCGATGAGGGCGTGTCAGTCAACATATGTGTCGTCTGACAGTCCGCAATCGCGAGCAAGCTCGCTCCCACAGGGGTTACATCGTTTTCAGAATTTTCGGGTTACTTTACCTGCCGTTGCGGTGCCTTGTGCACCATGGTGTAGGCGTAATCCACACCCATCCCGTACGCGCCGCTGTGCTCCAGCACCAGTTCCATCACGGCCTCGTAAGTATCCTTGTGCGCCCAGTCACGCTGGTATTCGAGCAACACTTGTTGCCAGGTCACCGGTACCGCGCCTGCCTGAATCATCCGTTGCACCGACATGTCGTGGGCTTCCTTGCTGGTGCCGCCGGAGGCGTCGGTGACGATGTACACCTCGTAGCCTTCAGCCAGGGCTTCCAGTGCCGGGAAGGTCAGGCAGACCTCGGTCCACAGCGCGGCAATGATCAGCTTCTTGCGACCGGTGGCCTTCACTGCGTCGACCAATGCCTTGTCTTCCCAGGAGTTCATCGACGTGCGCTCGATCGGCTTTTGATCCGGGTGCACAGCCAGCAATTCGGGCCAGATGTAACCGCTGAAGCTTTCGGTTTCGACCGAGGTGTAAATGGTCGGCACGTTGAAGATCTTCGCCGCCTTGGCCAGGCCCACGGTGTTGTTCTTCAGGGTCTGGCGATCGATGGACTGAACGCCGAATGCCATTTGCGGCTGATGGTCGATCAGGATCAGGGCGGAATTGGTTGGGTTGAGCAGTTCACGAATAGACATGGCGCGTTCCTTTTGATGTCGATACTTCGAATGGGTCAGGGGTTGGTCGACGTTGCCTTCTGCGGCGTTGTTGTCGGCTTGGATGTCACTTTAGGGGCTGGCGATAAAAGGGACAATCACCTAAAATCGAGAATAATTGATTCTAAAATAGGGACAAAATGGATCGCATCGAATGCATGCGTGCCTTCGTCGTCACGGTTGGCGAGAACGGCTTCGCCGCCGCCGCCCGGGCCATGGACGTGCCGCGCTCGAAAGTCAGCAAACAGATTCAGGCGCTGGAAGAAGCCATCGGTGTGCAGTTGCTGCAACGCACCACCCGCAGCCTGCACCTGACCGAGGCCGGAGCCGAATATTTCGATGCAGCACGGGAGGTGTTGGCGGCACTGGACGAGGCCGAGCAACGCGCCCGTGACGGCATCGGCGAGTTACGCGGTGTGTTACGGGTCAATGCGCCGATGTCGTTCGGTCTTCGGCGACTGGGGCCGTTGATTCCGCTGTTTCATGAGCAGAACCCGAACATCGAACTGCAACTGGTGCTCAGCGACCAGCAAGTCGATCCCGTGCGGGGTGGGTTTGACGTGACCATCCGCATCGCCAGCATGCCCGACTCGACGATGATTGCCCGGCAACTGGCACCCGCGCCGCGCATCATGGTGGCATCCCCTGCTTATCTTGAGCGCGCGGGCGTCCCGCAGACTCCGCAGGACCTGCGCGCCCATCAATGCCTGAACTACGGGTATCTGCAGAGCGGTGTCAGCCTGCAACTGTGCAATGGCAAAGAAACCCAGCGGGTGAACGTCACCGGCCCACTGCACGCCAACAATGGCGACCTGCTCGCACAGGCCGCCGAAGCTGGCATGGGCATCGCCCTGCTGCCCGACTTCATCGTCGAGGATGCGCTGGCGGCCGGGCGACTGGTGCCAGTGTTGTGTGAATGGCAGGCTCCGGCGATCACCATCAATGCGGTGTATTCGTCGGCACGGCGGGTGCCGCAGAAGACCCGGGCGTTTATCGGGTTTCTGGTGGATCAATTGGCGCCGAAGTGATTTTTTGAAATCACACAATGTCCTGTAGGAGCGAGCAACCTCGCTCCTACAGGGTTTAGTGAACGGCCAAAGGCTTGCGTATACCCAACCGACTGATCCACACCGCCAGCAATATCACCGAACCGCCGAGCAACAACCGCCCCAGTTCTTCATGCTGGTTCCAGATCAGCAGGTTGATCAGCAACCCCACCGGCACATGCAGGTTGTTCATCACCGCCAGGGTCCCGCCGTTGACCAGGCACGCCCCCTTGTTCCACCAGTAGAGCCCCAAAGCGGTCGAGACCAGGCCGAGGAACAGCAGCACGCCCCATTGCAACGGTGCTTCGGGCAGGAAGTTCTGTTTGCCGAACAATAGGAACGCCGGTAGCGCCACGGCTAGTGCGCCGAGGTAGAAGAAGCCGAAACGCCGGTAATGCGGCAGATAGCTCGGGTGGCGCGCGACCAGATGTTTATAGAGCACCTGCCCGGCGGCGTAGGTGAAGTTGGCCAGTTGCAGCAACATGAACCCCATGAAGAAGTCCGGGTTGATCCGGTCAAAGCGGATCACGGCCGCCCCCGCCACCGCCACCAGTGCCGCGACCAGGGCCCAGGGATTGAAGCGACGGTTCAGTGCATCTTCAATCAGGGTCACGTGCAGCGGCGTGAGGATGGTGAACAGCAACACTTCCGGCACCGTCAGTACGCGAAAGCTCAGGTACAGGCAGACGTAGGTCACGCCGAACTGCAACGCGCCGATCAATAGCATGCCACGCATGAATGCCGGCTCTACCGAGCGCCAGCGGGTCAGCGGGATGAACACCAGCCCTGCCAGCAGCACTCGTACCAAGACTGCAAAATAACTGTCGACATGACCGGCCAGGTATTCGCCGATCAAACTGAAGGAAAACGCCTGGATCAGCGTGACAAAAAGTAGATAGCCCATGCTCGCCTCATTTCGAATGGCGGCGACGATAACGGGTTTTGCTTTGAATCGCGATCCCCGAAAGCTGTCGGAAAACACGTAAAACCCTGTGGGAGCGAGCTTGCTCGCGATGACTGAGTGCCAGTCGACAACACCTTGTCTGACACACCCAATCGCGAGCAAGCTCGCTCCCACAGGGTTTTGTAGGTGTTCGTCAGATCGCAGGCAAAAAAAAGCCCGATCTCGCTAAAGCGTTCAATCGGGCCAGAGCACTCAGGAGCAACAAGTGCGAAGGGAGGTTCGATGCGCGTACAGGCTTGAAGGGTTGCGCCAAGTCACTAGACCATCCAGCGATTATCTGGCGATTAACTGGTCAAGCCACTTGCGAAAGCTTGGCGTTCGCCTGGTTCAGGCCTTTCTCCTGGAAGTCACCGCCCAGGTTCATGCCTTCGGCGTGGATGAACGTCACGTCGTGGATGCCGATGAAACCCATGACCTGACGCAGGTACGGTTCCTGGTGATCGGCAGTGCTACCGGCATAGATGCCGCCGCGGGCCGTCAACACATACGCACGCTTGCCGCTGAGCAGGCCTTGCGGACCGGTTTCGGTGTACTTGAAGGTCACGCCGGCACGCAGTACATGGTCGAGCCAGGCTTTCAGGGTGCTGGGGATCGCAAAGTTGTACATCGGCGCGGCCATGACCAGCACATCGGCGGCGAGCAATTCGTCGGTCAATTGGTTGGAACGTTCCAGGGACGCCTGTTCGATGTCGCTGCGCTGCTCGGCGGATTTCATCCAGCCACCCAGCAGGTTGATGTCCAGGTGCGGCACCGGCTTGACGGCCAGGTCCCGGACGGTGATCTGGTCATTGGGGTGAGCGGTTTTCCACTGGCTGATGAAGGTCTGGGTCAGTTGACGGGAAACCGAGTCTTGCTGACGGGCACTGCTTTCGATGATCAGAACGCGGGACATGGGATGTAGCCTCCATCTGAGAATGCTGTAGGTCGATGGAGTGAAGGTTAAACAGAGTCATATCGATGAAAAAGCGCAAATAACTGCTATAACCCATCAAGAAATTCGTTTATAAGCAAGCCATGCTCCTGTGGAAGCGAGCCTGCTCCCACAGGGGATTGAGTTCATTTCGGGGTGCAGGTCAGCTCGATGCGCAATTTGATGATGTTGCGGCTGAATTTGGCCGTGGCGTTTTTGTGTTTGCCGGCCGGTACATCGAGCTTGCGAGTGCGGGGGGCTTCCGGGCCATTGCTGAAAACCGCCTTGCAGCTCGCATCGACGTCGCCGTAGTTGGCGACCCGGATGGAGCCGATATCGCTATCGGTGTCGAAGGTTTCGTAGTCGATCTTCATTCCGTTGAGGTTCTTCTGCACATCAATCGGATAAGCAAACGCCGTCAACGGCAGCAGCGCCAGCAGCACACAACAGAATTTTTTCATTCAGCAGCCTCCAATAAGGGCTGCCAGCTTAGGACAAGAGGAGCTCAACATGAAAGCGCCCCGCGTGACCCTTGATCAATGGCGAACACTGCAGGCCGTGGTCGATCACGGTGGTTTCGCCCAGGCCGCCGAGGCGCTGCATCGCTCGCAATCGTCAGTCAGCTACACCGTGGCCCGCATGCAGGATCAACTGGGCGTGCCGTTGCTGCGCATCGACGGACGCAAAGCCGTGCTGACCGAAGCCGGTGGCGTGCTGTTGCGCCGCTCCCGGCAACTGGTGAAACAGGCCAGTCAACTTGAAGACCTGGCCCATCACATGGAGCAGGGTTGGGAAGCCGAAGTGCGCCTGGTGGTCGATGCCGCCTACCCAAGCGCCCGCCTCGTCCGCGCCTTGACCGCGTTCATGCCGCAAAGCCGTGGCTGTCGGGTGCGCCTGCGTGAGGAAGTGCTGTCGGGGGTGGAGGAAGTCCTGCTCGAAGGCGTGGCCGACCTGGCCATCACGGGTTTCAGTATTCCCGGTTACCTGGGCGCGGAATTGAGTGACGTCGAGTTCGTCGCGGTCGCCCACCCGGAGCATCCCCTGCACCGCCTCAACCGCGAACTGAACTTTCAGGACCTGGAAAGCCAGATGCAAGTGGTGATCCGCGACTCGGGCCGCCAGCAACCACGGGACGTCGGCTGGCTCGGTGCCGAACAACGCTGGACCGTCGGCAGCCTGGCCACCGCCGCGACCTTCGTCAGCAGCGGCCTGGGGTTTGCCTGGCTGCCCAGGCACATGATCGAACGGGAACTCAAGGAAGGTACGCTCAAGCTGCTACCGTTGGATCAGGGCGGCAGCCGTAACCCGAGCTTTTACCTGTACTCGAACAAGGACAAACCGCTGGGGCCGGCCACGCAGATCCTCATCGAACTGCTGCGTACGTTTGACACCGCACCACTGGACGCACCGTTCGCCGCCCCCGAACAAGCCTGACACGGAGTGTATGCATGGCCTATTTCGAACACGAAGGTTGTAACCTGCACTATGAGGAATATGGCCACGGCACGCCGCTGCTGCTGGTCCATGGCCTCGGCTCCAGCACCCTGGACTGGGAAAAACAGATCCCGGCACTCGCCACCCGCTACCGGGTGATCGTCCCGGATGTGCGTGGTCACGGCCGTTCGGACAAGCCCCGGGAGCGCTACAGCATTGCCGGATTCAGCGCTGACCTGATTGCACTGATCGAACACCTCAATCTCGGTCCGGCACACTATGTCGGCCTGTCCATGGGTGGCATGATCGGCTTCCAGCTGGGCGTGGATCAGCCGCAACTGCTCAAGAGCCTGTGCATCGTCAACAGCGCGCCCGAGGTCAAGTTGCGCAGCCGCGATGACTACTGGCAGTGGTTCAAGCGCTGGAGCCTGATGCACGCACTCAGCCTGCGCACCATTGGCAAGGCACTGGGCGGCAAGCTTTTCCCCAAACCCGAGCAGGCCGATTTGCGACAAAAAATGGCCGATCGCTGGGCAAAAAACGACAAACATGCTTATCTCGCCAGCTTCAATGCCATTGTCGGCTGGGGAGTCCAGGAACGACTTTCGAAGGTCACCTGTCCAACCCTCATCGTCAGCGCCGACCGGGACTACACACCGGTGGCGCTGAAGGAAAACTACGTAAAACTGCTGCCCGACGCGCGGCTGGTGGTGATTGCCGATTCACGCCACGCCACGCCGCTGGACCAGCCGGAACACTTCAACCAGACGCTGCTGGAGTTTCTGACCGCAGTCGACACCACCACTCAGGATCACTGACCCATGCTGAAAAAAATCGCCATCGCCGCAGGCACCGTCCTGTTTGCCGCCAACCTGATGGCCGCGACGCCGGAAAAAGCACCGCATGTGCTGCTGGACACCACCAACGGCCAGATCGAAATCGAACTGGACCCGGTCAAGGCCCCGATCAGTACCAAGAACTTCCTTGCGTACGTCGACAGCGGCTTCTACAACAACACGATTTTCCACCGGGTGATCCCGGGGTTCATGGCCCAGGGCGGTGGTTTCACCTCCTCGATGCAGCAGAAACCGACCAAGGACCCGATCAAGAACGAAGCCAGCAACGGCCTGCATAACGTGCGTGGCACGCTGTCGATGGCTCGCACCTCCGATCCTGACTCGGCCACCAGCCAGTTCTTCATCAACGTCAAGGACAACGATTTCCTTGATCCGGGTCGCGACGCCGGCTACGCCGTGTTCGCCAAAGTGGTCAAGGGCATGGAAGTGGTCGATATCATCGTCAACACGCCTACCACCAGCAAAAACGGTATGCGCGACGTGCCGGCCGATCCGGTGTTCATCAAGTCAGCCAAGCGCATCGACTGAGACTAAGCTGGACAAGGATGTCCGAGCCGTTGCCGGTGTTTGCCGGCAACGCTCAAAACGTTAAAAGGAGAGCCCGCTCGCGGGCGAACAACCAATGCTTTATCGCCGCTTTGAAAAACTGATCGATGTTTTCCGCGAAGCACCGACGGCGTCTCCGCCGGACCGGGTCTTCCCTTTCTACACTTATTACCTCAAGCAGGTCTGGCCGAGCTTCGCCGCCCTGTTGATCGTCGGCCTGATTGGTGCGTTGATCGAGGTGGCGTTGTTCAGCTACCTGAGCCGTATCATCGACCTGGCCCAAGGCACGCCGAACATCAATCTGTTCCAGGATCACGCCCTCGAACTGACCTGGATGGTGGTGGTTGCGCTGGTGCTGCGCCCCATCTTCGTGGGCCTGCATGACCTGCTGGTGCACCAGACCCTGAGCCCCAGCATGACCAGCATGATCCGCTGGCAGAACCACAGCTACGTGCTCAAGCAGAGCCTGAATTTTTTCCAGAACGACTTCGCCGGGCGCATCGCCCAACGCATCATGCAAACCGGCAACTCACTGCGCGATTCCGCCGTGCAGGCCGTGGATGCGTTGTGGCATGTGCTGATCTACGCCATCAGTTCCCTGGTGCTGTTCGCCGAAGCCGACTGGCGCCTGATGATCCCGCTGCTGACCTGGATCTTCGCCTTCATCGGCGCCCTCTGTTACTTCGTGCCACGGGTCAAGGATCGCTCGGTGGTGGCGTCTGATGCACGCTCCAAACTCATGGGGCGGATTGTCGACGGCTACACCAACATCACCACCCTGAAATTGTTCGCCCACACTAACTTCGAGCAGCAATACGCCCGCGAAGCGATCAAGGAACAGACCGAAAAGGCGCAACTGGCTGGCCGTGTGGTCACCAGCATGGACGTGGTCATCACCAGCATGAACGGCTTGCTGATCGTCTGCACCACCGGCCTGGCCCTGTGGTTGTGGACACAGTCGTTGATCAGCGTCGGGGCGATTGCCCTGGCCACCGGCCTGGTGATCCGCATCGTCAACATGTCCGGCTGGATCATGTGGGTGGTGACCGGAATCTTCGAGAACATCGGCATGGTGCAAGACGGTCTGCAGACCATCTCGCAACCGGTCAGCGTCACCGACCGCGACCAGGCCAAACCCCTGGCGGTGGCCCGTGGCGAAGTACGCTTCGAACAGGTGGATTTCCACTATGGCAAGCAGAGCGGGATCATCGGCGACCTCAACCTGACCATCAAGGCTGGCGAGAAAATCGGCCTCATCGGCCCTTCCGGCGCCGGCAAGTCAACCCTGGTGAACCTGCTGCTGCGCCTGTACGACGTCGAAGGCGGACGCATCCTGATCGACGGCCAGAACATCGCCGACGTCAGCCAGGAAAGCCTGCGCGAACGCATCGGCATGATCACCCAGGACACCTCGCTGCTGCACCGTTCGATCCGTGACAACCTGCTGTATGGCAAACCCGACGCCACCGACGCCCAACTCTGGGAAGCGGTGCACAAGGCCCGGGCTGACGGTTTCATTCCTTCGTTGTCGGACGCTGAAGGCCGTACCGGTTTCGACGCCCACGTCGGTGAGCGCGGGGTGAAACTCTCCGGCGGCCAGCGCCAGCGCATCGCCATCGCCCGGGTACTGCTCAAGGACGCACCGATCCTGATCATGGATGAGGCCACGTCGGCACTGGACTCGGAAGTCGAAGCGGCGATCCAGGAAAGTCTCGAGACCCTGATGCAGGGCAAGACCGTGATCGCCATCGCTCACCGGCTCTCGACCATCGCCCGGATGGACCGGCTGGTGGTGCTGGAAAACGGCAAGATCGCCGAAACCGGAACCCACGCCGAGCTGCTCGCCCATGGCGGTTTGTATGCGCGGTTGTGGCAACACCAGACCGGTGGGTTTGTCGGGATCGATTGATCCGCAGGATGGCCACATTACCCTGTAGGAGCGAGCTTGCTCGCGATGGTCGTCAACGATAATGCTGGGAGCCTGACAGCCCGCGGCGCTCTCTGGTTCATCGCGAGCAAGCTCGCTCCTACAGGGGGGCAAGTGAAGCCGAAAAAATTTAGAAAACCGCCAGGGCCCGCCAACAACGGGCCCTGGCGGCTTTTTGTGCCTGCTGGAATTCTGAAAGAACCGTGCTGTACTGACTTCAACGTTCTGGAGATGGTTCTGCAGTCCATCGGCTGGATGCTAAAGGCAGCATAATCTCGAAAGGGCACTCTCTTATGTCTCTGTTAAAACGTTCGGCGACTGAGTTGGTAGGTACGTTCTGGCTGGTGTTGGGTGGTTGCGGTAGCGCAGTGTTGGCGGCGGCTTTTCCGGAGGTGGGGATCGGTCTGCTCGGGGTGTCCTTCGCGTTTGGCCTGACAGTGCTGACCATGGCTTTCGCCATCGGCCATATTTCCGGCTGTCATCTCAACCCCGCGGTATCCCTCGGCCTGGTGGTGGGTGGGCGGTTTCCGGCCAAGGAATTGCCGGCCTACATCATTGCCCAAGTCATTGGCGGTGTGATTGCCGCCGCCCTGCTGTACTTCATTGCCAGCGGCAAACCAGGTTTCGAACTGGCGGGAGGCCTGGCGTCCAACGGCTACGGCGAACACTCGCCTGGCGGCTATTCGATGGCGGCAGGGTTTGTCTGTGAACTGGTGATGACTGCGATGTTCATCCTGATCATCCTCGGCGCCACTGACAAACGTGCACCGGCAGGACTGGCCCCCATTGCCATCGGCCTGGGGCTGACGCTGATCCATCTGATCTCGATCCCGGTCACCAACACCTCAGTCAACCCGGCGCGCAGCACCGGCCCGGCGCTGATCGTCGGCGGCTGGGCGATTCAACAACTATGGATGTTCTGGGTCGCGCCGCTACTCGGTGCAGCGGTCGGTGGCGTGCTGTATCGCTGGCTGGGCAAGGAAGAAAGCTGACACGCTGAAGTTCAGCCTTGTCGATAAGGCAAGGCTGACTTCGCATCCTCTGCATAAGCCAGCACCCCCAGCCGCTCCTGCTCCAGGAAGTCTTTCACCGCAGCTTTCAATCCCGAATGCCGCAAGTAGTGCCAGGAATGCGTAATGACTGGCTCGAATCCGCGAATCAGTTTGTGTTCGCCCTGGGCTCCGGCGTCGAAACGCTGGAAACCGTTGGCAATGGCATAGTCCATGCCCTGGTAGAAACAGGTCTCGAAATGCAGGCGATCGAACTCTATCAGGCATCCCCAGTAACGGCCATAAAAACTGTCGCCCCCCACCAGACTGAACGCCATCGCCACCGGCCGTGAACCCTGTTTGGCCAGTACCACGCGAATCGACTCCGGCATGCGCTCGGCCACCAGGCTAAAAAACTCCCGCGTCAGATACGGCGCTTGTCGGCGCACCGCGTACGTATTGGCGTAGCAGGCATAGACGAAATCCCATTGCGCCTGACTCAGTTCCCGCCCCTCTAGCCATTCGAACTCGAAGCCCTGACCGGCTACCTGCTCGCGCTCCTTTCGCATCTGTTTGCGCTTGCGCGAACTAAGCACGTCGAGGAAGTCCTGGAAGTCCCGGTAGCCGCGATTCTGCCAGTGGTATTGACAGCCAACGCGCTGCAGCCAGCCCGGTTGCTCGCTCAATGCCGCGTCGGTGAACGGATCGGTGAAATTGATGTGGGCACTGGAGAGCCCTTCAAGCTCCAGGTAGCCCGGCAGGCTTTTCAACAACTCGAAGCCGTCTTCGACCGTGGCCGCCAACAGCCGCGGCCCGGTGACCGGACTGAACGGCACCGCGCTCAACAGCTTGGGGTAGTAGTCGATGCCGGCACGTTCACAGGCATCGGCCCAGGCGTGATCGAACACGTACTCGCCATAGGAATGCCACTTGCGATAACCTGGCAACGCGGCGATCAGTCGATCCCCTTCGACGTGCAATAAATGCTCGGGCTGCCAGCCGGTATGGGGTCCGACGCTACCGCTGTCTTCCAGAGCGCTCAAAAAGGCGTGACGCAGAAAAGGTTGAGTCTCGGGCACCAGTGCGTCCCACGTCTGCGGGGCGATTTCTGACAGTTTTTGCAGGCGTTGCAACGGCATCACCATCCTCACTCTTCATGGCGTGAAAGCCCCGCGAGTATCGCCTATCGCTCTGCAATGCACACGAGCAAAACGACGGCAGCGCTCTAACTCAATAGTTCACGGCAGCTTTGTATCGTCATCGACATGACATCACATTGCCACCGCCCTGTAATAAACCATCGCGATACTGGCGCCTGTTTTTAGAGCGTCGGGTTATACCCGGCCACTGTTTTCCGCCCCCTTATGGTCGGTTGTGTCCCGGATGGCTCTGTCATCCCCTCTCATCTTCGGAGATTGATATGCGTCTTGCTTCCACGAAAACTGCGGCGGCCTTGTGCGGTGGCCTGTTGCTGGCCATGAGTGTTCCAGCCAGTGCCGCAGTCGACGCCAAACTGCTCGACATGCTCAAGGCTAACGGCTCGATCACCAGCGCGCAGTACAGCGAACTGCAAGCCGAGCTGGCCAGGGATCAGAAAGAACAGCAGATCGCCCGTCAGGCTCAGCAAGAGACCAACGAGCAAATCGCGGCCACCGCGAAGAAAACCGACACACTGAGCGCTTTCGACCAGAAACTGGCCTGGGCTGCCAAGACCCAGTTCAAGGGCGACGTGCGCTTCCGTCAGGAAACCGTGCACAACGATGGCGTATCCAACAACAAAGACCAGGACCGTCAGCGCATTCGTGCCCGCCTGGGCGCCTACACCGAAATCAACCCGCAAGTCGACACCGGTATCCGTATCGCCACCGGCAACAACGACGACGCTCGATCCACCAACCAGAGCCTGGACAACTACTTCGACAAGAAGCAGATCTGGCTGGACCAGGGTTACATCGACTACCACCCGGATGCGATCAAGAACCTGCACCTGGTTGGCGGCAAGATGCCGCAACAATGGGTGAGCATGGGCGACATCATCTGGGATAGCGACATCAGCCCGGAAGGTCTGGCCGTTACCTACAAGTACCCGCTGAGCGGCAGCACCGAACTGTTCGGTAGCGCCGGTCACTACACCCTCAAGGACAACGTCGACGGTGAAGGCGTGCAGTTCAAGCACGACCTGCGCCTGTATGCCGGCCAGTTGGGCGGTCGCTTCGCCATCACCGACAGTATGAAAATGACCTTGGGCGGCAGTCTCTACGCCTACGACAACGATGACAGCAGCGCCTGTCCTACCAGCGGCACCGTCACCACGCCGTGCGCACTGGCCGTCAACGGCAACAGCCCAGGCGAGCAGTTCAAACTGTACGAAGGCTTTGGTCAGCTGGACTTCAGCAACCTCCCAGTTCCGCTGTCGATCTACGGTCAATACGTCAACAACGCCGATGCCAGCAACGACCAGGACACTGGCTGGTTGGCCGGTGTGAAGTCCAAGCTCTACGGCTTCAACGTGGACTACAACTACCGCGACGTACAGCGTAACGCCGTGGTGGGTGCCTTCACCGACTCCGACTTCGCCAACGGCTTCACCGGTTCGCGCGGCAGCAAGCTGAAAGTGAGCTACGACCTGGACAAGAACTTTGCCCTGGGCGCGACCTACTTCATGGCGACCTCGGACCAGACCAACGCCAACATCAAGAAAACCGATTCGGACATCAACACCCTGCAACTGGATGCCGAAGCCAAGTTCTGATTCACCCTGCTACACGACTTGGGCAAGGAAGCCCGGGACGCTTTTACAGCCTGTCGTTGTTATCTCGGTCCCCATCATCCTCCGATATAACAACGCCAGGCTGTTTCTATTTTCTCGTTGTACTTGCGCAAAAAAAATCGCAGCCATTGGCTGCGATTCCTTTACGCGAACAATTTCAGCGCTTGCGCAGCAATACGCTACCAATCGAATAACCGGCACCGAACGAGCTGAGCACGGCCAGCGAACCGGCGGCCAGATCGTCCTGGTTCTTGTGGAACGCAATCACCGAACCGGCGGAACTGGTGTTGGCGTAGGTGTCGAGAATCACCGGGGCTTCCTGTTCGGTGGCGTCGCGGCCCAGCAGTTTCTTGACGATCAGGTGGTTCATGCTGAGGTTGGCCTGGTGCAGCCAGAAGCGCTTCACGTCACTGACGTTGAGCTGGTTCTCCTGCAGATGCTCACCGATCAGCTCGGCAACCAACGGGCAGACTTCCTTGAACACCTTGCGGCCTTCCTGCACGAACAGCTTGTCCTTGGCACCGATGCCCTCCTCCGCCGCGCGGTTGAGGAAGCCGAAGTTGTTGCGGATGTTGTTGGAGAACTTGGTGAGCAGCTTGGTGCTGACGATGTCGAACTGGTACTTGGACGTCGCCAGGTCAGCACGCTCGATGATCACCGCGGTGGCAGCGTCACCGAAGATGAAGTGGCTGTCGCGGTCACGGAAGTTCAGGTGGCCGGTGCAGACTTCAGGGTTGACCATCAGGACCGCCCGAGCCTGGCCCAGTTGCACGCTGTTGGCGGCGGTCTGGATACCGAAGGTCGCCGAGGAACACGCCACGTTCATGTCGAAACCAAAACCCTGGATGCCCAGCGCTTCCTGGACTTCGATGGCTATGGCTGGATAGGCGCGCTGCAGATTGGAACAGGCGACGATCACGCCGTCGATATCCGCAGCGGTCTTGCCGGCGCGCTGCAAGGCTTGTTCGGCCGCGCCGATGGCCATCTGGCACAGCACCGACCACTCGTCGTTGGAGCGCTCCGGCAGGCGCGGGGCCATGCGCTGCGGGTCGAGGATGCCATCCTTGTCCATGACAAAGCGGCTCTTGATGCCCGAGGCTTTTTCGATGAACGCGGCGCTGGATTCGGTCAATGCCTCCACTTCACCGCGCGCAATGGCATCGGCGTTGTCGGCGTTGAATTGCGCGACGTAAGTATTGAAAGACTGCACCAGCTCTTCGTTGGAAATGCTATTGGCCGGGGTGTACAGGCCGGTGCCGCTGATGACGACGTTATGCATGGTCGTGTCTCTAATCTGTTCAGGCAGAAAGTATTGGCACCGTCGTACCAACACGTAAAGGGTCTATTCCCGTCCGGGGGACGCAAACCTGGCATCGCTTTATTCCTGCTCGCAACCGGTCGAAGGCTCTAGGTCGCGAAACTGGCGTTTATGGCCGCGAAGTTTGCCATAAACCTCGGGTTTTGGCGCCTTTTGCGAGAGTAACGCAATACTTGTAGGAGCGAGCTCGCTCGCGATGGACTAGGGAACTCCGTGGGGTGTCAGGTTCCCAGCGTTATCGTTGACGACCATCGCGAGCAAGCTCGCTCCTACAGGAGTGTGTCAGGGCTCTACCTGACTCCACTGCTTGTTCAGCCGCTTGTCGGAGATCGGCACCTTGGTTCCCAGTTGCTGGGCAAACAACGAAACCCGGTATTCCTCCAGCCACCAGCGATACAACTCCAGCTGCGGATCGCGTTTGCCTTCCTGGGCGTGTTTGCTGGCGCGGGTCTGGTATTGCGTCCACAGGCCGCTCAGTTCGCCGCTCCAGACCCGGTCGCGCTGCACCTGGGCACCGATTTTTTCAAAGCGCTGTTCGATCGCCTTGAGGTAACGCGGTAACTCCTTGAGCCACTGCATCGGCGTTTCCCGGACAAATCCCGGATAGACCAGGTAGCTGAGCTGCTGCTTGATGTCGTTCAGGGCCACGGCTTGGGCGAGATCAATCTTGCCCTTGAAGCGCTTTTGCAGGCCATGCCAGAGCTTGAGGATTTCCAGGGTCAGCTTCGCCACACGTTCGGCGTGCTCGGTCCAGGCGCCACGCTTGCGCTCGGCCAGGGACGCCAGAGCGGCGCCGTCACGGGGCAGCGGGTCTTCGCCCTCAAGAATGCAGCTGTCGAGACTGGCCAGCAGAATGTCTTCCACCAGCGCATCGACGCGCCCCATGTCGCGGTACAGCAGGCCCAGCTCGGTCAGGCCCGGCAACTTGCCGCGCAGGAACTTCGCAGGCTCAGCCAGTTGCTGCATCAGCAAGCGTTGCAGGGCACGGCGATGCTGGAACTCGGCTTCGGCCGGGGTGGAGAAACGCCCTTCCTTGACCGTCCCGGCTTCCTCCACCAGCGCCGGGTAGACCGTCATCGATAGCCCGGCGATCTTCTGTTGGGTTTTCTCGGCCACGGCGGCGAACACTTTCGGCTCTACCGGCTGCTGGCTTTTCGCGGTCTGCGGCACCGCCAACGCTGCCTGGCTGGCCTCGGCGAAACGCGCGGTGAGCTCGGCCAGATCGCGACCTTCGCCGAGGAACTTGCCCTGGGCGTCGACGATTTCCAGGTTCATCCGCAGATGACTTTCGACCTGCTGCGCGGCCTCGCTCCAGGCTTCGTCGCTGACCCGCGCACCGGTCATGCGCAGCAGTTCGCGACCCAAGGCCTGAGGCAGCGAGCCCTCGGCAAAGGTCATGCGCTGCAAGGCCGCCTTGACGAAGTCCGGCACCGGTACGAAATTCTTGCGCAAGGCCTTGGGCAGGTTGCGCACCAGGGCAATGCACTTGGCTTCGATGACGCCCGGCACCAACCATTCCAGGCGTTCCGGTGGCAGCATCGGCAACAGCGGTGCCGGCACGCGCAGGGTCACGCCGTCGCGCGGGTGATTCGGTTCGAAGTGGTAGCTGAGGGCTAATTCCAGATCGCCGATATGCAGCGTATCCGGGTAATGCTGGGCGGTGACTTCACTGGCTTCGCGGGCCAGCACGTCTTCTTCGCGCATGATCAGCAGCTGCGGGTCTTTCTGGCTGTTGATCCGGTACCAGCTGTCGAAGGTCGCGGTCTGATGGATCTCCGCCGGCAGCCGTGCGTCGTAGAAGGCATACAGGGTTTCTTCGTCGGCGAGAATATCGCGACGGCGGGCCTTGGCTTCCAGTTCGTCGAGTTGTTCCAGCAGCTGTTTGTTGGCGGTCAGGCACTTGGCTTTCGACTGGATCTCGCCGCGCACCAGTGCTTCGCGGATAAACAACTCGCGTGAAACCACCGGATCCACCGGGCCGTAATGCACCGGCCTGCGCCCGACCACGATCAACCCGAACAGGGTGATCTGCTCGAACGCCACGACCTGACCGCGCTTCTTCTCCCAGTGGGGCTCGAAGTGGTTCTTCTTGATCAAGTGCCCGGCCAGCGGCTCGATCCAGTCGGCATCGATCTTGGCGACCATACGCGCGTAGAGCTTGGTGGTTTCCACCAGTTCGGCGGTCATCAACCATTGCGGGCGTTTTTTGCCGATTCCCGACGACGGGTGAATCCAGAAGCGCCGCTGACGGGCGCCAAGGTAATCGCCCTCTTCGGTTTTCTGGCCGATCTGGCTCAGCAACCCCACCAGCACCGCTTTGTGCAGTTTCGGATAGTCCGCCGGCTCTTTATTGAGGCTCAGCTGCATGTCGCGGCAAATCAGGCTCAATTGGCGATGGGAGTCGCGCCACTCGCGCAGGCGCAGGTAATTGAGGAAATTCTTGCGGCACCAGTTACGCAGCGGACTGGCCGTCAGCGCCTGGCGCTGCTCTTCGAAACCACGCCATAGATTGACCAGCCCGGCGAAGTCCGAGTCGGCGTCTTTCCACTGGGCGTGGGCCTGATCCGCCGCTTGCTGACGCTCCGGCGGACGCTCGCGCGGGTCCTGGATCGACATGGCGCTGGCGACGATCAGCACTTCCTGCAGGCTGCCGAGCTTCGCCGCTTCCAGCAGCATGCGGCCCATGCGCGGGTCCACCGGCAGCCGCGCCAGTTGGCGACCGAGCGGAGTCAGCTGGCTGTTGCGGTCCACCGCCGACAGTTCTTGCAGCAGGTTGTAACCGTCGCTGATGGCCTTGCCATCCGGTGGTTCGATGAACGGGAATGCGGTGACCTCGCCGAGGCGCAGATGCAGCATCTGCAAGATGACCGCCGCGAGGTTGGTGCGCAGGATTTCCGGATCGGTAAATTCCGGACGTCCGAGGAAGTCTTCCTCGCTGTAGAGGCGGATGCAGATACCCGGTTCGACCCGCCCGCATCGTCCTTTACGTTGGTTGGCGCTGGCTTGGGAAACCGCTTCAATCGGCAGGCGCTGGACCTTGGCGCGGTAGCTGTAGCGGCTGATGCGCGCGGTGCCACTGTCGATCACGTAGCGAATGCCCGGCACGGTCAGCGAGGTTTCCGCGACGTTGGTCGCCAGAACCACGCGACGGCCTGGGTGAGACTGGAAAATCCGCTGTTGCTCGGCCGGCGACAACCGCGCGTACAACGGCAGGATCTCGGTGTGCTTGAGCTGAGCCTTGCGCAGCATGTCGGCGGCGTCGCGAATCTCGCGCTCACCGGGCAGGAACACCAGCACGTCACCGGGGCTGCGGCGTTCGCTGCGCTCGTAGGCGGCGATTTCGTCGAGGGTGGCGAGGATCGCCTGATCCACCGTCAGGTCGTCCTCGACGCGGTTGCCCTCTTCGTCCTGCTCAAGCGTCAGCGGGCGATACCAGGTGTCCACCGGATAGGTGCGGCCGGATACCTCGACAATCGGCGCGTCATCGAAGTGCTTGGAGAAACGCTCCAGGTCGATGGTTGCCGAAGTGATGATGACTTTCAGGTCGGGACGGCGCGGCAGCAGTGTTTTCAGGTAGCCGAGCAGGAAGTCGATGTTGAGGCTGCGTTCGTGGGCTTCGTCGACGATGATCGTGTCGTAGCGTTCCAGATAACGATCATTCTGGGTTTCCGCCAGCAGGATGCCGTCGGTCATCAGTTTGATCAGAGTGCTGGAATCGCTCTGATCCTCGAATCGCACCTGATAGCCGACCAACGTGCCCAGCGGTGTACCGAGTTCTTCGGCGACCCGGCTGGCGACGCTGCGCGCAGCGATCCGGCGGGGCTGGGTGTGGCCGATCAGGCCGTGCTGGCCGCGGCCGATTTCCAGGCAGATCTTCGGCAGCTGGGTGGTTTTACCCGAGCCGGTCTCACCGGCGATGATCAGCACCTGATGCTTTTCCAGCGCCTTTTTGATTTCGTCGCGCTTGGCGGCGATCGGCAGGCTGTCGTCGTAACGGATCACCGGCAGGCTGGCCTTGCGCGCCAGTACCTGCTCACAGGACGCCTGCATCCGCGTCACCCACTGGCCCAGCCTGGCCTCGTCGGGTTTCTTGCGCAGCTCAAGCAACTGCCGCCGCAGCCGGTGGCGGTCGGCGAGCATGGCGTGATCGAGGTTTTTCAGCAGTTTGTCGATGGAGGGCGATTCGTCGGTCATCGGGTACGCAATTCAGTCGTCTAGTGGCGCAGGGTGGCGATTGTCGCAGATTTTACGACCGCTGCGCGGCCGATCGCGAGCAAGCTCGCTCCCACACTGGATGTATAGCGACCACAAAATCAGGGCACACTGCAGTCAAATGTGGGAGCGAGCTTGCTCGCGATGGCGTCAGTGAGAACTACTCGTTGTCCAAGCCTTTACGCCGATACGGAAACACATCAATCACCTTCCCCGCCCGAATCGCTTCCTGCAGGCTCTTCCAGTAATCGGCGTTGTACAACTCGCCATGCAACTGATCGAACAACTTGCGTTGTCCCGAATCGGCAAACAGGAACGGTGGAAACTCTTCCGGGAACACGTCCAGTGGCCCGATCGAGTACCACGGTTCGGACGCCATTTCATCTTCGGGTGTACGTGGCAGCGGGATGTGGCGGAAATTGGCCTCGGTGAGGAAGCAGATCTCGTCGTAGTCGTAGAACACCACCCGACCGTGACGGGTCACCCCGAAGTTCTTCAGCAGCATGTCGCCGGGAAAGATGTTGGCCGCCGCCAGTTGCTTGATCGCCAGCCCATAGTCTTCCAGGGCCTCGCGCACCTGCGCCTCGTTGGCGTTCTCCAGGTAGAGGTTCAGCGGGGTCATGCGGCGCTCGGTCCAGCAGTGGCGGATCAGCACCGTATCGTCTTCCACCGACACTGTGGACGGTGCGACTTCCAGCAGTTCCTCCAGACACGCCGGATCGAACTTGCTCAGGGGGAAACGGAAGTCGGCGAACTCCTGGGTATCGGCCATGCGCCCGACCCGGTCGACGCTTTTCACCAGACGGTACTTTTCGATCACCGTGGCGCGGTCGACGTTTTTCGAGGGCGAGAAACGGTCCTTGATGATTTTGAACACGGTGTTGAAACCCGGCAGGGTGAACACGCTCATGACCATGCCGCGCACGCCGGGGGCCATGATGAACTGATCGTCGGTATTGGCCAGGTGATTGATCAGTGCCCGGTAGAACTCCGACTTGCCGTGCTTGTAGAAGCCGATCGAGGTGTACAGTTCAGCAATGTGCTTGCCCGGCAGGATGCGCCGCAGAAAGCCGATGAACTCCGCCGGCACCGGCACATCCACCATGAAATACGAGCGGGTGAACGAGAAGATGATCGACACGTCTGCTTCATCGGTGATCAGCGCATCAATCTGGATGCCGCGACCCTCCAGGTGCAGTAATGGAATTGCCAGCGGCCATTGCTCGTCGGCGGTGTAGATGCGCCCCACCAGGTACGCGCCTTTATTGCGGTACAGCACCGAGGAAAACAGCTCGACGCTCAGCTCCGGATCCTTGCACACCCAATCCGGCAGGTTATCGCGCAACTGTGCTTCGAGGCGCTTCAGGTCACCGGCCAGGTCGGCGTAATCCTCACTGAAGCGGTAGTCGGCGAAGATGCTGGCGAGCATCGCCGACAATTGGCCTTGCGGCTTGTAGGTGCGGGTTTGCGCGGCCCGGGCACGGCGCAGGCTCGGCCGGGTGGTGTGGATGAACATGCAGCCGTCACTGATCAGGTCATGGCTGAACAGTCCGCAGAAGATCGAGTTGTACCAGGTCTCGGACAGTTCATCGTCGAAGCGCAGGTCGATCAGGCTGATGTAGGCGTTTTTGACCAGCGGCCAGCAGCTGACGTCCAGGGTGTCGGCGTCAAACGCGGTGCGCAGTCGCTCCACCGTTTCACCGACCTTGTCTTCATACAGATTGATCCGTGCCGCCGACGCCGTCTGCGTTTCCTGCCACTTGGCCTGTTCGAAGCGGGCCCGGGCGCCGTCGGTGATCTGGCGAAAATGCTCGCGGTAATCGTCAAAGCCATCGAGGATCAAGCGGGCGATGTCGGCGGCTGGCCATTGCTGCGGCATGTTGAGACCTCTGCGGGAATTCGGAAGGCTTGAGCTTAGCCAGTGAACCGGGTGCAGGAGAAGCGTAATTTTGCGGGTGAATTAAATGCCCGGTTTTCGGTTGCCATCGATCACACACTCAGCAACACTTTCGCCCCTCCCCCAAGGAAGGACTGCTCTGTGAACCCCGTCGATATTTTCCGTTTACTGTCCCTGGCGGCCATTTGGGGGGCCAGTTTTCTGTTCATGCGCATCATCGCCCCGGTGATCGGCAGCATTCCTACCGCTTTTTTCCGTGTATCGATCGCCGCTGCCGGACTGCTGGTGATTCTCGGCCTGATGCGCATCAGTTGGGACTTCAAGGGCAAACTCAAGACCGTGATGCTGCTCGGGGTGATCAACTCCGGAATTCCGGCGACGCTCTATTCGGTGGCTGCGCAGGTGCTACCAGCCGGTTACTCGTCGATTTTCAATGCCACGACACCCTTGATGGGCGTGCTGATCGGCGGCCTGTTTTTCCATGAAAGGCTCACTGGCGCCAAACTCGGCGGCGTGTTCCTCGGGCTGTTCGGCGTGGGCGTACTGACCCGTGCCGGTCCCGTGGCGTTCGATTTGGAACTGCTGATGGGTGCCGTCGCTTGCCTGCTCGCGACCACCTGCTATGGATTTGCGGGGTTTCTGGCCCGCCGCTGGCTCGATCAGGCCGGTGGTCTCGACAGCCGTTTGTCGGCAGTGGGCAGCATGCTTGGCGCGACGTTGTTCCTGCTGCCGCTGTTCGGCTACAGCGTGATCAGCCAACCACCCGCGACCTGGGGCGGCTGGAGTGTATGGCTCTCGTTGCTGGGGTTGGGTCTTGGATGCACGGCGTTTGCGTACATTATTTACTTCCGCCTCCTGAGCTCGATTGGCCCGGTGAAATCGATGACTACGACCTTTTTGATCCCGCTGTTCGGCGTGCTGTGGGGGGCGTTGTTTCTCGATGAGCCACTGTCGATGGCGCATATCTATGGCGGGTTGTTGATTGCACTGGCGTTGTGGTTGGTGTTGAAGCCGGCTGCGGTGAAACCGGGTTTAGTGGCTGGCCGGTAGTGTTGTGGCGTTGCGGATGACGCCTTCGCGGGCAAGCCCGCTCCCACATTTGATCAGAGTGTTCACAAATTATGCGTTCACAACAGATCCAGTGTGGGAGCGAGCTTGCTCGCGATGGCGTCAGCCCAGGCACCGACAATCACAAGGCCGAAGCACTCACCTCCCCATCCACCAACCGCCGAATCCCCAGTGGATTGCCGTTCTGCAACGCCTCGGGCAGCAATGCATCCGGATAATTCTGGAAGCACACCGGCCGCAGGAAGCGGTCGATAGCCAGGGTGCCCACCGAGGTGCCCCGCGAGTCGGATGTCGCCGGATACGGCCCGCCATGCACCATGGCCTCGCAGACTTCAACCCCGGTCGGATAGCCGTTGAGCAAGATCCGTCCGACCTTTTCTTGCAGCAATTCAGCCAGCCAGCGGTGCTCCAGTAATTCGTTCGCCTCACCAATCAGCGTCGCCGTCAATTGCCCGCGCAGGCCCTGTAACGCTGCCGCCAACTGTGCCTGGTCCTCGAGCTCAATGACGATGGTAGTGGGCCCGAACACTTCCTCCTGCAGCAACTCATCGCCCTTGAGCAACAGGCTGACATCGGCCTTGAACACCTGCGGCTGCGCCTGATTACCCTGTTGCGGCCGGCCCGCCAGGTGGGTCAGGCCCGGATGCTCGTGCAGCTCACCAAGGCCTCGACTGTAGCTGGCCAGTGCACCGGCGTTGAGCATGGTTTGCGCCGGTTGTTGGCTCATGTGAGCGCAGAATGTCTCAAGAAAAGCACTGAACTGCGGCGAGCGCACAGCAATGACCAAGCCCGGATTGGTGCAGAACTGCCCGCCGCCCAAGGTCACCGAACCGGCCAATTGCGCCGCGATCTGCTCGCCGCGCACCTTGAGGGCTTCGGGCAGCAGGAAGACCGGATTGATACTCGACATCTCGGCGAACACCGGGATCGGTTGTGGCCGGGTCGCCGCCATGTGGCTCAGGGCATTGCCGCCCTTGAGCGAACCGGTGAAGCCCACCGCCTGAATCGCCGGATGCTTGACCAGCCATTCGCCGACACCGCCACCATAAATCATGTTGAACACACCGGCCGGCATAGCGGTTTTTTCCGCCGCGCGGATGATCGCGTCAGCCACCCACTCGGCGGTTGCCATGTGCCCGCTATGGGCCTTGAACACCACCGGGCAACCGGCGGCCAGTGCCGAGGCGGTATCGCCACCGGCGGTGGAAAACGCCAGCGGGAAGTTGCTGGCACCGAACACCGCTACCGGTCCGATGGCGATGCGGTACTGGCGCAGATCCGGACGCGGCAACGGCTGACGATCCGGCAATGCCCGGTCAATGCGCGCACCATGGAAATCGCCGCGACGCAGCACCTTGGCGAACAGGCGTAACTGGCCGCTGGTGCGTCCGCGCTCCCCTTGAATACGCCCGGCCGGCAACGCGGTTTCGCGGCACACGGTGGCGATGAACTCATCACCCAGCCCGTCGATTTCATCGGCAATGGCATCGAGAAACCGGGCACGTTTTTCCACACTCAGGTTGCGATAGACCGGGTACGCCGCAGCCGCAGCCTTTACCGCTGCATCCACTTCGGCTTCGCTGGCCTGGAAGAAGGTTTGGGGCAACGGCTCGCCAGTGGTGGCGTCGAGGCTTTGCAGCTGCAGCGTACCGTTGGCACTGCGGCGACCGCCGATGTAGTTGTGTCCAGATAATGTGGTCATGAGTGATTCCTTGATCGTCTGGCTAGCCGAAGATTTGTGCGGCGCTCTTGAGTCCATCGCGAGCAAGCTCGCTCCTACAGCGTGCGCACCTGACCGATGCCAAGCGGCTGGGCGCTTTCTCCAATGCCGTTGACCAACGGCTCACCAAACTCATCGAGACTGATCTGGAAGCGATCCCCGGGTTGGGTTTTCACTCCGTCGGCAAACGACAGCGTGGCGGTGCCGAAGTAGTGCACGTGGACATCGCCGGGGCGCAGAAACTGCGCGTATTTGAAGTGGTGGAATTCCAGGTTCGCCAGGCTGTGGCACATGTTGTCTTCGCCGCTGAGAAACTCCTTTTCCCAGATCGTTTGCCCGTTACGCTTGATGCGGCTGGTGCCCACCAGATGCCTGGGCAATTCACCGACACGCAGCGCCGGACCGTAGGAGCAACTGCGCAGTTTCGAATGGGCGAGGTACAGATAATTGCGCCGCTCCATGACGTGGTCGGAGAACTCGTTGCCCAGCGCAAAACCGACACGGTATGGCTGGCCGTCGTCGCCGATTACATACAGGCCGGTCAGCTCAGGTTCTTCACCGGCATCCTCGGCAAACGGCGGCACCGGGAAATCCGCACCGGGACGCACGACGATGCTGCCGTCGCCCTTGTAGAACCACTCCGGCTGCGCACCGACCTGCCCTGCCGCCGGTTTACCGCCTTCCAACCCCCACTTGAACATGCGCATGGTGTCGGTCATGCCGGCTTCGACTTCGCCGTTGTGCTGGTGCATCTTGTCCCGGGTCGCGGCACTGCCCAGATGGGTCAGACCGGTGCCGCTGATCAGGCAGTGAGCGGGGTCTTCGTGGTCCAGCGGTGGCAGTACTTTGCCCTGCTGCAACAGCGTCGCGTAATCCGGTCCCGGTTCGGTACCGCGCAAGGCGACTTCTTCTTGCAGATTGCGTTGCGCACGAATCGCCGCCAGCGCCAGTTCACGGGTGCTGCGAGTATCGCGCACCACCAGAATCTGCGCCCCGGCGACCAGGCCGACCTGGCGCTCGCGGTCAGTGTTTTCAAATTGAATCAGGTGCATGTTGTGTCTCCGATCGGTGATCCGAACGCCGCTCGAATGCGGCATTTGAAGGTCATTCGATGATGTTGAAATCGCTCAGGTACTCATCGGAGATTTCCAGGCCCAGGCCCGGCTTGTTGTCATCCAGCTGGATGTAGCCGTTGACCGGTTGCGGCTCGCCCTTGAATACGTAGTAGAAGAGTTCGTTGCCGACCTCGACGTCGAACACCGGGAAGAACTCGGCCATCGGCGAGGCGGTGGTGGACATGGTCAGGTGATAGTTGTGCATCTGCCCGGCATGGGGGATGACCGGCACCGACCAGGCTTCGGCCATGGCGTTGATCTTGCGCGCGGCGGTGATGCCGCCGACGCGGTTGGTGTCGTACTGGATGACGTCGACGGCGCGGCGTTCCAGCAGGTCCTTGAAACCGTAGGAGGTGAACTCGTGCTCGCCGCCGGAGATCGGCATGATCCCCATCTTCTTCAGCTCGATGTAGCCTTCGATGTCGTCGGCGATTACCGGTTCTTCGAGCCAGCGCGGTTCGAATTCGGCCAGTTTCGGCAACATGCGCCGGGCATATTCCAGGGTCCAGCCCATGTAGCATTCGAGCATGATGTCGACGTCGGGACCGGCCAGCTCACGCAGGGCGCGCACTTGTTCGATGTTGCGGCGCATACCTGCCGGACCGTCTTTCGGGCCGTAGCCGAAACGCATTTTCAGCGCGGTGAAACCCTGGTTCAGATAGCCCTGGGCTTCTTCGAGGAACAGGTCGAGATTGTCGTTGGCGTAGAGCTTGGAAGCGTAGGTCCAGATCTTTTCCTTGGTGCGCCCGCCGAGCAGTTTGAACACCGGCTTGTTCACCGCTTTGCCCATGATGTCCCAGATGGCGATGTCGATCGCCGAGATCGCCGCCATGCCGATGCCCTTGCGGCCCCAGGCGTGGCTCTGGCGGTACATTTTCTGCCAGATGTATTCGTTGTCGAAGGGGTCTTCGCCGATGGCGATCGGTGCCAGGTACGTGTCGATGATTTCCTTGGCCACACGCGGCGCCAGGGCGCAGTTACCGATGCCGACGAGGCCGGTGTCGGTCTCGACTTCCACCACCAGCCAGCCGTGGAAACGGAACGACCCCATGGCGTCGCCACGTTCGAACAGGATGTCGCTTGCGTTGGTGCAGAAGTGCGCCTGGGGTGGCACGACTTTGCCTTTCCACTCGAAAACGCGGGTACGGATCGCTTTGATTTTCATGAATACAGTTCCTTGGGCTGTCGGCTTCTTGTCATTGTTGGTCGTGTGCGCAGAGCCTTTTGATGGAGGGGCTCGGGCATTCGATGGGCCGACTTTAGCCAGTGCCCGGGGACTGCGGATAATCACTTATGCGTATCCGGCGATAACCTGGGGTGATAGCCATACCCAGTAAGTTGGCTGATCGGGTTATCAGCCATACACAAAACAAATGTGGGAGCGGGCTTGCTCGCTCCCACAGGGGATTTTTGTCGTTTTGGAAATCCGGGTTCAGTGGCGGTTGCGCCCCATCCGGCAGGCAATCTCGAACGCCTGCCGGATCGCGCCGACGTTGGCCGTGCCCTGCCCCGCGATATCAAACGCAGTGCCATGGGCCGGGGTGGTGATCGGGATCGGCAACCCGCCCTGCACCGTCACCCCACGGGAGAAGCCCATCAGCTTGATCGCGATCTGGCCCTGGTCGTGGTACATCGTCACCACCGCGTCGAAGGCACTGGCATCGCCCTGGACCTTGAGGAAAATTGTATCGGCCGGATAAGGTCCGTCCGCCGCGATTCCTAGCGCTTGGGCCGAGCGGACCGCCGGGCCGATGATGTCCAACTCCTCGCGACCGAACGAGCCGTTGTCGCCGTTGTGCGGGTTCAGGCCGCATACGCCGATCCGCGGTTTTTCCAGTCCGTTGCGCTTGAGCGCCGTGTCGATCAGTTGAATCGCCTCAACCACCCGTTGCTGGTTGAGCAGGCCCGGCACATCGGCCAGGGCCACGTGGGAGGTCACCCTTGAAGTCCAAAGGTTATCGAGCACGTTGAATTCGCAGAACGGCCCGTGGAAATCCAGCAGCTCGGCGAACCAGTGCAACTCGTCACTGTGGGCCATGCCAGCCATGTGCAACGAGGTTTTGTTCAACGGGCCGAACAGTACCGCATCAGTGGTGCCGGCCTCGGTCAGGCGCAGGGCTTTTTCCAGGGTGTCGAGGCTGTAGCGACCGCCGATCACACTGGCTTCGCTGCGAGGAAACTCACCGATGGTGTCGCCACGAAAGTCATAGAACAACGGCGTGTCATCGACGAATGCCAGATGCTCCAGGGACTCGACGCGACGATAGGGAAACTCCATTCCGGCGATGCGCATGCCTCGACGCATTTCCGCTTCGTCGGCAATCAGGATCACATTAGCCTGGCTGCGCACTTCGGGCTCGCCGAGCAGGCGGGCGATCAGCTCAGGGCCGATGCCCGCCGGGTCCCCAAGGACCATCGCGATGGTGGATTTGCTCATGCTTCACTCCTCAAGGGTTCAGGCTGCGCCCGGTCGATGGCGCAAGGTTCGCAGCGATAGACCCGCTGCGCGTTGCTGTAGAAAAGTCGCTCCTGATCGGCCGTCGGCAGATCGGCGACGATGGATTTGAAACCGCTGTAGATGTCATCGAACGAGCCGCAGAGGCTGTCCACGGGGAAGTTGCTGGCGAACATCGCCCGATGGCTGCCGAACATCGCGATCACTTCGCGCACGATCCAAGCGTTGTCCTTGGCGCGCCAGCGCTGGCCGCCCTGCCCCAGACCGGAAATCTTCACCTGCACATTTGGCCACTGGGCCAGTCGCGCCATCGCCAGACGCCATCCCGCCAGGCCTTCGGCACTGCGGTCGTTGGGCAATCCGGCATGGTTGAGAATCAGCGTGATACCGGGAAAATCCCGGGCCAGGCGCTCGGCCTCGTGCAGGTTCCACCAGGGTGTCTGCAAGTCGAAATGCAAGCTCAGCCCTTCGAGCGTGGCGTAACTGCGGCGCCAGCGTTCGTCGCTCATCAGGCTGCGCATATGCCCGACTTGTTGCGGTGTGGCCGGCCCGCCGGGTTTGTGCCGCACGCTGCGCACATGCTTGAAGCGCGCCTGTTCGGCCAGGACATCGATGGCGTCCGGGTGGTCGAGCCAGGCTTGCGCCACAATCGCATTGGGCACGCCGTAGCGAGCGGCCAGTTGTTCGATGAATCGGGTTTCGCCAATCGGGTCCTTGGGGTTCCATTCGGTCTCGACGTACACCGTTTGCACCACGCGATGCTCGCCGGCATCGGCGAAGTAATCCTCGGGAAAATAGCGACGCTTGATGGCGCTGTAGTCACCGTATCGAAACGGGATATTGGCCTGGGGCGCGAGCCAGGGGTGATCGTTGACGGTCGGGTCCCAGAAGTGATGATGGGCGTCGATGATCGGGCCGTTCCATAACGCATTAGTCATGACGCACCTCATCCAGGCTGATGAACAAGGTCGCCAGCACGAAGACTGCCGAGCACGCAGCAAAGAACCCGAGCACCGGAGCAAAGCCACCGGTCGCTTGCAGGATCACCCCCACCAGAATCGGTACCGCGATGCCGCCCGTGCTGCCGGCCATGTTCATCACGCCGCCGATCAGGCCGACCCGCGCCGGCGCCGCCAATAGCGCCGGGAAGCTCCAGTAGAGACTGCCCCACATCAGGAAAAACGCGGTCATGGCCAACAGCGCCACCGCCGCAAAAGGATGGCTCAAGGTCGGCAGCAACAGGAACGCGCCCAGAGCCACCAGGCCCGAAAACGCCAGCAGGCTCTTGACCGCCACACCGCGGCTGACGCCTTTGCGGATCAAGCCATCGCAGAGGAATCCACCGGTCAACGAGCCGAGCGCACCGCAGACGAAGATCACGAAGGTCGCCGCGCCAATGCCCTTGATATCAAAACCACGGGCCTGGGCCAGGTAACTCGGGCCCCAGGTCAGCAGGCCGAAATACACCATCGCCCAACTGGCCCGGCCGATCAGCAAACCGCTCAGGGAGCGGGCCGCGATGCCCAGGCCTTTGACCGCTACCCGCGCGGCTTCGGCAGCGGGAGTGGCGCGACCGGCGTTGATCTTCTCCAACTCCTCTTCATTGACTTGCGGATGACTGGCCGGGTCATCGCGCAGGTAACGCCGCGCCAGCCAAGCCAACACCAGGGTCGCAATACCGGCGATCACAAACGCCAGGCGCCAGGAGTCCAGGGAGGCAATAAGCCAGGCAATGATCAACCCACCAAGGGCCACGCCCAACGGGCTGCCACTGTCCATCAGCACTGCCCCGCGACTGCGCTCGCTCGGCGCCAGCCACAGGGAAATCAGTTTACCGCCCGAGGGGAACAGCGGTGCTTCGGCGGCCCCCAGCGCAACCCGGGCAAACAACAACGACAAGCCGCCGGTGGCGAACGCCGCCAGCACCTGAAACGTGCCCCACAACCCGGTGGACCAGCTGATGACCCGGTGCGGACCAAATCGATCAATCAACCAGCCGCCCGGAATCTGCAACAACGCATAGGCCCAGAAGAAGCTGCTGAGGATCAGCCCTTGCAGGCTCGGTGACAGGGAGAATTCATGGGCGATGGTCGGCATCGCGATGGACAGCGACACCCGGTCGATCAGGTTGACCATGGTCAGCGCGAAGATGATCGCGAAGATCCGCCAACGCACGTTGCTGGCCTTGGCGGTGGAGCTCTGCGCGGGTACCGCGGCCTGGGGCTGGATATCTGCACCGGCCAGATTCAGGGATGCACTGGAACGAGCCATGGTGCGTACCTCTTTTATTATTTTTGTGGAGACAGCAGCGCCGCTTCCTGGCGACGTTTGTGAGCACTATCGAAGGCTCGGTGATAACCGTCTAATCAAAACTTGAAATCAGGCGATAGCCTCGAGTTATGTCATGCCCTGCTTTCAATGCCCTTTCAACCATGCACGCCCTTCACTGTAGGAGCGAACCTGCTCGCGATGGACTTCAACAAAAACGCTTGTTTCCTGAGTTAACGCAGCGCCCTTGAGTACATCGCGAGCAGGCTCGCGCCTGCAGAAGTGCCTCTTCGTTTGCCGAGCTATAACCCCAGGCTATCGGTGTATGTATTGTTTTGACTAGACGCCGTGCCCGCACCTTCACACACTCAGCCCAGGCTTGCGGCTTCACGGCACAGTCAAGTCGCTCATAACAATTACAAGAACATAAAACGAGGCTCTTCCATCATGCGAAATGCATTCGTCCGTCGCACCTCCCGTCTGTTTCTCGGCTGCACCCTGATCGCCGCCAGCGCCCTTCCCGCTCTCGCTAACGCCTGGCAACCGGACAAGAACGTCGAAATAGTCGTCGCCGGTGGCCCCGGTGGTGGCACTGACCAGCTCGGTCGCCTGATCCAGTCAATCATCACCACCCACAAGCTGCTCGACGTGAACTCCATCGTCCTGAACAAGGGCGGCGGCAACGGTGCCGAAGCTTTCCTCGACATGAAAATGAACAAGGGCGATGCCGAGAAACTGGTGATCGGCACCAACAACATCTACCTGTTGCCTCTGGTGTCCAAGCTCGGTTACCAGTGGCAGGAGCTGACCCCGATTGCCGCCGTGGCCGAGGATGACTTCATTCTCTGGAGCTATAAGGGCGCGCCGTGGAAGGATGCGAAAAGCTTCTACGAAGCGGTCAAGGCTGACCCGTCGAACCTGCGCATGGGCGGCAGCCAGTCCAAGGACGTCGACCAGACCCTGACCCTCCTGCTGAACCAGACCAACAACAGCAAACTGGTGTACATCCCGTTCAAGAGCGGGAGCGAGGCCGCGACCCAATTGGCCGGAAAACACATCGCCGCCAACGTCAACAACCCCAGTGAAAGCATCAGCCAATGGCGTGGCGATCAGGTCCAGCCGCTCTGCGTGTTCAGCAAGGAGCGCATGAGCTACACCGACAAAGTCGCTGGCGACAAGTCCTGGGCGGACGTGCCGACTTGCCACGAACAAGGTCTGGGCATCGATCAGTATCGCTTCCCGCGCACCGTGTTCATGCCCGGCGAAGTCACCGCCGAACAGCGGGCGTTCTATGTCGAGCTAATGCGCAAAGTCACGGAAACTCCGGAGTTCAAGGCCTACGTCAAGCAGAACGCTCTGGTGCCGACCTTCCTCGAAGGCGAGCCACTGACCGCCTACATCGAAAAAGACACCGCCCGCGTCACCCCGGTGTTCAAAGAAGCCGGTTGGTTGAAAAACTAAAGTTGTCACGACCGCTCGCCCGCGGGCGGTCGTCATCTGCTGGAGGTGTTTCATGTCCCATTCTTCGGATTCACCGGCACGGGTCGGCACCCGTTGGGTCGAACTCGGCCTGGCGTTGTTCACCACCCTGATCGGGGTTGTGGTGATGTTCGGCAGCGTCGAGCAAGGCATCGGCTGGGGGGATTCCGGCCCCGAGCCGGGTTACTTCCCCTTCTACATCGGCCTGATGTTGAGCGCCGCGAGCATTGCCAACGGCGTGTTGACCGTGGTGCGCTGGCAAGCATTGAGCGTTGCGTTCGTCAGTTACAGTGCATTCAAACAAGTGATGTCGGTGTTCATCCCGATTGCGCTGTTCGTCGGCGCCATGCCCTTCACCGGCATCTATGTGTCCTCGGCGTGTTTCATTACCTGGTTCATGTGGCGTGACAAAGTGCGCGCCAAACCGTACAGCAAATGGATGATTGGCAGTGTGTCCCTGGGCGCGGTGCTCGCCAGTTACCTGATTTTCGCGTTGTGGTTCAAGGTGCCGCTGGACGCCGGCCCACTGGGCGACTGGATTGCCCTGGCCGGGAGAAATTTCAAATGAGCGAGTTCGATTCCCTGCTGCAAGGCATGAACCTGATCCTTACGCCGGGCCATATCGGCCTGATGGTAATCGGCGTGCTGCTGGGCATCCTGGTCGGCGTGTTGCCCGGCCTCGGTGCCCCCAATGGCGTGGCGCTGTTGCTGCCGCTGACCTTCACCATGTCACCGGTGTCGGCGATCATCCTGTTGTCGTGCATGTATTGGGGCGCGCTGTTCGGCGGCTCGATCACCTCGATACTGTTCAACATCCCCGGAGAGCCCTCATCGGTGGCGACCACCTTTGACGGATATCCGATGGCCCGCGAAGGCCGCGCCGCCGAAGCGCTGACCGCCGCGTTCAGCTCGGCCCTGATCGGCGCGCTGTGCGGTGTGTTGCTGCTGACTTTTGTGTCGACCCGGATTGCCGAATTCGCCATGTCCTTCAGTTCGCCGGAGTTCTTCGCGGTGTACCTGTTGGCGTTCTGCACCTTCATCGGCATGAGCAAGAACCCGCCGCTGAAAACCGTGGTGGCGATGATGATCGGTTTCGCCATGGCGGCGGTCGGCATGGACACCGTGTCCGGCAACCTGCGCCTGACATTCGACCAGCCGATCCTGATGACCGGCATCAGCTTCGAAGTCGCGGTGATCGGTCTGTTCGGCATCGGTGAAATCCTCTGCACCGTCGAGGAAGGCCTGGTATTCCGTGGTGAGCATGCGCGGATCACGCCGATGGTGATTTTACGCACCTGGGCGAAATTGCCGCGCTACTGGTGGACGATTGTGCGCAGCACTCTGGTCGGTTGCTGGATGGGCATCACCCCGGGCGGACCGACCGCCGCGTCATTCATGAGCTACAGCCTGGCCCGGCGTTTCTCGAAGAACCGCGAAAACTTCGGCAAGGGCGAAATCGAAGGGGTGATCGCCCCGGAAACCGCCGACCACGCCGCCGGCACCAGTGCCCTGCTGCCGATGCTGACACTGGGCATTCCCGGTTCCGCTACGGCCGCGGTGATGCTCGGTGGCTTGATGATCTGGGGCCTGCATCCGGGGCCGACGCTGTTCGTCGAGCAACACGATTTTGTCTGGGGCCTAATCGCCAGCATGTACCTGGGCAACGTAGTGAGCCTGATCGTGGTGCTGGCCACTGTGCCGTTGTTCGCTTCGATCCTGCGCATTCCGTTCTCGATCATCGCGCCGATCATCATCATGGTCTGCGCCATCGGTGCCTACTCGGTGCACAACTCGTTCTTCGACGTGGTGCTGATGCTCGGCTTCGGTGCGCTGGGTTATCTGTTCAAGAAACTCGGCTACCCGATTGCGCCGCTGGTGCTGGCGGCGGTGCTGGGGGACAAGGCAGAAGATGCGTTCCGCCAATCGATGCTGTTCTCCGACGGGCACCTGGGGATCTTCTGGTCCAACCCGTTGGTCGGCAGCCTGACCACGGCAGCGCTGCTGATGCTGTTCTGGCCGTTGATTTCCAAAGCGCTGCAAAGCCTGATGGGCCTGCGCAAATCTCACGTTGCCAAGGCAAAATCGGTGCTGTGACACAGCAATGCTGGCAACGCCTGGCATTTGTTGTCAGGCTTGCCGCAGTCCTTCTTTCGAGCACGGCCAATGACCCGAATTCCTGATGCCAATGTGATCCACAGTCGACTGCGCCTGCGCCAACTGCGGTTGATGCTGGCGCTGCAGGAATTCGGCTCGTTGCGCCGCGCCGCCGACCACATTGGCATGACCCAACCGGCTGCGACCAAAATGCTCCATGAAGCCGAGGACCTGTTGGGCGTCGAGCTGTTCGAGCGTCTGCCCCGAGGCATGCGCTCTACCCCGTTCGGGGAAACGGTCATCTACTACGCGCGTATGGTATTCGCCGAACTCAGTGGCATGCGTGAAGAACTGGTCGCCCTCGAATCCGGCAACCTTGGCCGGGTCGCGGTCGGGGCCATTCCGGCGCTGGCCTCGGGGCTACTGACCCGCACCATCGCCACCTTGAAACAAAGTCACCCGCGCTTGTCGATGAGCATTCAGGTCGACACCAGCGACGTACTGGTGCAGGCACTTTTACAGGATCAACTGGATATTGTGCTGGGGCGGATTCCGGCTGGTGCCCGGGCCGAAGAGTTGTTGTTCGACAGCCTTGGCGAGGAAGCGCTGTGCGTGATTTGCGGTGCACAGAATCCATTGGCGAAGGCCACGCAACTGAGTTGGGCCGAATTGCAGAACATGACCTGGGTGCTGCAACAGCAGCCCAGCCCGATGCGCGCGATCATCAACCAGGTGTTCCACAACGCGCGGGTCGACATCCCGAGCAGCATCGTCGAAACCACGTCGATCATGACCTTGCTGTCGTTGATCCAGCAAACCGACATGCTCGGCGTCACACCGCTGTCGGTGGTCGAGGATTATCCGGGGCGGGATTTGCTCGCGGTGCTTCCGATCAAGTTCGAGGCACGACTGCCGCCTTTCGGGCTGATTACCCGGCGTCATCGCATTCAATCGTCGGCGATGCAGGCTTTCATGAATTCGGTGCGGGCCGAGCACGCACTGACCAAATGAAAAAGGCCCGGAGCATTGCTCAAGGCCTTCTCGGGTTTACCCGCAATTACACGGTTTTACGGAAGACGAACACCAGACCGACAATGATCAGCAGCATGCCAAACAAGCTCAACATCGCCAGGCGATTGCCGAAGATCAGATAGTCCATCACCGCCGTTACCGCTGGCACCAGGTAAAACAGGCTGGTGACATTCACCAGATTGCCTCGAGCAATCAAGCGATACAGCAACAGCGTTGCCAGCACCGACACCACCAGCCCCATCCACAACACCGGCAGGATGAAACCGCTGCTGTGCTCGAAGTGAAACGGCTGGAAGGGTACGAAAATCCCGCACAACAGCAGTCCGGCCAGATACTGCACCGGCAGTGTGCCGAGGGGATTGTCGGTGATGCGTTTCTGCATGATCGAACCGAAGGTCATGCTCGCCAGCGCCAGCAGACCGAAAAGCATCCCGGCCAGCGACACCCCGGCCAACCCGATGCCCTGATAGACCACCATGACCAACCCGGTCAGCCCCAGGGCCAGACCGAACATCCGGCTCCAGGAACGCTGGCGTTCCATCAGCACCACGGTGAGGATCGGCTGCACGCCCATGATGGTCGCCATCACCCCGGGCGTGACTTTAAGGTCCAGGGCCAGCAGATAGAAAATCTGATACGCCCCCAACAACACCACGCCGGTGACCATCGCATACAGCATCGGTTTGCCGCCCTTGGGCAACTTCAGCTTGAGCAACGGCACCAGCAACATCAGGCCGCCCAGGGCGATGACGAAACGGAACATCAGGAAGGCAAAGGGCGACGCGTGGGCCAGCCCCCATTTGGAGAAGATCGCCCCGCTGCTCCACAGCAGAACGAACAGACTCGTGGACGCCGCCGCGAGCGCGGAGTTTTTCGAAAGGACAAACATGAATACCACCTGTAGTCAGGCAAAAAGCCAACTCAGCCAAAGCTGAAATTCAGTCGTTTTTTTTCAGGCGGGCGCTTTTTCAGACTTGCTTGGGAACAGCAGAGAGCAGCTGATCAGCCCGAAATGCCAACGCCTGGCGGTGAGACCACCGCGCACACTGGCGTGCGACTGACAGGAGGGGGGTAATGACTGATCTGCCCCGGCTGCTGATTCCCGCACGGCACGACGCCAGCGTTGACCGCTGAATCGACTACCGCGTTGATGAGGGATGCAGGCATTGGGCTGATCTTTGTTCGAGGGATAAAAAAGTGAGTCCGAAACTCACCTTGCGCCGACTATAACCAGCGTTCGACATGGAATGCAACGACTCGAACAAAAGGCCAGCTACGACAGTCGGTACAAAGTCTGCATTGTGCGGTTGGAGGGGCATTCAGGGACTGCGCGATAACCTGTAAAGAACCGCTCACAACGAGCGGTTCTTTTATTCTGTATCCGGCGTTATCCAAACAACCAATACCCCAACAACATCAGCACCAGCACCGCCAGTACCGGACGCAGTACACGGTAGGCCTTGGGATTGCGCCGCTTCCATTGCTTGACCACACCACTGAATTTATCGCTGGAGTTCTTGCTCCAGGCATAGACCCGGTTGATGCCTCCCACCCGCTCGTCATCAAGGTTCTGCGGTGCCGTCGCACGACCTAGCCAGGCGCTGATACTGCGATTGATGCGGGTCATGAAGCGATTGCTCAGCGGACGTTCAATATCGCAGAACAGGATGACACGGGTCTTTTGCGTTTCATTCTTGACCCAGTGCACGTATGTTTCGTCGAACATCACGTCCTCGCCATCGCGCCAGGCGTAAACCTGACCGTCGACAAAGATGCGGCAACCATCGGAATTGGGAGTGGACAGGCCCAAGTGATAACGCAGGGAACCGGCAAACGGATCGCGATGCGGATTGAGGTGGCTGCCGCCCGGCAGTAACGCGAACATGGCGCCTTTAACGCTGGGGATGCTGTTGACCAATTGCACGGTTTTCGGGCACAAGGCTTCGGCGGAAGTCAGCGGTTTGTCGTACCACTTGAGATAGAAACGCTTCCAGCCCTTCTTGAAGAACGAGCCAAAGCCGGCGTCGTTGTTCTTTGCCGCCGCGCGAATATACCCCTCGTCGAACAAGTGCATCGCTTCGTCGCGAATCACCTCCCAGTTGTCCTTGAGTACATCAAGTTCCGGGAACTTGCTGCGATCCAGATACGGTTTCGACGGCACACCGGAAAACAGGTACATCAGGGCATTATAGGGGGCGAACAGTGCCGAATGGTTAACGAACTGACGCAAAACCGGCAGGCGCGCCTTGCCGCGCAAATGCACATAGAGGGTGCTACCGAGAAACAGCAACAACAACGAGGCTTTCGTGGCAAACGACGGGATCATCGACAACTCCTTTGAAGATAAACGGCACCGCACCACGTCCATTGCCCGACGTGGCTACCAGCATGATAAACACTACCGCCCCGGTGAAAACCTGCACTTTTCAACATTCAATATTAATGAATGTGCAACAAACTTTATTAACATAAGGTGCCTGAACGCAGGCTGATGCAATCCATCATCAACCGGAACAGATCAATGGATCGCAACCAGCGATAACGCCTCAACCGTCAGCGCCAGCCACGATCCGCCAATATCTGGCACTTACTGGCGATTCTCCTGTTCGGTAAACAGATCACTGAACAGCATGCTCGACAGGTAACGCTCACCGGAATCCGGCAAGATCACGACAATGGTCTTGCCCTGCATTTCCGGGGTCTCCGCCAGCCGAACGGCGACTGCCATGGCGGCGCCGCAAGAGATCCCGCACAAAATCCCTTCTTCCTGCATCAGGCGCAAGGCCATGGCCTTGGACTCTTCGTCGCTGACCAGCTCCACCCGATCGACCATCGACAAATCGAGGTTCTTCGGAACAAAACCGGCACCGATGCCCTGGATCTTGTGCGGGCTCGGCTTGATTTCTTCACCGGCCAAGGCCTGGGTGATCACCGGCGACACCACTGGCTCCACCGCCACCGAAAGTATCGGTTTGCCCTGGGTATTCTTGATATACCGTGAAACCCCGGTGATGGTTCCACCGGTTCCGACGCCCGCCACCAGCACGTCGACCGCGCCGTCGGTATCGTTCCAGATCTCCGGGCCAGTGGTTTTTTCGTGGATGGCCGGGTTGGCCGGGTTGTCGAATTGCGCCGGCATGAAGTACTTCGACGGGTCGCCGGCAACGATTTCACCGGCTTTCTCGATGGCGCCTTTCATGCCTTTGGCCGGCTCGGTCAACACCAGTTCGGCACCCAGTGCCTTGAGTACCTTGCGGCGTTCGATACTCATGGACGCCGGCATGGTCAGTATCAGCTTGTAGCCACGGGCGGCGGCCACGAAGGCCAGGCCGATGCCGGTATTGCCGGAGGTGGGTTCTACGATGGTCATGCCCGGCTTGAGTTTGCCGCTGCCCTCGGCATCCCAGATCATGTTCGCACCGATCCGGCACTTGACCGAGTAACCGGGGTTGCGCCCTTCGATCTTGGCCAGGATGGTCACACCACGCGGCGCAATGCGATTGATCTGCACCAGCGGCGTATTACCGATGGAGTGGGCGTTGTCAGCGAAAATGCGGCTCATGGCTGGGTCCTTAACGACAGCATTGAAATAGGGCATCAAGGTAAGCCTCTTGCCCGCAGGCGTCCAGTCGGGTCGAACGTCCGCTTATCAGTGCAGTCAATGGCTTTAGACAGCCAGAGATTTGCCACCATGAAACGTCGATACAGCTGGCCCCTGTGGACCCTCGCCGGCCTCGGTCTGCTGCTGGTTGCCTTGCACATTGCCCTGCCCTACCTGGTGCGCGATTACCTCAACGAGAGATTGGCGAACATGGGGGAATACCGCGGCCAGATTACCGACGTGGACCTGGCCCTGTGGCGCGGCGCCTACAAAATCAATGGACTGAACATCGTCAAGGTCAATGGCAAGGTCCCCGTGCCTTTCGTCAATGCGCCATTGATTGACCTCTCCGTCAGCTGGCACTCGCTCTGGTATGACCACGCAGTGGTGGCCGAGGCGCAGTTCGACAAACCCGAGGTCAACTTCGTCGATGGCGCCAACAAGCAAAATTCCCAGACCGGCGAGGGTACCGACTGGCGAGCACAATTAGGCAAACTGCTGCCCATTACCCTGAACGAAGTGCGGATCAACGACGGAAAGATCAGTTTTCGCAACTTCAACTCCAAGCCACCCGTGAACATGAATGCCACAAAAGTGGATGCCAACATCTACAACCTGACCAACGAGGTCGACACCAAAGGCAAGCGTGATGCGCGCTTCGAAGGCAAAGCCCTGCTGCTGGGGCACGCACCACTGGAAACCACGGCCACTTTCGATCCCCTGAGCGACTTCGAAGACTTCGAGTTTCGCTTGCGCACCACGGATATCGAGCTCAAGCGCTTGAACGACTTCGCCGCGGCCTACGGCAAGTTCGACTTCAATGCCGGCCATGGCGACGTGGTGATCGAAGCCTCAGCCAGCAAGGGGCGACTGACCGGCTATATCAAGCCATTGCTGCGCGATGTTGACGTGTTCAACTGGCAGCAGGACGTGCAAAGCGAGGATAAAGGGCTATTCCGCTCGATTTGGGAAGCCCTCGTCGGCGGTACCGAGACCGTCTTGAAAAACCAGGGCAAAAACCAGTTTGCGACACGGGTCGAGCTCAAGGGTAATGTGCATCAGCAAGATGTCAGCGCATTCCAGGCTTTTTTACAGATTTTGCGTAATGGTTTCATCCAGGCATTCAATGCGCGGTATGAACGGCCAAAGCCGGATGCAGGCTGAGTCACCAAGTGACGCCCCATTCAGAGACTGAATAAGCCGTCTGCGTTCACAGTCGACCGGGCACCGCGTTATAGTCGGGGCTGACTCTTTTATTGCCCCCCGCCCTGCCTCGTACAGGTCGGCGTTACCGTTCGAGGATTAGCAGATGAAGTTCGAAGGCACCCAGGCCTACGTCGCCACCGATGACCTGAAGCTGGCGGTCAACGCCGCCATCACCCTGGAGCGGCCGTTGCTGGTCAAGGGCGAACCGGGCACCGGCAAGACCATGCTCGCCGAGCAACTGGCCGAATCCTTTGGCGCCAAGCTGATCACCTGGCACATCAAATCCACCACCAAGGCCCACCAGGGCCTGTACGAGTACGACGCGGTCAGCCGCCTGCGCGACTCGCAACTGGGCAACGAAAAAGTCCACGACGTACGCAACTACCTGAAAAAGGGCAAGCTCTGGGAAGCCTTCGAGTCCGAAGAGCGGGTGATCCTGCTGATCGACGAAATCGACAAGGCCGACATCGAATTCCCGAATGACCTGCTGCAAGAACTCGACAAGATGGAGTTCTACGTTTACGAGATCGACGAGACCATCAAGGCCAAAAAACGTCCGATCATCATTATTACCTCCAACAACGAAAAAGAGCTGCCGGACGCCTTCCTGCGCCGCTGTTTCTTCCACTACATCGCCTTCCCGGACCGCACCACCCTGCAAAAGATCGTCGACGTGCACTACCCGGACATCAAGAAAGACCTGGTCAGCGAAGCGCTGGACGTGTTCTTCGACGTACGCAAGGTGCCGGGCCTGAAGAAGAAGCCTTCGACCTCCGAGCTGGTGGACTGGCTGAAGCTGTTGATGGCCGACAACATCGGCGAAGCAGTGCTGCGCGAGCGTGATCCGACCAAGGCCATCCCGCCGCTGGCCGGTGCGCTGGTCAAGAACGAACAGGACGTGCAACTGCTGGAGCGTCTGGCGTTCATGAGCCGTCGCGGCAGCCGATAAGGGTCAACGCCATGTTGCTCAACCTGTTCAATGAAATGCGTGCAGCCAAGGTGCCGGTCTCGGTGCGTGAGCTGCTGGACCTGATCAACGCGCTGAAACAACGCGTGACCTTCGCCGACATGGATGAGTTCTATTACCTGTCCCGGGCGATCCTGGTGAAGGACGAAAAGCATTTCGACAAGTTCGACCGGGCGTTCGGTGCCTACTTCAATGGTCTTGAAAAACTCGACGACCACTTGCAGGCCTTGATTCCCGAAGACTGGCTGCGCAAGGAATTCGAGCGTTCGCTGACCGACGAAGAGCGGGCGGCGATCCAGTCCTTGGGTGGCCTGGACAAGCTGATCGAAGAGTTCAAGAAACGCCTGGAAGAACAGAAGGAACGCCACGCCGGTGGCAACAAGTGGATCGGCACCGGTGGCACCAGCCCGTTCGGTTCCGGCGGTTTCAACCCGGAAGGCATTCGGGTCGGCGATGCCGGCAAGCGCCAGGGCAAGGCGGTCAAGGTCTGGGACCAGCGCGAATACAAGAACCTCGACGATTCGGTCGAGCTGGGCACCCGCAACATCAAGGTCGCCCTGCGGCGCTTGCGCAAGTTTGCCCGACAGGGCGCGGCCGAAGAGCTGGACATCGACGGCACCATCGACCATACCGCCAAGGATGCCGGCCTGCTGAACATCCAGATGCGGCCGGAGCGGCGTAACACCGTCAAGCTGTTGCTGCTGTTCGACATCGGCGGCTCGATGGACGCCCATGTGAAGATTTGCGAGGAGCTGTTCTCGGCCTGCAAGACCGAGTTCAAGCATCTGGAGTACTTCTACTTCCACAACTTCATTTATGAATCGGTGTGGAAGAACAACATGCGCCGCACCTCCGAGCGTACTTCGACCATGGATCTGCTGCACAAGTACGGCGCCGACTACAAAGTGATCTTCATCGGTGACGCCGCCATGGCGCCCTATGAAATCACCCAGGCGGGCGGCAGCGTCGAGCACTGGAACGAAGAAGCCGGTTACGTGTGGATGCAGCGGTTCAAGGAGAAGTACAAGAAGCTCATCTGGATCAATCCGTATCCGAAGGACACGTGGGGCTATACCTCTTCGACCAACATCGTGCGGGATCTGATCGAAGACCAGATGTATCCGCTGACTCTTCGTGGGTTGGAAGAAGGGATGCGGTTTCTGTCCAAGTAGTTCTGTTGTCTGGACTGACGCCATCGCGAGCAAGCTCGCTCCCACAGGTCTTATGTACGGCAAAGACCCAATGTGGGAGCGAGCTTGCTCGCGATGCTTTTAAAGGCTAACAAACTGACGCAGATACTGAATCTGTTCTCGATGCGCCACTTCCTGCACCACTGGCCGCAACCGCACCTGCGCCCCCGGTAAACATTGCGCCAACCGCGCCAGCGCCAACGGCGTCAATGCCCCCAACCGCGGATAACCGCCAATGGTCTGCCGATCATTGAGCAACACGATAGGCTGCCCGTCCGGCGGCACCTGCACCGCGCCCAGCGGGATGCCTTCGGAAATCATAGGCTTGCCCTGGTACTGCAACGCCGGGCCCAACAGGCGAATACCCATTCGATCAGCACGACTGTCCAGGCTCCACACGCTGTTGAACGCATCGAACAGACTCTGCCCGCTGAAATCGCCAATCTGTGCACCAAGCACTAGATCCAGCAAAGGCTCGCCGGTGAAATCCGGCACACATTGGCTTGGCAACTCCCGCAGCAATACCAGCGAGTTCCCCGAGTAGCTCATGGACGCGCCTTCACCCAGCGCATGGCCCATTCCGTCCAGGCCACCCAGTTCTTCACGGACCACCGTCGCGCTGCTGCCCAGCACTTTCGGTGCATCAAACCCACCCGGCGCCGCCAGATAGGCCCGGGCGCCGAGTAGCGGCCGGGTGAATTTCAAACGCTGACCTTTGTGCAACCTGAAACTGCGCCACGGTGCCAGCGCTTCGCCGTCCACCTGCGCACCAAGATCCGCTCCGGCCAAGGCCAGCACGCAATCTTCCTCGGCCACGAGGGTGAATCCGCCAAGGGTAATTTCGATTACCGGCGCATCCAGCCCGTTGCCCAACAGCCAGTTGGCCCAGGACATCGAACGCCAATCGGCGGCTCCGCCCTGGGTCACGCCCAGATGCCGCACGCCGAATCGACCGGCATCCTGCAACAGGCACAGCGCCGTACTCGCTTCAATGATCAGACGGCTCATGCCTGGGCCTCCAGTGGCGTATCGTCACCGCCCAGGTTAATGAACTCGGCATGGCCGATCGCTTCGAACCGTACGGTGTCACCGGGTTGCATCAGGCTGTAGCCGTCACGGTTGCGATCGAACAATTTGGCCGGCGTGCGGCCGATCAGGTTCCAGCCCCCCGGCGACACTACCGGGTAGGCCGCCGTTTGCCGTTCGGCAATGCCGACACTGCCTGCGGCGACTTTTTTGCGTGGCGTGTTCAGACGCGGCGCGGCGAGCACCTCTTCCACCAGCCCCATGAACGCGAAGCCCGGCGCAAAGCCCAAGGCAAACACCTGATATTCACGCTCGCAGTGACGACGGATCACCTCCTCCACCGCCAACCCGCTACGTTGCGACAACAGGCTCAATTCCGGACCCACGCTCAAGTCGTACCACACCGGCAACACATGGCAGGTACCGCGCGTACGCGCATTGGGCGACAGATCGATCAGCGCCTGGGCAATCAACTCCCGGGCCTGCGCGGGACTCAGCGCGGTCAAGTCGTAATGCACCATCAAGGTGGTGTAGGACGGCACCAGATCAATCAGATGCCCGGCGAATGCCGTGCGCAGACTTTCACTGGCCGCCAGCATCCACGGCATGTTGGTTTCGGCAATTTCATCGAACAGGCGCACCATCAGGCAATCCAGCGCCACCACTTCCACCCGCAGCTTCATGACGCACTCTGCCGGTTCAAGGCTTCACGGATGCGTTGCACGGCAGCGACCGAGCTGGCGTTGTCGCCGTGCACGCACAGGGTATTGGCCTGCAAATGCAGGGCGCTGCCGTCGCTGGCGGTGAGCGGATCGCCACGGGCGATGGTCAGCGCCTGCTCGATGATTTTTTCCGGTTCGTGATGCACTGCTCCCGGCAGTTGTCGCGACACCAGCCTGCCAGCGCTGTCGTAGGCACGGTCGGCGAAGGCTTCGAACCACAAGGTCACGCCGTATTCATCGCCCATTTGTTGGGCGGCGCTGTTGTCTTTGGTCGCCATCAACATCAATGGCAGATTGCGGTCGTAGGACGCTACTGCTTGCAAAACGGCGCGCAATTGCACCGGGTTGGCCATCATGTCGTTGTACATCGCGCCGTGGGGTTTGACGTAACTGACACGACCGCCCTGGGCCCGGCAGATGCCGTCGAGGGCGCCGATCTGGTAATGCAGAATGTCTTGAAGTTCCTGGGGGGCATAGGCCATGGAGCGGCGGCCGAACCCCACCAGGTCCTGATAGGCCGGATGCGCGCCAACTTGCACACCGTGGCTGAGGGCCAGGCTGACGGTCTTGCGCATGATGCTCGGGTCGCCGGCGTGAAAACCGCAGGCGATGTTGGCGCAATCGATGAAGGGCATGATTTCCGCGTCCAGACCCATGGTCCAGCTGCCGAAACTCTCGCCGATGTCGCAGTTCAATAGCAGGCGGCTCACACTGAACACTCCTGTAGGCTTTATTCTTTTCAGCTGCGGGACATATCTGTAAGACAGCCCCGCAGATTATCAGTTACTGGGCGTCGAGTTGCTTGCCACGGGTTTCCGGCAAACTCAAGGCCGCGAGGATCACCACGCCGTAGGAAACCGCCGCAAAGGCACCGATGCCTACACTCAGCGGCACGGTCTGGCTGAGCAGGCCAATCAACAGTGGAAACAACGCCGCCAGCGCCCGTCCGATGTTGTAGCAAAAACCCTGGCCCGAACCGCGAATGCGCGTGGGGAACAATTCGGTCAGGAATGCACCCATGCCACTGAAGATCCCGGAGGCAAAGAAGCCCAGAGGAAAGCCCAGCCACAGCATCACGCCGTTGCTGACCGGCAGTTGCGTGTACAACAACACAATGGTGAAAGAGCCGACGGCGAACAGGATGAAGTTCTTTTTACGTCCGAGGATGTCGGTCAAATAGGCGCTGATGACATAACCCACGTAGGACCCGACGATCACCATCGCCAGATAACCGCTGGTATTGAGCACGCTCAAACCGCGTTCGTTCTTCAGGAAAGTCGGCAACCAGGACGTGATCGCGTAGTAGCCGCCCAGGGCGCCGGTAGTCAGCAACGAAGCGCGAATCGTGGTGAAGAGCATGCCGGGGGCGAAAATCTCGTAGAACTTCGACGGGTTGCTCGGCTCCTGCCTCGCTTTGGCTTCACGATAGATTTCCGGGTCCTTGACCAGGCGGCGGACGAATATCACGAAGATTGCCGGCACGATGCCGAGGATGAACAGCGCACGCCAGGCGTCTTCCGGTGGCAATACCGAGAACAGCAGCGCATACAGAATCGCCGTCAGCCCCCAGCCCAGCGCCCAGCCGGACTGCACCATGCCCACGGCCTTGCCACGGTCCTTGGCTCGAATGACTTCACCGATCAGCACCGCGCCGGCCGTCCACTCTCCGCCGAAACCGAAGCCCATCAGGGTCCGTGCAATCAGCAGTTGCTCGTAGTTCTGGGCAAAGCCGCAGAGGAAGGTGAAGAAGGCAAACCACAGCACCGTCAGCTGCAAGGTGCGAACACGACCGATGCGGTCGGAGAGAATTCCCGCTACCCAGCCGCCGATAGCCGAAGCGATCAGCGTGCTGGTGTGAATCAGCCCGGCCTGGCCGGTGGTGATGCCCCACATGGCAATCAGGGTTGGCACCACAAAGCTGAGCATCTGGGTGTCCATGCCGTCCAGGCCATAGCCGATCTTGCAGCTCCAGAAGGTGCGGCGTTCCTGCTGATTGATGTTGCGATACCAGTCGAAAGGTCCCGGACGGGCCGAGGCTTTCGGAATGGCGGTGGTGTCGGGCGCACTCATGGCAAATCTCCGCGCTGATTTTATTGGTATTGTTCTGAGCCCCGACGACGCCTATCGTGGGAACCGGATGCGCCGATTTTTGGACGCGCGCCCCTGCTGCGTCCAACTAATAAAAACCCGCCTTAGACATAAGAAATCTTTATCCCATGAACCTGAAGTTTCTCGAGACCTTTGTCTGGGTCGCCCGACTCAAGAGTTTCCGCCTGACCGCCGACAAGCTCTTCACCACTCAGGCCTCGATTTCCAGCCGCATCGCAGTGCTTGAAAGCGAGCTGGGGGTAAAGCTGTTTCTGCGGGATTCGCGCGGTGTGAGCCTGACGCCCGAAGGCCTCAAGGTGCTCGATTACGCCGAGCAGATGATGGACACCATGCAGGCGCTCAAGCAGTCGATCGAGACCCGCTCGAGCAAGGCCGGACGGGTGCGCATCGGCGTGATGGACACGGTGATCCATACCTGGCTCAGCCCGTTGGTGGCGCAGATGACCGATCACTACCCGCTGGTGGAAATCGAACTGGTGGCCGATACCTCGCTCAACCTCTGCGATCAGCTGCAAAAAGGCTTTCTCGATGTGATCCTGCAAACCGACCTGCTGCGCCAGGAAAGCGTGCGCAGCCTGGAACTGGCCAGCCACCCCATGGGCTGGATCGTTGCCAGCAACTCGATCTACAACCGCAATTACACGAACGTCGCCGAACTGGCGCGTGAGCGGATTATCACTTATTCGAAAAACTCCCATCCGCATCAGGAAGTGCTGGCGCTGATGCAGGCCAATGGCGTCATGACACCGCGACTGAACTGCGTGAATTCGGTGTCGGCCATCACCCGCTTGTTGCGCGACGGCTTCGGCATCGGCGCATTGCCACCGGTGCTGGTGGCCGAGGAACTGGAGCGGGGGGAATTGACCTTGCTGGCCATCGACCAACGCCCGCCCAATCTGCAAGTGGTGGTGTCATGGCGGGTCGGCGCGGAGTGGGTCGAGGAAATTGTGACGTTGTGTCAGCAGGTGTTGGAGGGGTATGCGCAGAAGGTGGGAGAACGCTACATGGTCTTGAGCAAACCCCTGGCCAGCCTCTGAAAAGAAACTCCCCACACCACAAGTAGCAATTACTATCATTTGCATTATTATTTTAGAAATGTATTCTCTGCGCGCATTCAGCTAAACCACTGTCCAGAAGGAATCGGACTCTTGATGCGCGCTTACACGCAAAAACAGCAACAATTGCTCTCGCACTGGAGCGAAGCCCTCGGCACTCCCGCCTTCCAGTCCCACCGCATCACCCTCGACCATTTGAGCAATGCCCTGGCGGGCGGCCACGGCACTGGCTAACGAAATCGTCAGCCGGTTGCTCTGGGTCATCTGGCAAGGCGCACTTCTCCCTGTTGCCTACGCACTGGCCGCCATCGGGATCCGCTGGGCGCGCTCATTCATCTCCACGCCAGCCCCCCCCGCCATCTTGTCTATCCGCACTCGTCACGACTAAAAAAAGACCACCTCATGACCCGAACCAAACTTACCTTGCTGATTCCGCTGCTCGGCTCCGTCAGCGCCCAGACCTGGGCCGAGGACACCGACAAGCAACCCGGCACATTGAACATGCAAGCCACCGTCGTTTCCGCGACCCGCAGCGAAGCGAGCATTGCCTCGATTCCAGGCTCGGTCCAGGTGATCGACGAGCAACAGATCCGCGAGCAGAGTGGTGCGGGGCGTCGGGTCTCCGACATTTTGGGGCAACTGGTTCCCGGCCTGGCGCCGTCCAGCGGCGGGATGAGCAACTTCGGCCAGACCCTGCGCGGGCGCAACATGCTGGTGTTGATCGACGGCGTGTCGCAGAACGCCACGCGTGACAACTTCCGCCAACTCAACAGCATCGCGCCGGCCAGTATCGAACGCATCGAGGTGGTTTCCGGCGCCAGCAGCATTTACGGTGCCGGTGCCTCAGGCGGCATCATCAACATCATCACCAAGCGCAATCAGGGTCAGGACCTTGCCTACAGCAGCAAACTGGGCCTGACCAGCGGCAACAACCTCAAGAGCAAGGGTTTCGCCTACGAGGCCTTTCAGAGTGCGACCGGGCGCAAGGATGCCCTGGACTGGTACGTGTCCGCCGACCTGACCCAGCGTAACGATCAGTACGACGGCAACGGCAACCGCATCCCTCAGGACACGTCCCAGGGCAGCAACATGGACACCGAAACCTATGACCTGCAAGGTCGTTTCGGTTACGAACTGGATGCAGACAAAAAACTCAGCCTGTCGCTGCAGGACTACAAGGACCAGCAAGACACCGGCTACACCAAAGACCCGAAAAACTCGCAGCAAGCCGTGGCGGTCCAAGGGCTGAAACTTGATGACCAACCCTATACCCATAACCAGGCGGCCAACCTCAACTACACCGACAACGACTTCTACGGCCAGGGCCTGCAACTGGAAAGCTACTGGCGCCGGGCCGACGCGCTGTTCTTCCCGGACTTGTCGCGAGGCAAGGCCGGGATCGCCGACAACAACAGCGTGCAGGATGTCTACGGCCTGCGTGCGGCCATCGACACCCCGTTGCCGGCCATTGGCAGCGCCACAGGCAACCTGGTCTGGGGCGCCGACTATGATCACGAACGCTCCCGCCAACGCGGTGACCAATACACCCTCAAAGGGCTGACCTACACCAAGACCGGCACCACCTACGAGATGGGCCCGGATATCGAAACCACCACCAAGGCGCTGTTCGGGCAGATGTCCTGGGACATCGGGGACTGGACCTTGCGTGGCGGTGTGCGCCGCGAATGGATCGAAAGCGAGGTCTCCGACAGCATCGCCTACGGTCAGATCGTACAGACCGGCGTACACGCCATCCTGCCCGGTGACACCCTCAAGTACGACGCTACGCTCTATAACCTGGGCGCGGTCTATCACCTGAGTGAGCATCAGGACGTCTTCGCCAATTACAGCCAAGGCTTTTCGCTGCCGGACATCCAGCGTTTCTTGCGTGACGTGAGCAGCACCTTCGACATCCAGAGCCTCAACGCCCAGGCCATCAAGGTCGACAGCTATGAGCTGGGCTGGCGCGGTGACTGGGACCGGTGGCAGGCCGACGTCACCGTCTATGAAAACACCTCGGACGTGACCCAGTTCTACGATGCCAATAGCCGTGTATTGCGTCTGATCAATCAGAAGGAGCGGGTTCGCGGCATCGAAAACAGCCTGACCTACCGCGCAACCGATCACTGGTCGGTGGGTGGTACCTATGCCTGGGCCAAGGGCGAGACCCAGCAGAACGGGAAATGGATCGATCTGCCGGCAACACGCATTTCACCGGCCAAAACCACGCTGTTCGTCGGCTACACCGAAGACGACTACAGCCTGCGCCTGCAAGGCATGCACCTGTCCAGTTACGACGCTGCGGCCAAGGACAACAACGGGCGCGACATCGAAGGCTATACGCTGGTGGACCTGCTCGGCTCCGTGTACTTGCCGGTCGGTCGCCTGGAAGGCGGGGTGTACAACCTGAGCAACCGCACGTACGTCAACCTGTTCGCCCAGGCCAACGCCAAAGCGCCATACCCCAACGCCGAAGGCCGTACCTTGAGCATGAGCTATTCGATAGATTGGTAATCAACCGAGGAGCCGGCTTGCCGGCTCCTCGACGCTCGACGGGGTTACAAACCGCGCAAATCCCGCTCTTCGATCGGCCTGCTCTGGCGCAGACGCTTGCCGCCCAGCACCACCCAGTCGATCAGTCGGAACAGGCACTCGATCCCGAACGACAGCAGCAAGGCGCCGCTCATGCCCCACACCATCGCTTCGGGCGTCAACAGGATCTGGTAGCTGTAACCATTCCAGGTTTCCTTGCGGATATCCGGATCGGCGGCCAGCACCACTTGCAGGAAGCGGATGTACCACGGGCCCTGCATCGCCTGGAATTGCTTGTCCAGAGCCACCTGACGGGTCAGCAGGTTGCCCAGGCTGTCGGCGTCACTGCGAAAGATCGGGTCTTCGCTGGCGCGGTAGTGCGCGACCAGAGCCTGCATGTCACCCTTGAAGAACTGATTGGCGGTGTTCTGGAAGCCGCTCAGACTGGTCTGCGCCTCGATCAGGTGCGCCTCGACCCGTTTGGCGTAATCGCTGATGAAGCCCGGGACCTGGACACCGATCAACAGGCCCGCCGCAAACAACACCAGCCGTAGATAACTGAGCAACATGCAAGGAGTCCTTATTCGGTCTGGCCCTGGCTGACACATTCGCCGCGTCGCCACAGGCTCCATTGACCCGGTTCGTAACGGGTCCAGGTTTCGTTTTCGGTCAGGGGTTCGGTGGCAATGACGGTCACCACATCGTTAGGTGTGGTTTCGGCCTGAAAGTCGACGATCACGTCGACATCTTTCAAGCGCGCCGGGCCAAACGGTGCACGACGGGTGATTTGCGCCAGCTTGGTCGAGCAATAGCAGAACAACCAGTCACCGTCGCTGAGCAGGCAGTTGAACACACCTTTGCTGCGGTATTCGGCGCACGCTGCCACCAGGTCAGGCAGCAGCTCTTCGACCTCGACCGGCTCGGGGAACGCTGCACGCACACGGTTGAGCAAATCACAGAAAGCCGCTTCGCTGTCGGTATCGCCGACCGGGCGATAGAAACTGGCCACTGGCTGGAAGTCCGCCAACTGGCCGTTATGGGCGAAACACCAGTTGCGTCCCCACAGCTCACGGACGAACGGATGCGTGTTGGATAGGGAGACCTTGCCGACGTTGGCCTGGCGGATGTGCCCGATCACCACTTCGCTCTTGATCGGATAGCGCTGCACCAGGTTCGCGACCTCCGACTCGCAGCTCGCCGCCGGGTCCTGGAACAGCCGTAGCCCGCGGCCTTCATAGAAGGCAATGCCCCAACCATCGCGGTGTGGGCCGGTGCGTCCGCCGCGCTGCATCAGCCCGGTAAAGCTGAACACGATATCGGTCGGGACATTGGCGCTCATGCCCAATAACTCACACATGCTCGGACTCTCGCTCAATCGCAGGGGCAAGGTTACAGACGGGGTTCGACTCGCATCCGCTGAGGACTGCTCGGCACGGGCGGACGACCGTAACGATCATCGCCGGCACCGCCGAACGGTTGATCGTCCTCGGGCTCGTCGGCACGGACGGCGGCTTTGGCGGCGGCAGCCTGTTCCCTGCGGGCATTGGAGGCACGCTCGATGGGGAAACGGATCGCCACCAGTACCAGATAGAAGCCGAACGCGATCATGCCGTACATGAACAGATCGGAAATCGCCCGCCAGGCGTTGTTGCCGACCTTGAACAGCAGGTCGAGCGCGGTAATGGCGAGAGCCGGTGCAACTTTGTCCTTGACCGGGTCGATGATGGTCGGGCTGAACAGCAGCACGACCATCGCCAGCCGTAGCGGCTCACGCAGCCAACGCCACATCCAGCGGGTCAAGCGCATCCACACCAACAGGCAGCCCAAAGCGGCGAAGGCGTAGAGGCCCCAAGCGATCAGATAGTCGTTCTCGGTCATGGTGTCCATGGCAAGGCAGGCAAAGAGGCGCTTATGATAACGGCTTTTCGCCCATCAGGCTGCATCAATGCCTTCGGTCAAGACACATAACCCTGTGGGAGCGAGCTTACTCGCGATGGCGCACTGACAGTCAACATTGATGTTGGATGTACTGACCTCATCGCGAGCAAGCTCGCTCCCACAGGTTCCAAACCTATTCCGTACACTGCTCGAGAATCCTTCATGCCCCTATCCGCCAACATTCACGACGCTCCGATTGCCCACAAGGCTGAAGGCTCCGACCCGTATGCCTGGCTGCAAGAGCGCGACACCGAGGCAGTGCTCGACTACCTGAAAGCCGAAAACAGCTATCAGCAAGCGCAAACCGCCGACCAGGCCGCATTGCGCGAAACCCTGTTCCAAGAGATCAAGGGGCGGATTCTCGAGACCGATCTGTCCCTGCCCTCGCCATGGGGCCCCTATCTGTATTACACCCGCACCACGGCAGGCGATGAGTACGCCAGGCACTACCGCTGCCCGCGTCCGGCCGATGACAGCCTGACCCTCGACGAAAACCGCGAACAACTGCTGCTTGACCCCAACGAACTGGCCAAGGGTGGTTTCTTTTCGCTCGGGGCGTTCAGCATCAGCCCGGACCACCAGCGTCTGGCCTACAGCATCGACTCCAGCGGCGAAGAGATTTACACGCTGTTCGTGAAGGAATTGTCCGACGGCCGTGTCAGCGAGCTGGAATTCCAGGACTGCGACGGCAGCATGACCTGGGCCAACGATAGCCTGACGCTTTTCTTTGGCGAACTGGATGACACCCATCGCCCGCACAAGCTGTATCGCTATCGACTGGACGGCACGGCGGCCGAAGAAGTGTTCCATGAGCCGGACGGGCGCTTCTTCATGCATTGCTACCGTTCAAGCTCCGAGCAGCAATTGCTGCTGTCCGTGGGCAGCAAGACTACCAGCGAAGTCTGGGTGCTCGACGCCAACCAACCGCAGCACGCCTTTACCTGCATCGCGCCACGGGTCGAGGAGCATGAGTACGACGTCGACCACGGCGTACTCAATGGTCAATGGACCTGGTTCATTCGCAGCAACCGTGACGGTATCAATTTCGCCCTGTACACGGCTGTCGATACCGGTGCCGCGCCGACCGAAGCCGACTGGCAGAACCTGATCCCCCACAGCGACACGGTGATGATCGACGGCATCAGCCTTAACACCGGGGCCATGACCCTGAGCCTGCGGGTTGGCAGCTTGCCGGTCATTGAAGTCCACCCACAAAGCCTGGCGCCTTATCGTGTGCAACTGCCGGATGCGGCCTATAGCCTGCACGTGCAAAACAGTCTGGAGTTCGAAAGCGACCGGATTCGCCTGCGCTACGAAGCGTTGAACCGTCCGGCGCAAATCCGCCAGCTTGAACTGGCGACCGGCGAGCAGAAAGTCCTCAAGCAAACCCCGGTGCTCGGCCCGTTCGATGCCGACGCCTACGTCAGCCAACGCCTGTGGGCCACTGCGCCGGACGGCACGCAAGTGCCCATCAGCCTGGTGATCAAACGCACAGACCTGGGCAAACCCGTGCCGCTATACCTCTACGGCTATGGTGCCTATGGCGAAAGCCTCGACCCGTGGTTTTCCCATGCGCGCCTGAGTCTGCTGGATCGCGGCATGGCGTTTGCCATTGCTCACGTGCGTGGCGGCGGCGAACTGGGGGAAGCCTGGTATCGCGCCGGCAAGCAGGAGCACAAGCACAACACCTTCAGCGACTTTATCGCCTGCGCCGAACACCTGATCGCCCAAGGCTTCACCACTGCACCGCAGTTGGCTATCAGTGGCGGCAGCGCCGGTGGCTTGCTGATCGGCGCGGTGCTCAACCAACGGCCGGAGCTGTTTGGCGCCGCCATCGCCGAAGTGCCGTTCGTCGACGTACTCAACACCATGCTCGACCCTGATCTGCCATTGACCGTGACGGAGTACGACGAGTGGGGCAACCCTGAAGAGCCGGACGTCCATGATCGGATCAAGGCCTACGCCCCGTATGAAAATGTCACCGCGCAGGCTTATCCGGCCACCCTGGTGATCGCCGGTTACAACGACAGCCGCGTGCAGTATTGGGAAGCAGCCAAGTGGGTGGCGAAATTGCGCGCGACCAAGACCGACAGCAATCCCCTGCTGCTCAAGACTGAGTTGGGTGCCGGGCATGGCGGGATGAGCGGTCGATATCAGGGATTGCGTGACGTAGCACTCGAATATGCATTTTTGTTCAAGGTTTTGGGCATGGCCTGAGGAACCTGGCGCGGCGTGCCGGTCTTAATTGCGTACACCGGCAGCCGATACAACACCTGTACCCTGCGGGAGCGAGCTTGCTCGCGATGGCGTCAGCACAATCAACATTACCGTTGCCTGTGAAGCCGCAATCGCGAGCAAGCTCGCTCCCACAAGGGATTTTCGGTGAATTTAAATACGAGTCAGCAACAATCACAAAAAAGACCGTGACGACATGTCTGAACCAACCTTTCTGAACAACGAAATTCGCGACTGGCTGATGGATTGCGGCCTGTTCAATCAACTGCAGCCAGCCGACTTCGCCACGGCTTCGGGCTACTTCAGTATCAGCACCATTGCCCAGGGTGAGGAGATCTTCCAGGAGGGCGATGCCGGCAGTTTCATGTGCATCATCCATACCGGTCAGGTGGCGGTGCAGAAAACCAACGCTGACGGGCAGCGAGTCACCATCGCCACGTTACGCAGCGGCCGCTCGTTCGGTGAAATGGCCGTGCTCGACGGCGAACGGCGCTCGGCCAGTTGCGTGGCCGCAAGCAACTGCCAGTTGCTCAACCTGGGCAAGGACTCGCTGGAAAAGATGCTCAACGATGCACCAAAAATCGCCGCCAAGATCATCCGCGCCCTCGCCGTGTCCCTCTCCAAACGCTTGCGCATGGCCGACGGTCAACTGCTTTCGCAGCAGGTCTAGCCGCCCGGCGATTTGGGTTTCGGCGGATTGGGCTCCAGGCCCGGTATCGGCTGGTCCTTCGTCGGCGGGCTGGGCATTTCAATCGGCACCAACGGCGGACCGCTACTGCCGGGGCCGACTTTAGGCAAAGGCGCCGGGCTGATTTGCGGGTACGGCGTGGGCGTCGCGGTGCCGGGCGAACCGGGTATCGGCGCGGGGCTGACGGGAATCGATTGCAGCTGTTGCGCCTGCACTGCAGTTATCGAGAGCGCGGCCAGGGCAATGACCGTTAGAATGGTGCGCTTCATCAATGGCTCCGTTGACCTTGTCGTCATAAACAGGCTACTCCCAACTGCGCCTGTTTGCCCTCCCGAGTTCTGCCAATTTTCTTCAAGTGAGCCCCATGAAACGTTTTGTTCTGCTGGACACCACTCCCATCCCTGAAAACGGCGGAGCCCTGTGCCTGTTCGAATACGGCGAGGATTTTGTCATCAAGATCCAGGGCGGCGACGGCGGACAATTGATGAACACGCGCATGCACGGTTCCGAAGATGCCCTGGCCGAGATCCCGTGTCGCAAGGTCGCCGGCCGACCGGGTTCAAGGGTGCTCATCGGCGGCCTGGGCATGGGTTTCACCCTCGCTTCGGCGCTCAAGCACCTGGGCAAGACTGCCGAAGTGGTGGTCGCTGAATTAGTGCCTGGCGTTGTGGAGTGGAATCGCGGGCCACTCGGCGAGAAAGCCGGAAACCCGCTTCAAGACCCGCGAACCGTGATTCGCATGGAAGACGTGGCCAAAGTCCTGCAGACCGAGCCCCAGGGTTTCGATGCCATCATGCTCGACGTCGACAACGGTCCCGAAGGTCTGACCCAGAAAGCCAACAGCTGGCTCTACTCCGCCGCAGGCCTCAGTGCCTGCGCCAAGGCCCTGAGACCAAAAGGCGTGTTGGCCGTCTGGTCGGCCAGCGCTGACCGGCAGTTTTCCGACAAACTGAAGAAGGCGGGTTTCAAGGCCGAGGAAGTGCAGGTCTTCGCCCACGGCAACAAGGGCACCCGCCACACCATCTGGATTGCCGAGAAGCTCAAGGGCTAGGCTAAACTTCACCCTATAACCGTCATTAGTCTTTCTACAAAGGTGAACCCATGAGTTCGTCCACCCCGACCAACACATCGAAGCTGGATCGCATCCTCGCCGACAACCAGCGCGACAAGGAAATGGGCTACCGCGACAAGGCCCTGAAGATGTACCCGCACGTCTGTGGCCGCTGCGCCCGTGAGTTCTCCGGCAAGCGCCTGAGCGAACTGACCGTGCACCACCGCGACCACAACCACGACAACAACCCGCAGGACGGCTCGAACTGGGAGTTGTTGTGCCTGTACTGCCACGATAACGAGCACTCGCGGTATACCGACCAGCAGTATTTCGACGAAGGCTCGCTGAGCACGCCGAAAATTGCCAAGGCTACGCACAACCCGTTTGCGGCACTCGCCGGGTTGATGAAGAAAGAAGACTGAAGATTTTCAGCGCCTGATCCGACCTCATCGCGAGCAAGCTCGCTCCCACATTTGATTTTGTGAACGACACAGATCCACTGTGGGAACGAGCTTGCTCGCGATAGCAATAGCCCTGCCACCGCCAATCTCCAAACTGACCGTTGCCGCCCAATCCCCGTATAATCCCGCTTTTTTCCCAAAAGGCACCCCGCTCGTGGCAGACAAACGGTACAGCTGCATTGGTTTGTATAACCCCAAATCACCGGAGAACGTCGGTTCGGTGATGCGCGCCGCTGGCTGTTATGGCGTGGCGTCGGTGTTCTACACCGGCAAGCGCTATGAGCGCGCCGCCGACTTCGTCACCGATACCAAGCGCGTGCACTACGACATCCCGCTGATCGGCATCGACGACCTGAAGAAAATCCTGCCCCTCAATTGTGTGCCCGTCGCCGTGGAACTGGTCGAGGGCGCCCGCCCGTTGCCGGAATACACCCACCCGGATCGCGCGCTCTACATCTTCGGCCCGGAAGACGGATCGCTGGATAAAGAGATTCGCGACTGGTGCGAAGACGTGGTCTACATTCCGACCACCGGTTGCATGAACCTGGCCGCCACGGTCAACGTCGTGCTCTACGACCGCATGTCCAAGGGGCTCAATACCCGCTCCGGACCAAAATTCCGCTGAATCGCCACACATCCGATTGAACGAGCTGCCCGCCCAGGCTGTCAGTTTGACTATCGATCAATGAAGCCTGGAGACAGACCATGAGCGAACTCAAACCCGTCGAGCGTATCGAATCTACCCCGTTCCAGAGCTCTTCCGAGCAAAACGTGCAGGGCTGGGAACGCATTGGCTCCCTGGCCGGCGGCGTGGTGATGGTGGGCAAGGGACTGCGGCGTGGCGGGATCTTTGGCCTGGTCCAGGTGGCCATCGGCGGCGTGGCCCTGGCGCGCGGCATTACCGGTCACAGCTCAGCGAAAAGCCTGCTGGAGAAAAGCCGTCAGGACATGAACAACGTGCGGGCGAAAATCCAGCGGGCGGGTGAAGAGCTGAAGACGCTGAAGACGCTGAAGACGCTGAAGACGCTGAAGGCCAATGCCGAGGCGGCAACCAAAACCGCAACCGTTACCGGCAATGATTCCTTGAAGTCGCCGAAAGCCGGGGTTTGATCCAGGAATTGCGCCGAGGCTACCGGCCTTTTCGCGAGCAAGCTCGCGATGACGGACTCACTGAAGTAAACCGGTATCAAGGACTTTGGAAGAGTCGCCAATAACACTCTCCGACAGCTGCACAAAGTCCTTGGTATCAACGTTATCCAGCCGCATCGCCTCGCGCAGCACATCATCGAGCGAACGCTTGTTATGGGTTTTCAGGCGAATTTCACGATCCAGTTCCTGCAGCAACACCACTGCCCTGGCCAACTGCGCCGGGTTGATCCGCTCACCGCGCAGCGTGGTGACTTTCTGGCTGATCATGACCAGTTTGCCGTGCAGGTTCTCATAGCGCTCATCGCTCATTCCGCCGGCCCGACGCACCAGTTCGATGGCGTAATACTCAGCAAAGCCCTCACTAATCCAGTCACTGCGCCGGGTGCCTTTGACGCGCCCGAACACCTGGGCCAACTCACGGACCAAGGCACTGGTGCCGCTTTCGCTGACCACCGGCAGACGACTGTTGAGGTAGATCGACTCGTGCGCTGACTGGCTGCCGCGCCACATTGGATCATTGGCCCCGACGACCAGCAGTTTGCCCGGGTGTCGCGGATACAGCGCCTGCACTTGCGGCCAGACGAAGGTCAGCAGTGTCAGCACATCCATACGGCGCATGCCCTGCCCCAGCGGCGAGGCGACTGTGACTTCGGTCTCGCCCAGACGCGTGCGGCGACTGCCGAGCTCACCTGCGAGCATCCAGCCGGTAGGCCGGTCGAACAGTCGGGAAGGGTTATCGATACGGAATTTATTCGGGCCGATTCGTGGCCAAGCGGTTTCAACGCTTTTCCAGCCACCGGGCAGCTCGAACTCAAGGCGTGAAACCAGTTCGATGCCGTCCTGTTGATCGAGTCTGGCAGCCGGCACCAGATTGTCGCCGCGCATCAACGCCCAGCCTGGCGTCATGCGCGTGTCGAAGCTGCCGCTCTTACGCCCGTGGTTGATACTCACGCGGTAGGTCAGGCTGGCCTTGTCCGCAGCCGGATGCCAGACACCGCGCGCCCCTTTGCCGGGGGTCAGCTGCCATTGGCCGTCAGCCTTGAAATCGGTGTAGTGGCTGCCGTCGCCAAGGTCGAAATCCAGGCTGCGTACCGCCGAGCCCTGGGCGAGCGTCAGGCGCACTTCGGCCTGGTCGCTCTGCGGCAACAGGCGTACGTGGTAATCCAGATTTACCTTGTTTGCAGCCCATGCCGGCGAATTCACGGCCAGTAACCCAAGGATCCACGCCTGCCGCCATCCCACAGCCATACACACTCCTTCGTGAAACGTTGAAACTCAGGCAATCAGCCTGCGCGGAAAATCAGATGATCTTCCCAATCATCTTCCGGCACGCTGCCTTCGGCGAGCATGCGCCCGGACTGGGAAATCCGCTCGTGATGAACGGCATCGCGATCACCGCACACCAGGTGATGCCACAACGGCAGGTCCTTGCCCTCGCTGACCAGGCGATAGCCGCAGGTCGGTGGCAGCCATTTGAATTCGTCGGCCTTGCCCGGCGTGAGCTGGATACAGTCGGGCACCGAGTCACGGCGGTTGGGATAGTCCGTGCACTGGCAGGTTTTCAGATCCAGCAACTTGCAGGCGATGCGCGTGTAATAGACGCTGTTGTCGTCTTCGTCTTCAAGCTTTTGCAGGCAGCACAATCCACAGCCGTCGCACAGCGACTCCCATTCCTCCTGATCGAGTTGATCAAGGGTCTTGCGTATCCAGAACGGTTCTACTTTGGCGGCCATGGTTCGAGTATCGACATCAGGTGGTGAAAAGGCCGCCAGTCTAGTGCCCACAGCTCCGCGGGCCAAGCATTGGCGACTGTCGGTATGCCGGGCTTGTCAGTTTTTGCGCTGCCAAGTAGGGTTTTGTGTTGCTCCCACTTTCAAACGTAGCCAGGAATCTCTTGATGAGTGCCAACCCACGCGTTGCCGATTACGCCATTCACCCTCAGTTCACCGATCGCTGGTCGCCCCGCGCCTTTACCGGCGAAACGATCCCAGAGGAAACCCTGCTGAGCTTTTTCGAAGCCGCCCGCTGGGCACCCTCGGCCTATAACTCGCAGCCCTGGCGCTTCCTCTACGCACGTCGCGACACGCCGAACTGGGAGCGTTACTTGGGCCTGTTGAACGAATTCAACCGCAGCTGGGCGCAACATGCTTCGGCCCTGGTGATCGTGATTTCGAAAACCACCTTCGTTGCGCCTGGCGCAGCCGAAGAAACCCCGGCCCTATGGCACACCTTCGACACCGGCTCCGCCTGGGGCCACCTCGCCTTGCAAGCGAGCCTGAGCGGCTGGCACAGCCACGGCATGGCCGGCTTCGATCAGGAACTGACCCGCAAGGAGCTGAACATTCCTGAAGGCTACGCCCTGCACGCCGCCGTCGCGGTGGGCAAGCTGGGGGACAAGGCGAGCCTGGCGGATTATCTGCAAGCCCGTGAAGAACCCAGCCCGCGTCGTCCATTGAGCGAACTGGCGGCTGAAGGTGACTTCACCCTCTAAGCCATACTGAAAATCCCTGTGGGAGCGAACTTGCTCGCGATAGCGGTAGGACAGTCAATATTGATGTTGAATGTACCGGCCTCATCGCGAGCAAGCTCGCTCCCACATTAGTTTTTGAGGGTGTGTTCAATACCCGCGATCGAAATCCACTTCCCCGCGCAACGCCTCTCCCGCCTCATAAGCCCGCAGGTTCTCGACAAACAACTTCACCATCATTGAAGGCGAAGTCGGGGCCGAGCTGTGGCCGGTCAGCAGCAGGCCCCAAGCCGTCCAGAACGGATGACGCTGGGGCAAGGGTTCCTGACGGCACACATCGATCACTGCACCCGCCAGATGCCCTTCCTTCAGGGCATCCACCAGATCCGCATCGACCACCGCCACTCCGCGTCCGGCGTTGATGAACAACCCGGTCGGCTTGAATTGCTTGAACAGCGCCGCGTCGTAGACATCGTGGGTGTCCGGCGTGTTCGGCAGCAGATTGACCACGTAATCGACTTCACCGACCAGCCGCGGCAAATCCGCCATCGAACCAACTTCGATAAACGGTGCCTGCTCCCGTGCGCTGCTGGCAACGCCATACAGTTCAACGCCAAACGGCACGAGGAACTGCGCGACACTTTGACCGATATCACCGGTGCCGACGATCAACACCCTGCGCCCCGCCAGGCTCTGGACCTGACGACTGTCCCACTTGCGCTCGACCTGGCTGACCAGTCGCGCCAGCACTTCACGCTCGTGACCGAGCATGTACGTGAGCACGTACTCGGCCATGACCTGGCCAAAGATTCCGACTGCACGGGTCAGCCGATAGTGCCGCGGCAAGCCATCGGCCAGCAGCGGCGTGATGCCGGCCCAGGTCGATTGCAGCCATTGCGGTTGATGACCCTGGCGTAACAGGGTCGCCAGCAAATCAGGCTGGCCGAGCCAAACCGGGCAATCGGCGGCCTGGCTGGCCAGTTCGGCGGAGTCACCGCTGGTCAGCACCTCCAGGTCCGGTGCCGCCTCGCGCAACAGTTGGGCGTACACGGGGTGGTCGTGTTCAGCAATCAGGACGCGCATGCTTCAAACCTTTCAAAAACAGTGCAGACGGCCGCCGACAGAGCAGTGCTCCGTCGATGCTGCCATCGCTAAAATCAATCAGTGTTTCATAACCACTCTGAACAGAGTCTGTCTGCCGCTCACATCGGATCGTTGCGACGCAACAATTCTTCCGGCAAGTGCTCGATGTACTCGTCTTCGGCAGGCGGCATTTGCAGGTGATAACCCTGCTTCTCAAGGTTTTCCAGCACGACCGTGATGTCCTCGCGCGACAGCTTGCGCTCTGGGCTCAGCACCAGATCGAACGCGTGGATGGCCTTGCCGAAGGCTGCCATCAGGGTATCCGGTACGCGCTCCAGAGCATCGCTCTTGAGCACATACAGGTACATTTCGTTTCTTTTCGAGCTGCGGTAGATGGAGCAAATACGTTTCAAGGCTGTTCTCCGGCGGTGGCCAGGCTGTCGAGCAGCGCCTGGCCCATCAATTCGCGGCGCCAGCCACGCAGCGAATCAGGCAATTGGTAGGGACCATTGGGGAAGCCGCTCTTGAGCAGCGCTTCCAGGGTTTTCTTGCGCAGCATCAGTTCCGGCGCGATGTTCAGGCGCTCGGCTTCGGCCTGACCTATGGCCTTCATTTGTTTGAGCAGCGCAGCAGCATCCACCGGCAACGGCTCCGGCACGGCTGACGGCCACTGATCAGGCGACACACTGCCAGAGCGCTTGATCAGATCAAGCAGAAACTCGCCGTCCTGACGCACGGTACGTGGGTGCATGTCTTCGATTTTCGCCAGCGCGCCGAGGTTATCCGGTTGCGTACGCGCCAGTGGCCACAACGAATGCTCGCGGATGATCCGGTTGCGCGGCAGGTCGCGGGCCCGGGCTTCCTTTTCACGCCAGGCGCAGAGCTCACGCAAAACGGCAAGTTGGGCGCGAGACAGCTTCCAGGCCAGCTTGGCATCGCGATAGACCTCGTACGGATCGATCTCGCGGCGCAGGTTGGCCACCAGTTCGGCGCCATCTTCCAGGACCCAGGCGTATTTCTCGTCGGACAGCTTTGGACGCAGTTTTACGAAAACTTCAGCCAAATGCACGGCATCTTCGGCGGCATAGCTGATCTGGGTTTCGGAAAGCGGGCGTTGCAGCCAGTCGGAACGGGTTTCCCCCTTGGGCAGGTCGATGCCGAGCACTTCCTGCACCAGCCGCGAATAGCCCATGGAAAAACCAAGGTTCAGATAAGCGGCAGCCAGTTGCGTATCGAACAGCGGCGCTGGCAGGCTGCCGGTCAGGCGTAGCAGGACTTCAAGGTCTTCGCTGCACGCGTGGACAACTTTGACCACCGCAGGGTTTTCCAGCAAAGCGGCCAATGGCTGCCAGTTGTCGATGGTCAGCGGGTCGATCAGATAGGCGCGAACGCCATCACCGATCTGCAGCAGGCCGGCGATTGGGTAGAAGGTGTCGACCCGCATGAATTCGGTGTCGAGGGCAACGAATGGCAACTGTTGCCAGTCGGCACACAACCGTCCGAGGCTATCGTTGTCGCGAATCCAGTGAATATCGATGGCCACACGGCTCTCCCTTGAAGAATGGCGCGCAGTATATATCGCCCCCGGCGATTTCCGCGCATCCACTGAACAAGAGCATTAGCGAAAATTACTGCATGACATAAAGAATAGTCCTACAAGGCCGAGCTAGCTGGTCTTACCCAGCACCCGGAACCGTCGAGAGAATCACCGTGCCCGGCCAACACTGGTCAAAAACCAGGTCGGCAGCCACCGCGTGAAACAGAGTCAGAGGCGATCAATCCTTGGCCAACACGCCGTCTATCACTGGGCGACGACATCCGGCAAACATGTCCAGATCCTGGTGGTAGACCTTGCTGTCGACCTCCAGCAGCCCAAGCATCGAATGGAACAGGTTGTCCTGGCTGAGGGACTTTTCACGACTTTGTTGCAAGCAGCGGGTATCTAGTGCAAACGACTTTTTATAGCTGTCAGAGAACCAGGCAAACATGGCGACATGCTTTTGCTGCTCCGGTGCCAGCATGTAGGGCGTGCCGTGGAGGAACAAGTTGTATTCACCCAGGGACTCGCCATGATCCGACAGATACAGCATCGCTGTATCCACTTTGTCCTGGTTGCTGCGCAGCAGATCGATCAAGGTCGACAGTACATGGTCGGTATAGACAAGGGTGTTGTCGTAGCCATTGACGATACTTTCGCGGCTGCAATTGTTCAGGGCATTACTCTCGCAAACCGGGGTGAAGCGCTCGAACTCTTTCGGATAACGCTTGAAGTACTCAGGGCCGTGGCTGCCCATCTGGTGCAATACCAATACCGTGTCCTTGTCCAGGGTATCGATGAAATGCTGCAGCCCTTGCAGCAGGATTTCATCGCGGCATTCACTGTTGGCGCACAGCACCGGGTCCTTCAGATTGCTGACGTCCTGAAGGGTGACGCGATCGCACGTACCTTTGCAGCCTGACTGGTTGTCACGCCAGATCACGTCGATACCCGCATGCTTGAGCACGTCCAACAGGCCTTCTTCGTTCTTTGCCTTGCTGGCGTTGTAGTCCTTACGCCCCATGTTGGAGAACATGCAAGGCACCGATACGGCGGTTTCAGTACCGCAGGAGTGCACATCGGTGAAAGCGATCAGGCCATCTTCCTTACTCAGCTTCGGATTGGTGTCGCGGCTATAACCAAGGATGCCGAAGTTCTCCGCCCGGGCACTTTCACCCACAACAAGTACCGTCAGGGATTTGCGCCCGTGAGTTTGCCAGGCTGGATTGCGCCGGGCATCTTCACCGAGCTTCACAAAAGGTTGATGTGCAGACGCAACCTGCTCGCGCAAGAAGCCAGCCGAGGCACCAATATAGTTGCTTGGCACCACCATCAAGCGTAATTCGTGATGATTGCGAAACAGCGAAGACAGGCCTTGATAATTAACCAGTGCAACTCCACCGATGACTGTTGCCGAGGCAAAAGTCACCACAGCCTTACTGAGCAGTTCACGGTACCAACGACGATAATTAATTGGTGTTTTCCATAACAGCCAGGACGGCAAAACACCGAGCAGTAAAATATAAACAAACAACTTGAGCGACAGTAAGTCACGCACTTCCGTTGCATTGGTCTCGGCGAAGTTACGCAACATGCCGGTATCGATCAAAACACCATACTGGTTCATGAAATAAACCACGCCTGCGCTGGTCATGAACAGCAGAGTCAGGAGCGGCTTGAGCACCGGCCGGAATGCCAGGAGAGTCAGCACAATGTTGAAGGCCGCGAAGATCATCACCCCGAAGGCCGCGCGCATGACGATGCCTTTGCCGTCGGATGCGGTGATTTCGAACAGGTGTTGCCAAAGCACGTAATTGAAGCCTACTAACAAAAACGTGCTGGCAATCAGTGTCACCCATTCAGGGCGCACGGCTTTAATCTTTAGCATGATATTTGGCGGACCCTGAAAATAAGTATCTTTGGCAAATGTGAAAATTTCATTTGCCGAGACAGCTGTAATTTTAGGTAGCCAACAATCAATTTTTTGTGAAAAATAAGCCAACAATTAGTTGGCTTGTTAAGTCTTCCTGACACTTTAAGACTATTTGAGAATGGTTCAGCCCCGATTCAGGTCCGACTCAAGCCTGATGCAAATACCAGCGCCAGTCCTGTTCACCGACCTCCCCCATGAATTGACGATACTCAGCGCGCTTCACTGCCAGGTAGACGCCGAGGAACTCACCGCCGAAGGCTTCCCTGGCCCAACTCGAACCTTCCAGTGATCGCAAGGTGGTCAGCCAGTCTGTCGGCAACAGTTTCGTGGTCTGGGCGTAGCCATTGCCTTCCACCGGCGCACCAGGATCGAGTTGTTCGCGGATACCGCGATGAATACCGGCCAGAATCGCCGCAGCCGCCAGATAGGGATTGGCATCTGCGCCACAAATTCGGTGCTCAATGTGCCGGGAATACGCAGGCCCACCAGGTACGCGCAGGCTCACGGTGCGATTGTCCACGCCCCAGGTGGCCGCCAGGGGCGCATAGCTGTTGGCCTGGAATCGACGGTAGGAGTTGGCGTTGGGGCAGAACAGCAATAGCGAATCGAGCAAGGTACTGAGCATGCCGGCGACGGCCTGCTTGAGCAGCGGCGTTCCATCCGCAGCTTCGCTGGCGAAGAAGTTGTTGCCGTCCTTGTCCGCCAGGCTCACGTGCATGTGCATCCCGGTGCCGGCAAGGTCATCGAAAGGCTTGGCCATGAAACAGGCTGTCATGCCGTGCTTGTGCGCCACGCCTTTGACCAGACGCTTGTAGCGCACCGCTTCATCCATCGCCTGTAGTGCATCGGTGCGGTGTTCGAGGGTGATCTCCACTTGCCCCGGCGCGTATTCGGAAATGGCCGTGCGCGCCGGAATCCCCTGGAGTTTGCAGGCACTGTAGAGATCGGCCAGGAACGGCTCGATCTGTTCAAGCTCGCGTAAACCATAGACCTGGGTGCCGTACGGACGCCCGCCATCGACATCCCGTGCCGGTTGCGGCCGGCCATTGCTGTCGCGTTGCTGATCCAGCAGGTAGAACTCCAATTCCGCCGCCATGACCGGGTAATAACCGTCGGCCTGCAAACCCTCGATGACTTTCGCCAGCAAATGACGGGGATCGGCAATAGTGGCTGGCATTCCCTCCGTTGGGTGCATGCTGACCTGCACGGCCGCGGTCGGTATCAGACGCCAGGGCATACGCGTGAGGCTGCCGCTGATCGGGTAGGCACGGCAGTCGATATCACCGACATCCCAGACCAGCCCGGAGTTTTCCACGTCATCACCGTTGATGGTCAGGCCGAGGATGGTGCTCGGCAATGGTCGCCCGCTTTCATACACCGCCAGCAACTCGTCACGATGCAGCAACTTGCCCCGCGGCACACCGTTGTTGTCGAGGATGAACAGCTCGAACATTTCAATATCCGGGTTCTGCTCCAGAAAGGTCAGGGCTTCTTGCCGGGTGGCAAACGAGGTCTTGGCACAACTCATGGGAACTCTCTTTTTCCGTGTCAGACGGGTATGCAAAAGCACCCGCACTTTAATCCCGCCATCAAGCGGAACAGGTAGGAACAATCAGCGGAAAAAGCAGGAATCCGGCGGGCGCGCATGGCGGCAATGCCACAGCGCCCAAAAAGCCAGTTCAGAAGGAAGTGCAGAGAGGTTTGGCGCGGTGGCAGGCATGAATCGACGACCAAGGCTCGACGCTCGAACGCCGTTGGATGCCTTGCAGTGGATTGCGACTGGCCAACCGTCCATAGAGAGAACCGCAGAAAACAGATGACCCGCAGCGTCACACGATGGCTTAAGTCGTTAAATCAGGATTTGAAGAACCTTGGATGTCGTCTGGCTAAACATTTGGCTGTTTTGTGCTGCCTTCAGTGGGGAGATGGCCTGTATTTGATTTCTAAATACCACCCCGGACTTTCTGATTTGCGCCCTTCGGGCCTCGCGCGCCTTAATCGCCCGCCTATTCATCAAGGTCCGATCATGGAAAACACCCGAGCCACTTCCCGCCCTGCCCTCTGGCTCATGTTCAGCATTGTCCTGGTTGCCCTGAACCTGCGCCCTTCCATGGCCGCTGTCGGGCCGCTGCTCTCAGCGATTCGCGACGACATTGCGCTGAGCTTCAGCCAGGCTTCACTGCTGACAATGTTGCCGGTGACGGCCATGGGGCTGGCGATGTTTGTCGGCGTGCGCGTCAGTCAGCGATTCGGCGATCAACGCACGGTAGTCTTCTCGTTGCTGATCATCGGCGTGGCCACGCTTTCGCGGTTGTTCCTTGATTCAGCCGCGCAGTTGCTCCTCAGCGCGGTGCTGGCCGGCGTCGGGATCGCCCTGATCCAGGCCCTGATGCCAGCGCTGATCAAATCCCGCTTCAGCGACCACGTAGCCCTGTGCATGGGGCTCTACGTCACATCGATCATGGGCGGTGCGGCCATGGGTGCTTCCTTTGCGCCAGTGGTGATGGAGCGTACTGGCAGCTGGCGTATGGGCCTGGCGATCTGGGCCGTTCTCGCTGTGCTGGCATTGCTCTACTGGCGCAGCCAAAGCGCGGGGATGGCAACACTGGATTCGAGGGCATCCGGCAAAGGTTCGTACTTTGCCAATTCCCGCGCGTGGTTACTCGCGATTTTCTTTGGCTTGGGCACTGCGTCCTACACCTGTGTTCTGGCCTGGCTGGCGCCTTACTACGTAGAAAAGGGCTGGAGCGAGCAGCACGCCGGATTGCTGCTCGGTTTTCTGACCGCCATGGAAGTGCTGTCGGGTCTGTTGACGCCCGTCATCGCCAACCGCAGCCGCGACCGCCGCGTCGTGCTGATGGTATTGCTGACACTGATCATCGCCGGTTTCTGCGGATTGATTCTGAGCCCACGGCATTTGAGCCTGCTGTGGCCATGCCTGCTGGGGCTGGGCATTGGCGGCCTGTTCCCGGTGAGCCTGATCGTATCGCTGGATCACCTGGATAATCCATTGCGTGCTGGCGGCCTGACCGCATTCGTGCAAGGCATCGGCTACTTGATCGCAGGCCTGTCGCCGCTGCTGGCGGGGATCATCCGCGACCAGCTCGGCAGCTTTGAATGGGCCTGGTGGTCGCTCACGGCGGTCATGGCGCTGATGATGCTGATGGTTTTGCGCTTCAACCCAAGGCACTACGCCCGCCACATCCATTGACCCGGAGCCTGCCATGAAAACCACCGTTTTCGCCGTCGCTCACGCCAGCATGCTGCTTTGGGCCTTGTTGATCGCCGCATCGTTTTCCGCGGCGGCGCAAGTCAGCCAGGCCATCGACCCGATCCTGCTGACGGGTTTACGCCTGCTGTTTTGCGCTTTGGTGTTTCTGCCGTTGTTGCTGCTCAGAGGCGATGCCGTCTTGCCCCCCCGCGCACTGTTTGGTCACGCGGTGCTCGGCCTGCTGCTGGCGCTGTACTTCGGTTCGCTGTTCGAAGCGTTGCGCTACACCTCGGCCGTCAACACCGGGACGATGTTCACGCTGGTGCCGCTGATGACCCTGGGTTTCGAAGCCGTGCTCACACCTGACAGCCGTCTGAAACAACGGATTATGCCGATGCTGCTCGCCGCTGTCGGGGCGGTGTTGTTGATCATGAAAGGCACCCGCCCCGGCGAGTTGCCATCGCCCTATGCATTGACGGTGTACGGCATCGGTTGCTTGGCGATGGCGCTCTACGCCCCCCTCAGCCAGCGTCTGAAAGACAATAGCCTCAAGGGACGCGAACCGGTGCCCATGACGTTCTGGAACATGTTGTTCGGTGCGCTGTTTCTGCTGGTGTTCTGTGGATTGAGTGGCGGTTGGCGTTCGGCATCATTACTAACGCTCAACGACTTCTATTGGCTGATGTACCTGGCAGTGTTCGCCACCCTGGCGACGTTCTGGCTCCTGCACCGGGCCATCGGCGTGATCGCGCCGTCCTCGGTGATTTCCTACATCTACCTGAGTACGCTGTTCATCACCTTGTTCCACTGGCTATGGGGACACCAGACGCCGCTGCCGCTGGAAATGACCGGCGCGGTGCTGGTGGGCCTCGGCATGTTCGCGCTATTGATGTCCAGCCGCCGTGCCGTGTCGGCGATGGTCCAGGGCTGACCGGTCTTGGGCGAAACGTCCTGCAAGATATTCTCCCTGCTCGCCCATTCCGCTAGGATAATTCACCACCCTTGCACACGGTCAGCGCAAGGGACGCAGCGAGATGGAATGGATGCTGAACAGTAATTCGCTTAGAAAGCTCGACATGCAGGACCTCATGGTGTTCGTCGCCGTGTATGAGCAGAACAGCGTCACCGACGTATCCGAGACGCTTTGCGTCAGCCAGTCCACCGTGAGTTACTGCCTGAAAAAATTGCGCACCAGTTTCGAGGACGAACTGTTCATCAATACTCGCACCGGCGGCATGCAGCCCACCGGCAAGGCCAGCGCGATGTACCCTCATGTGCTGAAAATCCTCGAAAGCATCAACCTGTGTCACGCAGGCTCACCCACGTTCGACCCTGGCCTGCAGCCCGTGACCTTCAACATCTGCGCACCGGAATATTTCGAGCAACTGATCCTTCCGCGCCTGTTGAAAACCTTCGACCTCGCCGATCTTCCGGTGATGGTCAATGTGTTCAAACTCCAGGCCGATATCCCTGCCCAAGCGTTGCGCAAAGGCAGCCTCGACCTGGTGATGTGCTTCGGCCCGAACTTTCATCGCAGTCACGTCGATTTCAAATCGCAGACGCTGCTCGAAGATGACCTGGTGTGTGTTTTCGACAAACGCGCCACGCCGGCAGAACCACGCTTGAGCCTGCAAACCTATGTCGAACGTCGACACGTGTTCCCGACACCCTGGACGTCCGCCACCAACATGGTCGACGGCTGGCTCGCGCAGCAGGCTCATCAGCGCCAGATCGTCGCACGCGCCAACAGCTACAGCGCAGCATTGAAGCTGATTACCGGCACCGACTATGCCCTGACCCTGCCCCGACGCATTCAGCGACTGCTGGCCAGTGCAGACACCTTCAATCACTGTGAAGCGCCCGAAGGCTTGCCGGGTTTTACCCTGGACATGCAGTGGGACCAGGGTGTAGATCAGGACAGCGCCAACATCTGGCTGCGAGAGCAGGTAATCCAGGCCTGTGTCGAGCAGTAAACGGCCTGAAACTCAGTGGCTGATGGCGGTCTTGCTGTAGGAATCGCGATCGATGTCGAGAATTTCCACGCACAGCTGGACTTCAATGTCACTCGGCCATTCACACAAGTCCTGAACCACTGCCAGCAGGCTTTCAGACAGTTGTTTCTTGATCTGTGCGGAACGACCGCTCAACAGCGCCAGCTTCACATGCACGAACGCCCGCTCAGCCAGTGCCGTGCCAACCTTGAACGTCTCGACCTTGACTGCGCGGCTCTTGATATCGAATTCGGCAGCAAACTGACCGGAACCCACCAGCGTATTGTTCAACCGCATCAATGCCACATCGGCATTCAGATCAGTCAGGTTGGCGGTGTATTCCATGTGCAGGTGAGGCATGAGTTGCTTCCTTCAGTGGGGTGGAAAGGTCGTACATATAACACAGCGACACCCTGTTCATTCGGGCAGCGGCAAAACGGCACGTTCACTCATGAACGCCTCCAGGCGCGAACGCAGCCAGCGTTCGGCAGGGTCGCTATCGACATGGCTGAGCCAGACCATGGATAGATCCAGGGTCGGTGTCTTGAAGGGAAAGGGTTCCTTGAACAGCATTCCCGATGCAGCCATCGCCTCAGCGGTGTAGTCCGGCAGGCTGGCAATCAGGTCGGTGCCGGCAAGCAGGGCCGGCAATGCACTGTACTGCGGCACCGAAAGCACCACCTGGCGTGTGCGACCGATATCCGCCAGCCACTCGTCGGCATAGCCACTGACGTTGGCGGTATGGGACACCAGCACGTGCGGTCGTGCGCAATACTCATCGAGGGTCAGCGGTGTATCAGAGGCATCGGCGCGCAAAATGCTGGGCTGGATGTGTCGCAACAACTTGCGCTTGGCATTGGCCGGCAAGCCACGGGTCTGGCTGATACCTACTGTGATATCGCCAGCTGCCAGCAAGTCGGGAATCCGCCAGTAATCGACATGTTGCACCACAAACACCACGTTGGGCGCTTCCTGGCGCAGCGCTCGTAGCAATGGCGGCAATAGCCCGAACTCCACATCGTCGGACAACCCGATGCGGAAAGACATCGTACTGCTGGCCGGGTCAAAATCATGGGTCAGGCTCAAGGCCACGGACAAGGAATCCAGTGCCGGCGACAGGTACCTGATGATCTCCTCGGCCCGTGCCGTCGGCTCCATACGATGGCCAACGCGTATGAACAGCGGATCATTGAACATCGCACGCAAGCGGTTGAGCGCGGAGCTGATGGTTGGCTGACCGAGAAACAACTTCTCCGCCACCCGAGTGACATTGCGTTCGAGCATCAGCGTTTCGAATACCACCATCAGGTTGATATCCGCCTTGCGAAGTTCATTGCGATTCATTCACTGCCCCGATCCCAAAAATCTGCTGACAGTTTAGGTAGCTGGTGCGACTGCCGTCTATCCAACACAGGTCCAACAGCGTGACGCAGGCTGTCAGGGGATATTTCGCACTGAAGCCCATCGCGAGCAAGCTCGCGCCTGCAGGGACGCCAAAAACAAAACCCCTACCTGCATACGCAGATAGGGGTTTCGGAATTTAATCTTGAC
>NZ_JBYTDD010000029.1:0-101195 GCF_058791055.1 Pseudomonas sp. EU05-FHT14B02 | reverse complement strand
CCATGTGAGAGTAGGTCATCGTCAAGATTAAATTCCGAAACCCCTATCTGCGTATGCAGGTAGGGGTTTTGTTTTTGGCGTCCCTGCAGGCGCGAGCCCGCTCGCGAAAAAACCGAGAGCGCTGCGGGGCGTCAGGTTTCCCGCGTCATCATTGGCGTCCATCGCGAGCGAGCCCCTACAAGGTCATTGTGAAAAAAATCACATAAATCTGACTTCGCGCTTTTGCTAAGGTGCAGCTCATTTTTAATGGACTGAGTTTGCGCCCACGGATCGGCATTCTTTTCAAAGAGTTGCTGTAGAAATGCCCGAACCGATACCCATCAAGGACCACGAGAAAGAGACACGCCTGGTCAATAAAAGGCTGATGGCCTGCGGCTTGTTCGTCGCCGCTGTCACCTGTGCGCTGGTAGTGCGCCTGTATGTCCTGCAGGTAGTCGAGTTCGACTATCACTCGACCATCTCCGAAAACAATCGCGTACATGTCCTGCCAATTACACCGACTCGCGGGTTGATCTACGACCGCAACGGCGTACTTCTCGCGGATAACCGTCCCAGCTACAACCTGACCATCACCCGCGAACGTGCTACCGATGTAAACGAAGAGCTGGACGAGGTAGTCAATCTCCTGCATTTGCCCGCTGAAGACCGCTCGCAGTTCGACAAGACGATGAAGCAGGCAGGTCACCCCTTCGTACCTGTGACGTTGTTCTATGAACTGAGCGAAGAGCAAATTGCCGTACTCGCCGTCAACGAGTTTCGCTTGCCGGGCCTCGATGTCGAGCCGCAGTTCGTTCGGCATTATCCATTGGGCGAGCACTTCGCCCATTCGGTCGGCTACGTCGGACGCATCAACGAGAAAGAGTCAAAGGCTCTGGATACCGTGGAGTATCGAGGCACCCAATCCATCGGCAAGACCGGGATTGAAAAATTCTACGAGAAGCAACTGCACGGCCATGTCGGTTATGAGGAAGTCGAAACCAATGCCCAGGGCCGCGTCCTGCGAGTGCTCAAGCACACTGACCCGGTGCCAGGCGAAAACATTGTCCTGAGCCTCGACGTCAAGCTTCAGGAAGCCGCCGAGCAAGCCTTGGGCGATCGCCGTGGTTCGGTGGTCGCACTGGATCCCTCGACCGGTGAAGTGTTGGCCATGGTCAGCAACCCAAGTTTCGATCCGAATCTGTTCGTCACCGGTATCAGTTCCAAGGAGTACTCCACGCTACGGGACTCCATCGACCGACCGCTGTTCAACCGTGTGCTGCGTGGTCTCTATGCGCCGGGCTCGACCATCAAGCCGGAAATGGCAATCGCTGGCCTCGATGCCGGTGTCGTCACGCCACAGACCCGTGTGTTCGACCCCGGTTATTACCAGCTGCCGGATTTTGATCACAAATACCGCAACTGGAACCACAGCGGCGATGGCTGGGTGGATATGGATACGGCGATCATGCGTTCCAACGACACCTACTTCTATGACCTGGCACACAAGCTCGGTATCGATCGTCTGCACGACTACATGGCCATGTTCGGACTGGGTGAGAAAGTCTCCCTGGACATGAATGAAGAGTCCCCCGGCCTGATGCCATCCCAAGCCTGGAAACGCGCCACCCGTCGTCAGGCCTGGTATCCGGGCGAGACGGTGATTCTCGGTATCGGCCAGGGCTACATGCAGGTCACGCCACTGCAGTTGGCTCAGGCGACGGCGCTGATTGCCAACAAAGGCGTGTGGAATCGCCCGCACCTGGCCAAAACCGTGGACGGTGTCGCGCCGGTTGATGAGCATCCGATGCCGAACATTCTGCTCAAGGATCCTCGCGACTGGGAGCAGGTCAACCATGGCATGCAGATGGTGATGCACGATGCCCGCGGGATTGCCCGGGCCGCAGCCGCGGGTGCGCAGTACCGTATCGCCGGCAAGAGTGGTACCGCGCAAGTGGTGGCGATCAAGCAGGGTGAGCGTTACAACCGGGAGAAAACCCGCGAGCGTAACCGCGACAACGCCTTGTTCGTCGGTTTTGCCCCGGCCGAGCACCCGAAAATCGTGATTTCGGTGATGATCGAAAACGGCGAGGCCGGTGGTCGCGTCGCCGGACCGGTCGTGCGGGAGATCATGGACGCCTGGCTACTTGATCAGGACGGGCACCTCAAGCCGCAGTACGCAGCGCCGAGCAAGGCACCGGGCGATCCTCACGTCTGAACCTTCATGGCTTCACAGCACAGGCTCACGGATGCTGAGCATGTGCTGGAAGCTCTCGAGAAACACCGTTTCGGCCTGGCTCATCTTCTGTTCGCGATTCCACAACAGCTGGATATCGAAATCCACCACCCCGTCTTCCGGCGGCAAGCGCCAGAGCAGGCCTTGCTCGACATCCCTGCGCACCAGATGGGTGGGCAAGGCGCCTATGCCGTAACCCGCGCAGATCAAGCGGTAAATTTCTTCGAAACTGGTGGAGGAGGCGACGATCTTGCCGGTGAAGCCTTGCTGGTCGCGGAACAGCGTGAGGGGTGAAAGATTGCCGCCGAGTTGATCGCTGGTGAAGCTGACGAAGTTTTCCGCCGCCAGTTGTTCCAGGGTCAGATTCTGTTGCCCGAACAGCCGGTGACGTTGGCCACAAAAGTAAGCATAGGTCTCGCGAAACAGTACCCGTTGTTCCAGTCGTGGCTGTGGCAAGCGGCACAGGCCAACGCCGACTGTCGCAGTTTTTTGCAGCAGCGAACTGATGATGTTCGAACTGCCCATCACCTCGACTTCCAGCTCGATTTTCGGATGGGTTTCATGGAAATCAGCGAGGAAGTCATCGTAATGCCGAGCCTGCACACCGCTGACGGTGAGGATGCGGATCTTGCCCACCACGTCGTCGTGGCGACTCTCCACCACCGTCCCCAGGCGTGAAATATCTCCGTAGATATCCGCCGCTATGCGCAGGACTTCTTCCCCGGTTTCCGTCAGATCAAAGCGTCGTCCGCTGCGGGCAATCAACACGCATTCCAGTTGTTCTTCCAGTCGTTTCAGCGCCTGGCTGACGGCCGACTGGGTGATGTGCAGTCGCGCGGCGGCGCGGCTCATGCTGCCTTCCTGGCCGATGACCAGATAGGTGCGCAGCAGGTTCCAGTCGAGGCGGTCATTGAGAAAGCGGCGGCCGACCCACGGGTTGGAATTGGAAGGCATAAAACCTCATGCAGTAGCATGGCTAATAGTAAAGATAAGGAATTGAAAATTGACTAATCCTGGCATGGAAGCGATAAAGCCCACAAGTGCCACAGAGCGCAACCGTCATCAGCCTTAACACCTGCCCAAAAACTATAAGTACACAGGGTCCTTGCATGCACACTACTCCCCAACCGCGCCGAGCCGCGGCCGCTGCCTTCATTGGCACGACCATCGAGTTCTACGACTTTTACATCTACGCCACCGCGGCGGCGCTGGTCCTTGGGCAAGTGTTCTTCCCCAGCAGCGACCCGGTCATGAGTACCCTGGCGGCGTTCGGCAGTTTCGCTGTCGGCTTCATTGCCCGTCCCATGGCCGGGATGGTATTCGGTCATCTGGGCGATCGTCTGGGGCGCAAGAAAATGCTGTTGGTGACCATGACCTTGATGGGCGTCGCCACGGCGGGTATTGGCCTGTTGCCGAGCTACGCCAGTGCCGGCATCTGGGCACCCATTGGTCTGATCGTGCTGCGTGTCATTCAGGGCATTTCGGTCGGTGGTGAGTGGGGTGGGGCGGTGTTGATGGCGAGCGAACACGCGCCGGCCAAGCGCAAGACGTTCTACGCATCGTTCGCCCAGCTCGGCAGTCCCGCCGGTTTGTTGCTGGCACTGATCGCTTTCCGTCTGGTGACGTCCCTTGAGCCAGAGGATTTCCTCGCCTGGGGTTGGCGCTTGCCGTTCCTCGCCAGCGGCGTCTTGATGATGGTCGGGCTGTTGATCCGTTCCGGCGTTCACGAGTCGCCGGAATTCGCCAAGGCCAAGGACAACAACGAGACCGCCAGATACCCGGTGATGGACGTGATCCGTACCTGCTGGCGGCAGATCCTGTTCGCCGCCGCTGCCGTGACCATCGGCTCGGCCGGGTTCTTCTTCACCAACACCTTCATGATCACCTATGTCACCCAATATCAGGGCATTGCCCGATCGACGATTCTCGATTGCCTGTTTCTGGTGACCGTCATCCAGTTGCTCTCACAACCGCTCTCGGCGCTGATCGCCGAACGTATCGGCGAAGGTCGCTTTCTCAAATGGGTCGCGTTGCTTTGCATGGTCACGCCATACCCGATGTTCCTGCTGGTAGGCACGCAGAACATTGTGTTCATGACTGCCGGTATTGCCCTGGCAGTGGTGATTCTCTCGGCGCTGTACGCGGTGATCGCCGGCTACATGACCCAGGCCTTCCCGGTACACCTGCGCTACTCGGGCATTTCCATCGCGTACCAATTGGCTTGCGCCGTGGCCGGCGGCACCACGCCGCTGATCGGCACCCTGCTGGCCAGCAAGTTTTCCGGACAATGGTTGCCGCTGGCGGTGTTCTTCACCTTGCTCTCGACCCTGTCCCTGATCGGTGTTTGCGGCCTGGCCCGCCTGCGCGCCAACCCGGTCGTCACCCACGCTGCTAAAGAGGTGTATTCGTGAGTAAACCTGCACACATCGACCCGGTTGAATGGCAAGCCCGTTGCGAACTGGCTGCGCTGTATCGGCTGGTTGCGCACTTTCGCATGACCGACCTGATCGACACCCATATCACCCTGCGGATTCCGGGGCCTGAGCATCACTTCCTGATCAACCGCTACGGGGTGATCTTCGACCGCATGCGCGCCTCGGACCTGGTGCGCATCGATCAGGAAGGGCGGGTGGTCGACCCGGAGTACGCGGGCCATCGGGTCAACGCTGCCGGCTTCGTGATTCACTCGGCGATCCACATGGCGCGACCGGACCTGAACTGTGTGATCCATACCCACACGGCTGCCGGCATGGCGGTCGCGGCGCAGAAGCAGGGCCTACTGCCGATCAGTCAGCATGCGCTGAAGTTCTACGGCAAGCTGGCCTATCACACCTATGAGGGCATCGCGCTGTCGCTGGATGAGCGCGAGCGCTTGATTGCCGATCTCGGTCCGCACCGGGCGATGATCCTGCGCAACCACGGTTTGCTGGTGGGTGGATCGGGCGTGGCCCAGGCATTCCAGGAAATCCACTTCCTGGAACGGGCCTGTCAGGCTCAGGTGCAGGCGCTGGCCGGTGGTTCGGCACTGCATTACCCGTCGCCGGAAGTCTGCGCGCACACCGCCGAGCAGTTCGACCGTGATGAGCAGGACAACATCATCGACCTGGCCTGGGAGGCCGCCCTGACGTTGATCGAATCCCAGCGCGAGTCATATTTGTCATGAGCGCCGTCATCAACACAGTGGTTCTACTGTCCCGCGACACCTTGCTGCTCAAGCAATTGCAGGCGGCGTTTGCCCGCAGTGCGCCGCAGCTTACCGCCGTGCTGGCCGACGATTCCCGGGCCGCCAATGCGCAGATGGCGGCGTGCTGGTTTCCCTTGCCGGGCAGTCTCGGCGCATTGCCGAACCTGCAGGTGATTCACTCGGTGGCCGCCGGTATCGATCACCTCGATCACGATCCGTCGTGCCCGGACCTGCCGGTTTGCCGTGTGGTCGACCCGGGCCATCGTCAGGGGATGACCGAGTACGTGCGCTGGGCGGTGATCCACTATCACCGCGGTTTCGATCAGGTGTTGTCGCACCAGTGGGAGCAACGCTGGGAGCGGCCGCTGCAACGGGCGGCGGGGCAGTTCAAGATCGGTGTGATGGGGCTCGGATCGCTGGGCAGCGCGATTGCTCTGGATCTGGTCGCAGCCGGTTACGACGTGCGCGGCTGGGCGCGGCGCAGCAAGGATTTGCCCGGTGTGCGCACGTTCGCCGGGGGGGATGCGTTGCATCCTTTTCTCGACGGCGTCGAGTTGCTGATCAACCTGTTGCCACTCACCAGCGAAACCCGCGGGATTCTCGGGCGAGCCACTTTCGAACAGCTCGCCAGCGGCGCGGCACTGATCAACTGTGGCCGGGGCGGTCATTTGAACATAGACGATCTCGAACAGGCCCTGGCGAGCGGGCATTTGCGCGGCGCCTTGCTGGATGTGTTCGAGCAGGAACCGCTGCCGGTCGATCACCGGCTCTGGACAATGCCCGGTGTCACCATCACCCCGCACATGGCTTCGGCGGCTTCCCATGACTGTATTGCCGAGCAAGTGGCAGAGAACTTTCGTCGCCTGAATGCTGGCGAGCCGTTACTCAACTGTGCCGACCGAGTATTGGGATATTGAACTAACACACCCCCTGTAGGAGCGAGCTTCCCGTAAGCCATAACAACAACCTTCGCCTCAACCGTTTTACTGCCAGTCAAAACAATTAAATAACGAGTTCTTGATGAATTCCTGGAGACAGTGATGAGCGATCTTTCGTCCGCAGAAAAGTCCGGCGCACCACCGGAAGTTGCAATCAGCATGAAAAAAGTCGCGGTGGCCAGTGTGATCGGCACCACCGTGGAGTGGTACGACTTGTTCGTGTTTGCCACAGCTTCAGCGCTGGTGTTCAACAAAGTGTTCTTCCCGGATTTCGTGCCGCTGATCGGAACGCTACTGGCGTTCGGCACCTTCGCTTCGGCGTATCTGGCACGGATTGTCGGCGCAGCATTGTTCGGGCATTTCGGTGATCGCCTTGGGCGCAAGTCGATGCTGTTGATCTCGCTGCTGACCATGGGCGCGGCCACCTTCGCCATCGGCTTGTTGCCTGACTTTGCAACCATCGGTATCTGGGCGCCGATCCTGTTGTTGCTGCTGCGGGTCGTGCAAGGCCTGGCATTGGGGGGCGAATGGGGCGGGGCGGTGCTGATGGCGGTGGAGCATGCGCCGGCCAACAAGCGCGGCTTGTACGGCTCCTGGGTGCAGATCGGTGTACCGGCCGGGACCATGATTGCCAACCTGGCATTCCTGTTGATCGCGGCGTGGCTGTCTCCGGAGGATCTGTTGGCCTGGGGGTGGCGTATTCCGTTCCTGGCCAGCGTGTTGCTGATCGCCGTCGGTTTGTATATCCGCCTGAACATCTCGGAAACCCCGGCTTTCAACAAGGTCAAGGAAGCCGAAGTGCAAGTGAAAATGCCGTTGGCGGAAGTATTCCGCAAATACTGGAAGCAAGTGCTGCTGGGGGGGATTGCCACCATGTCCACGGGCGCTTCGTTCAACATTATCGTGGCGTTCGGCTTGACCTATGGCACGCAGAACCTCGGATTCAGCCGCAGCGTGATGCTCGGTGTGGTGCTGCTGTCCTGTGCCTGGTGCATTGTCATGTTGCCGGTGTTCGGTGCGCTTTCGGACCGCTTCGGGCGCAAACCGATCATTGTCGGCGGCATCATCGCCGAAGCGCTGGTGGCGTTCCCGATGTTCTGGCTGATGGACACCAAGGAGCTGTCGATGGTGGTGTTCGGTTATCTGTTGTTGATGACCGCGTTCGCCGCCAACTACGGGCCGATCGCGACCTTCCTCGCCGAGCTGTTCGGCACCCGGGTGCGTTACTCAGGTTTGTCCATCAGCTACATGCTGTCCGGCCTGCTCGGCAGCGCGGCGACGCCCATCGTCACCACGGCATTGCTGGCCGCGACGGGCAAAGGTTCGTCGGTGGCCTGGTACATGATCGGTGCGGCATTGATTTCCCTGGTGGCCCTGTTGCTGTTGACCGAGACCTTCAAGAAGGACATCAGCGAGATCCCCAGCGTCGTCCCCACAGACGGTCCGGCCCCCGGTAAACCCTTAAAATCGGCTACGGCCTGACATCTGGAGTTCTACAACATGCGCAGAATTCAATCGGCCCCGGGCTACATCGGCCCGGTCGGGCCATACTCCCAGGCCGTGGTCAGCGGTCACCTGGTGTTCACCGCCGGGCAGATTCCGGCCCACGGCAGCCTCGACGAACAGCCTGCAGATTTCCCCGAGCAGGTACGGCAAACCTTGCGCAACCTCGAAGCGATCCTGATCGAGGCGGGCTCCGGTTTCAGCCATGTGATCAAGGTCAATGCCTACCTGACCGACCCCGCGCAACTGGAGCCGTTCAACGCCGTGTACCGCGAGTTCCTGGGTCATGCGCCACCGGCGCGCACTACGGTGTGCGTGGCATTGTGGGGCGTATCGCTGGAGATCGACTGTGTTGCCGAACTGATTGCCGGGGAGCCGCAGCATGGATGAGTCGCAACTGATCGAACAGCTCAAGGCCGTGAGCTTTCCGACCCTCGGGCACTTTCTCGAAGAGGGTTTTGCCGATCCGCAACTGCGGGCCATGGTGCCCAATGTGAAAGTCGTTGGCCGTGCATTGACCCTGAAACTGGTGGGCGCCGATGCCATTGCCGTCAACCGTGCCCTGGCGCAAATCAGGCCGGGCGACGTGCTGGTGATCGACACCGGTGGCGATCATCGGCACGCGCCGGTCGGTGCGGTGACCAGTTGCGCGGCACGCTGTGCCGGGGCTGTGGGTATTGTGGTGGACGGCGCAGTGACCGATCTGCTGGAACTGCGTGAAGCCGGGTTGCCGGTGTTCGCCCGAGGCACCAGCCTGTTGACCACCAAGCTGCACGGTCGTGGCGACAGCGTCCTCAATCAGCCCATCCACTGCGCCGGCGTGACGGTGCAACCGGGGGATTGGGTGCTGGCGGACGACAACGGCGTGTTGTTTCTCGACACGGCATCGGCGGCGGCAGTCATCGATCAGGCGTTGGCTTCGGATCGCAGCGAGCCGCGCGTGCTCGAACGCTTGCAGGCCGGTGAACCGGTGACGCAAGTCTTGCGCGTTTAGTCCGTCAGCCGTTGTTGCAGGCTTTCGAGAAAGATCGTCTCGGCACGGCTCATGCGCTGTTCGCGGTTCCACAGCAAATGAATGTCCACATCGGCAATCCCCTCGTGGGGCGGCAGGCGCCAGAGCAATCCGGCGTCGACGTCGGCCGCCACCACGTGTTCGGGCAGACAGCCGATACCGAAGCCGGCGATCACCAGTCGCCGGACTTCTTCCAGGCTCGGTGAGGACGCGACGATGCGACCACTGAAACCCTGTTGATCGCGGAAAATAGTCAGCGGCGAGAGCATGCCGCCGATCTGGTCGCTGGTGAAACTGACGAAGTTCTCCCGTTGCAAGTCCCCTTCGGCGACGTCCTGCTGGCCGAACATCCCATGGTGCTTACCGCAGAAAAAAGCATAGCGTTGACGCAGGAACAAGCGCTGCTCCAGGCGTGGCTGCGGGCGCCGATTGAGGCTCAGGCCGAGGGTCGCGGTTTTTTCCTGGAGGGCGCTGACGATGTCGGAACTGCGCATCACGTCGACTTCCAGATCCACTCGTGGGTATTGACGATGGAAGTCGGCGAGAAAGTCATCAAAGCGCTCGGAGAAGATCCGGCTGATGATCAGCAACCGCACTTTGCCGATCACTTCGTCGGCCGGTTGTTCCAGCACGCTACTGACCTGGGACATTTGCCCGTAGATTTCCCCGGCCAGGGCGAAGATCTGCTCGCCGACTTCAGTCAGGGCAAAACGTGGCCCGCGACGGGCAATCAATTGGCGGCCCAGTTGTTCCTCCAGGCGCTTGAGCGCCTGACTCACTGCCGGTTGCGTCAGGTGTAGGCGGGCGGCAGCGCGGCTGATGCTCTGCTCCTGGCCAATCACCCGAAAGGTGCGCAGCAGGTTCCAGTCCAGGCGGTCGTTGAGCAGGCGTTGCATAGGCGGTCAGCAGAAAGTCGGGGGGGCCAATAGGGAGAGTCGACGGCTTGCACACATCCTGCGCAAGCTATGGAAAATCTACAGTCGCAGGATCGTAACACTGTTAGAGCGCAGCAGCAGAGACAACTCGTATCTGCAAAAAAACTCACGCGTAGGCGAGGGCTTTTTCTTCCAGCAGTTCCTCATACAGCGCTGCCCATTTGCGACCCATTTCGTCCGCGGTAAACAGATTTTGATAACGGGCCTGCGCCTTCTCGCCCATTTGCGCCGCCAGCACCGGGTTTTCCCAAAGCGTGCGCATCGCCTCGCGAAACGCCGATGGATTGCTCGGTGGCACCACCAGCCCGGTTTCGTTATGGATGTTGATGTAACTGGTGCCAGTGCCAATTTCACTGGAGATCATCGGTTTGCCATACATCGCGCCTTCCAGCAGCGAAATGCCAAAGGCTTCGGAGCGCAGGTGCGACGGGAACACCACCGCATAACTCAACTCGAGCAAGGCAACCTTGTCTTCGTCGCCCAGGAACCCGAGAAAGTGCAGGTTCCGCAGGCCCAGCGCCCTGGCTTGGGCATGTAGCTCCGCTTCCAGCGGGCCGGCGCCCACGATCACCACGGGATAGTTCAGCCCCTGCATCGCTTCAAGCAGGATGTGCAGCCCTTTGTAGTAGCGCATCACACCGACGAACAGGAAGAACTTGTCCCCCAGCTTCTGGCGCCAGCGCTCGGTCCGCGCCGCGTCTTGTGTCGGATAACCCGACTTGTCCAGGCCATAGGTGATGACACGGGTCTTATCGTGGTAGTCCTTGAGCACATCGCTGGTGTGAAAGTAGTTGGGGGACGCCACGGCGATTCGATCCGCGCAGTCCAGGAACCGACGCATCAACGGACGGTACAGTTTGAGTAGATGGCGTTGGCGAATGATGTCGGAGTGGTAACTCACTACGCTGGGCTTTTTGATGCCGCTGACAAAATGCACCAGGTCCATGAAGGGCCAGGGGAAGTGGTAGTTGACCACGTCGGCTTCAGCCGCGAGCTCTCGAAACTGCTTGAACACGCTGTAGGAAAAACCGGTGGAGGCGAGTTGAAAATCCATCCTGGCCTGATGCACCTGGTGCTCGCGGATCTGCAATACGCCCGGTGCCGGATTATTGCTCAGGGTCAGCACAGTGCTGTCGACACCATGGCGCGCGCCACTTTCGCTCATCTGGAAAATGACTTGTTCGATGCCACCCATGGAGTCGGGCAAGTAGGTTTTATAAAAGTGCAGGACGCGCATATCAGTTCTCCATTGCCTGGCGGTAGGCGCGGGCGGTCACCGTCGCGCAACGCTCCCAGGAAAAAAGCTTCGCTCGCTGCAAGCCTGCCTCACGACAGACCTGCCAATGCGCCGGGTCGTCGATCAACCGCAGCAAGGCATCGCGCAAGGAGTCTGGGTCGTGCGCCTCGATGTAGTTGCCGGCATCGCCAGCGACCTCCGGCATCGCCGACTCACCCGTCAGAATTACCGGAGTGCCACTGGCCATGGCTTCCAGCACCGGCAGACCGAACCCCTCGTACAACGAAGGGAAGACCAGCACCCGGGCTCCGGCCAGTAGCTGCGCCAGATCGTCGTCCGACAAGTAACCCAGAAGGCACACATGACCTGACGCGAGGGCCGAACGTAATTCGTCGTTGAACTGCTGACGCTGCCAGCCGGCCATGCCGGCGATCAGCAACGGAAAACGCTGGCGCACGGTTTCCGGCAGCCGGGCATGGGCGCGCAAGGCCAGGGTCAGATTCTTGCGTGGCTCCAGGGTACCGACGCAAAGGAAATACTCCCGCGCCTCGACGCCATGGGCTTTGAGGACCTGATCGATGGCCTCGGGTTCACGGGGGTGGAAGCGCGCGGCCACACCTAGCGGTGCCACCACGAAGCGCTCGGCCGGCAGTGCGAACCAGGCCTGCGCTTGCTCGGCGATGTACTGCGAGTCCGTCAGAATCAGCCGCGCCCGCTGTACGCCGTCGGCCAGTCGCCGCTCGATTTCGCGCAGGCGTGCCGGTGGTTGGGTGTCGGGATAGTGCAGGTGCGTGAGGTCATGCAGTGTGATGATGGTCGGGCCGTTGAACGACAGCGGCCACAGGCTTGGCTCGTGATACAGATCGATGGCCTGGGCGGGGCGCTGGTCAAAACGCTTCTGCTCCAGCCAGCGCCGCGCCTGATAGGCTCCCGGAATCTGTCGCAGTAACGGTGTCAGACGCGAGTAACCGGGCATCGCCGCCTCAGGCAAAGTCGAACTCCAGCCCCAGCCGTGGAACAACGACAACTCGACGTCCGATTCGCGGGCCAGGGCTGTCGCCAGTTCGGCGACATAGTGGCCGATGCCCGTGCGCGGGGCCTGAAGGATGCGGGCGTTAAGGGCAATTCGCATGCTGACTCTCAGGCACCTTCGCATCGCTGTGCAGATTGCGCTGGATGCGTTCGACCAGTTGCGCACTCGCCTCGCGCCAGCTCAGCCAACGCCAGTTATCCAGGTTGAGGGGCGCGGGAAATGCGCCGCCGCTTTCCATGTCGCTGACCAGATCGGCCAGGTTCTGCGGGTCGGAGAGGTCGAAATACGCCATGTACTCGCCACCGATTTCGCGGAACACCGGGATGTCGCTGGCCATGGCCGGCAGGCCTCGCTGCATGGCTTCCACCAGCGGCAAACCGAACCCTTCGACGTAGGACGGGAACACCAGCGATGTCGCGTGGGAATAGGCGTGTTCCAGGCTCTTGTCCGAAAGGTTGTTGAACATGAACAAACGCAGGTTCAATTGCGGATGCTGGCGTATACGCTCGATCAGCGACTCGCATTTCCAGCCGATCTTGCCGACGATGCATAACCGGGCTTTGGAGCCGGCCGCCCAGGCGCGCTCGAACGCGTCCAGCAGATACGCATGGTTCTTGCGCGGCTCGATGGTGCTGACCATCAGGAACACAGGGTCCGGCGTCTTGAACATCTGTAGCAGCCCCGGGTCGACGGTAGACCGGGCATCGGTCAGGTCGAGTTCGGAGCCGAGATGAAAATAGTCGAACCAGCGTTGCTGAACCTGCGCGGTGCCGATCCGGCGGGTCATCTCCTGGCGGACCTGGTCGCGGATGGTGGTCGAGATCGCCACGTAGCCATCAGCGGTGCGGGCGATCCAGTCGAACCATTCGTTGAAGACCTTCACCAATCCTGCGTCGCAAAACTGCGGGTGGGTCAGGGGAATCAGGTCGTAGATCACCGAAACGATGCCGACACCGTCACGCTTGAGTTGTTCGGCCAGGGGGAAGAAGTTGGCGTGCCAGGACGAGTCCAGCAGCACCAATTGGTCGCCGGCGCGATGCTGCAATGGCACGCAACGCTCGGGAACCTTCTGGCCCTTGAGTGCCCGATCAAGCAGGCGCATCGGCAGGCTCAGGCAGGCGAACGCGGTCAGACGACAGCCGACGTAAAGCACCCGGCGGGCGAACTTCGATTGGCTGAAAGGACGGCGACGTTCCAGCGCGCGGTGGCGTAGCCAGAACTGATTGGCGAACTGTTCGAGCTTCACCCGCAGGCTCACCAGATCCACTTTGACGGTCGGCAAGGGTGCCAGGCTTTTCACCTCGAACAACGCGCCATTGATCATCACCACCGGAACGCATTCGCGCCGGGCGTTCGCGGCCGGCAATTGCTGAATGACATTACGAACGACCCGCTGGATGCCCGAGTTGGCATCCGGGTGTTCGAAGACATAGGTACATTCCACCAACAGTCTGGTCATCGCGTCACTCCAACGGATTCCACCCGGTTTTCGCTGGAGCGCGTCACGCTGGTCTGCGCTTCGAGCCAGGAGCAACCCACGAAGTCTTCCTGGCGATTGTTGATCACGTGGAAGACCAGCCCGTAGTCACGCCATTCGAAATTGCGATCCAGGTGCGAATCCAGTCGCGACAGGCTCAAGGCCACCGAATAATTGCCCTTGCCCAGGCGCATGTCGAAGGCAAAACGGTAGGTGATGCGTTCGCCGGCACTCAGGTCAGTGAGGGCCTTGTCGACCCGGTGGGTATTGATACCGTACATGGGTTGGCCAAGGCGATCCTTGATCATGAAGCCGAGAATCAGTCGCTCGATGTCCTGGCGCACCTCGACCTGCACTTCCAGGACCATCGCCTGGCCGACTTCAGCCACCTCCACCGAGCGCCCCTTGGGGTCAAGCAGGCGGACGCTGAGAATGCCCGCTTCGCCTGTCCCGGAGATGGTTTGCACCTGCCCGTTGGCGAGCATTTCCTGACGCACCGTCTGGCCCTCGCGCTGGGCGAGCATGGCGTTGTAGTAGTCCATCACTTCTTCAGGCTTGCCGCGCATGGCCATGCGCCCGTTCTCCAGGAGGATGGCGGTGTCGCAGATCGACTGGATCGCCGAACGGTCATGGGACACGATCAGCAGCGTGGTACCTGCCTTGCGGAAGTTGCGGATGCGATCAAAGCTTTTGTGCTGGAAGTAGGCGTCACCCACGGACAGCGCTTCATCGACGATCAGGATGTCCGGCCGCCGCGCGGTGGCCACGCTGAACGCCAGGCGCATCTGCATGCCGCTGGAATAGGTTCGCACCGGATGGTCGATGGCATCGCCGATTTCGGCGAAGCTCTCGATCTCTGGCATCAGCGATTCGATTTCTTCGACCTGCATGCCAAGCAACTGGCCGGCCATGAAGGTGTTCTGCCGACCGGTGAAGTCCGGGTGGAAGCCCATGCCCAGCTCCAGCAGCGCCGCTACGCGACCTTGCAGCTGGATGTCGCCGCAGGTGGGCTGGGTAGTGCCGGTGATCATCTTCAGCAGCGTGCTTTTGCCGGCACCGTTGACCCCGACGATGCCCACGGCTTCACCCGGCTGAATCTCGAAATCGACCCCTTGCAGCACCCAGTGCAGATGATGTCGGGTGCGGGAAAACGGCACCAGCCATTCGAACAGCCGGCTCCAGCGATTCGGGTACTGCTTATAGGCCTTGCCCAGGCCACTGACACGTATATGTCCCATCAGAGCTCGTCCACCATTTCACCGACACGCTGACGGAACAGCCGCAGCGCCATCCCACAGAACAACAGGCCGATCACCAGCATCGGGACCAGCGAGCTCCAGTCTGGCCATTGGTTGTAGAGAAACAGGTTCTGGTAGCTGTTCATCAGTGCCGTCATCGGGTTCAGCTCGATAAAGCGCTGAATGCCCGGCGGCAGGATCGACAACGGATAAACGATGGGCGTCAGCCAAAACCAGAATTGCAGGCAGATGCCGAAAAGCTGCCCGACGTCGCGAAAGAACACGTTGAGCACGCCCAGAATCATCCCCAGCCCCGCAGCGAAGATCACTTGCAGCACCAGCAACGGTACCAGCGCCAGCAGCGCCATGCCGGGCAGCCGTCCGCTGATCAGCAGGAACCCGAGGAACAACCCCAGGATGATCGCGAAATTGATCCCGGCATTGAGCAGCACGATGACCGGCAGGCAGATGCGCGGGAAGCTGATTTTCTTCAGCAGGTTGGCGTTTTCCAGGAACATGCTCTGGCTGCGTGTCGTGATCTCGGCGAACAGGCCCCAGGTCAGCAGGCCGGCGCACAGGTAGACGCTATAGGCCAACCCGTCATCCACGCCCGGCAAGCGGGCGCGCATGATGGTGGAGAAGATCACCGTGTAGACCAGGATCATCGACAGCGGATTGAGCACGGTCCACAAGGCACCGAACAGCGAGTTGCGATAACGCGCCTGAAACTCCCGTTTGACGCTGCCGAGGATGAAACCCCGGTAACTCCACAGCGATTGGTAAAGATTACGCAGCATTCAAACCGTCCTGCCGTATTGATCTTCGAAGCGGACGATGTCGTCCTCTCCCAGGTATTCGCCGCTTTGCACTTCGATGATCACAAGGTCGATCACGCCGGGATTTTCCAGGCGATGCTTGTGACCGGCGGCAATGAAGGTCGATTCGTTCTTGGCTACCAGGTGCGTGCCGGTGCCATTGTTGGTGACCTTGGCCATACCTTCGACCACCACCCAGTGTTCATTGCGATGGTGGTGCATCTGCAACGACAACTTGGCGCCGGGCTTGACCACGATGCGCTTGATCTTGAAGCGCGGACCTTCCTCAAGCACGGTGTAGGTGCCCCATGGCCGGCTGACCGTACGGTGCAGGCGATAGGCTTCGTGCTCTTTATCCTTGAGTTGCCTGGCCACCCGGCGCACATCCTGGGCACGGTCGGCGTGGGCCACCAACACCGCGTCGGCGGTGTCGACGATGATCAGGTTATCCACACCCACGGTCGCGACCAGGCGGTTATCGCTCTGGACGAAGTTATTGTGGCTGTCGATGAAAATCGATTCGCCGACGGTGCGGTTGTTCTGTGCATCCGCTGGAACCAGCGCGGCCACCGCCCCCCAGGAGCCGATATCGCTCCAGTCGAAACGGGCCGGCACCACGACCACTTTATCGGAGCGCTCCATCAATGCGTAGTCGATGGAAATGTCCATGATTTCGCCAAACAGGACCGGTGACAGTTCCTGTTGCACGCTCCCGGCGTTTTCAACGGGGGCGCTGGCGGCCATGCAGGTTTGCGTCTGCTCCAGCAAATCCGGCGCATGGGTTTGCAGTTCGGCCAGCAGGGTGGCGACCGAGAAGCAGAACATCCCGGAGTTCCACAGGAAGTTGCCGCTTTCCACGTAATGAGTCGCGGTTTGCAGGTCGGGTTTTTCGACGAAGCGCCGCACGCGGGCAGCGCCTTTATCGTCCAGCGATGTGCCGGCTTCAATGTAGCCGAAGCCGGTTTCCGGAGCGGTCGGCACGACACCGAAGGTCACCAGGTGACCGCGCCTGGCCAATATCACGGCATGCTCGACCGCGTCCTTCAGTGCGTCGACATTGACGATCAGGTGGTCTGCGGGCATGACCAGCATGATCGCGTCGTCACCATGCAGGGCCTGGAGGGAGAGGGCGGCGGCGGCAATGGCCGGCGCCGTGTTACGTCCCGTCGGCTCAAGCAGGAAGTGTCCGCGATGGCGGCCAAGGTGCGCGTCCCGAAAGTGATCCTTGCTCTGGAAGTAGTATTCGCGGTTGGTCACCGTGACGATATCGCCCCAGCCGTCGAGCAGGTCCGCGGCGCGCCGATAGGTCTTGCCCAGCAGCGACTGGCCGTCGGGCAATGCCATGAACGGTTTGGGATGGCCTTCACGCGACACCGGCCACAACCTTGTCCCGGCACCGCCGGAGAGAATCACGGGAATCAGCATGGCCTACTCCTTGGCGACGCGTTTCATGTCCGCATCCATCATCATGCGGATCAAGGTATCCAGGTCGGTTTTTGGTTTCCAGCCCAGCACACGCTGGGCCTTGGCCGGGTTGCCGAGCAGCACTTCGACTTCGGCCGGGCGGAAGAACGCCGGGTCGATCTTCACGAAATCGCGGTAGTTCAGGCCAACGTGATCGAAGGCTATCCGGCACATCTCGCGCACGGTGGTGGTGACGCCGGTGGCCACTACGAAGTCATCGGGCTTGTCCTGTTGCAGCATCAGCCACATGGCTTCGACGTAGTCCCCGGCAAAGCCCCAGTCGCGCTTGGCATCGATGTTGCCCAGGCACAGTTCCTGCTGCTTGCCCTGCTTGATGCGGGCGGCGGCGTCGGTGACTTTGCGCGTCACGAACTCGATGCCGCGCAGCGGTGATTCATGGTTGAACAGAATGCCGCTGCTGGCGTGCAGGTTGAAGCTTTCGCGGTAGTTCACGGTGATCCAGTGGCCGTATAGCTTGGCCACGCCATAAGGGCTGCGCGGATAGAAAGGGGTGTTCTCGTCCTGCTGCTCGGCCTGGATCAGGCCGAACATTTCGCTGGTGGACGCCTGGTAGAAACGCGTGTGCGGGCTGAACTGACGGATCGCTTCGAGCAGGTGGGTAACGCCCAGGCCGTCGACGATGCCGGTGGTCACCGGTTGATCCCAGGAAGCCGCGACAAAGCTTTGTGCGGCAAGGTTGTAGATCTCGTCCGGCGCCGATTTGATCACCGCGCGCTGCACTGAACAGGCATCGGCCATATCGCCGTCCAGGTAGACGATGTCCGCCTCGACCCCCATCTCGCGCAGGCGCCAGCGCGAGTCGCTGCTGCGACGCGCCACCAGGCCGTGGACTTTGTAGCCCTTGTCGAGCAACAGTTTCGCCAGATAAGCGCCATCCTGGCCGGTGATACCTGTGATCAATGCACTTTTAGTCATTCTTGTCGTACTCGCTTCTCCCAGTCGGACAGGATCGCCCGCAGGGATTGTTGTGTTGTGATTTCAGGCTTCCATTCGGTGGTTTGGGTCAGCCTGGCAGGGCTGCCACACACACGTCGCTGATCCGCGCGGCGAAGTCGCGCAGGGTCCTGGACCAATTGCAGGTCGACCTGGGCAAGATCTGCCAGCTGTTCGATCAAACTGCGAATGCTCTGCTCGCGCCCCGAGCAAATGTTGTAGACCTGCCCCGGTGTGCCTTTTTCCAGCAAGGCCAGGTAGGCCGAAACCACGTCCCCGACATCGAGGAAATCGCGCGTGACGTCGATGTCCCCGACCTCCAGTTGTGGCCCTTGCAGGCCTTGCTTGATCCGGCAGATCTGACGGGCGGCGCTGGCGATGACGAAGCTGTCTTTCTGCCCGGTACCGATGTGGTTGAACGGGCGGGCGACCAGTACGGGCCAGTCTTCGCTCAGGCCCCATTGCAAGCTCAGGAACTCGGCCGACAGTTTGCTCACGGCATAGGGATTGCGCGGGCAGGGTAGTTGCAATTCAGTGATGGGCAGATGCTCTTCAGAGACCTGGCCATAGACATCGCCGGAGCTGACGTACAGAAATGTGCCGCTGAAGCCGCGCGCCTTCAGGGCTTGCAGCAGGTTCAGGGTGCCCAGCAGATTGATATTCAGGGTACCGGCCGGATCACGAAAAGCCTCCGGCACGAACGTCTGGCCGGCCAGGTGGATCACCGCATCGGGCATGACCGGCCACAAGCCTTCGAGGCTGTCCGGCGCGGCAAGATCGTAGCGGCCGGGAACAGGCAACAGCTCCCATTCCGAGGCGTCAGCCTGCAAACGCGATTGGATGTGTTGTCCTACGAATCCAGTCAGACCCGTGACAAACAGACGTTTTTTCAACAGCGACCCCCCGGTCATGCATTTCACCCAATTCCCACAGGCTTTACGGAAAAATCAACGAACCAACAGGATGGTTCGAAAGACAGGTGAAATGTTTGTTGTAGTTGTTTGGTAGCCAATCTGTGCCATTTGCTCGGCAATTTCAACAGGTCCAACCGTGACTGGTCAGTTCTCGTCAGAGTAACCCGATTTATTCTCGTCGGGCGGTTCACGAATCCTCAACGGATGTGGTTAGAATGCCCCTCGTCACGATTACCCGGGGTTCGGCAGCGTCGCTTCGAAACTGCGAGAAACTGACCACTAAAACAAGAACGAAGACGGGCAGGAAGACGATGGACGAGCGCCAGTAAACACGGACTCGAACCGTATCCTCCCCGTCATAGCGTGAGGCTGCCGGGATGGCGGCGTCACCGTGGGATGCCATGAATTTTATTCTTTACTCCGACGTCAACGACAGCTCCATCAGCCAGAGTCTCGGCCGTCCAGAATACAGTTACTACTTCGTGCTCAAGGCGTACCGACCGTTGTTCGAAAGCCTCGGGACGGTGCATGTGGTGTCATCGGCCGCCGAGGTCGACCCGCTGTATTGGCAGTTGCAGCAGGCCGGTCAGGACTGCCTGTTTATTTCGTTCGCGCCACCGCACAAGACCCCCACCGACTTGCAATGCCCTATGGTGTGCGTGGTTGCCTGGGAGTTCGACAGCATTCCCGCCGAGCACTGGGACAACGATCCGCGTCAAGACTGGAGCCAGACACTGGCGCGCCTGGGGCGAGTGATCACCTTGTCCACCCACACCGCCGAAGCCATCCGCCGGACCCTGGGCGACGACTTCCCGGTGCTGGTGCTGCCGACGCCTTTGTGGGAACGCTTCGCCGGCATCCGCCAGCAATATCCCGGTACGCCGGTGAACGCGGGTGCCACGCTGCAGATCAAGGGTTGCATCCTGGACAGCCGATCGATGGGGTTGTCCGCCGATGGTTTGATCGCGCCGATCATCGAGCAAGCACCAGAGGAAATCGTCGAGCAGGAACCAGAGCCGGAACCAGAACCTGAATCAGCGCCACCGCCACCGTTGACCCTGCGGCGGCGCCTTTTCATCACCAAACATTACCTGCGCGAAGCCTGTCGAGCCCTGTCGGCAGACAGCGAGCACTCGTCGCTGTTCCTGCTTAAACACTACCTGCTGTTGTGGTATCGCGAAGCTGTTCGCGATCTGGTGCCGGATGCCGTTCGGCCGTGGCTGGCCAGGTTTCGCACGCCTCAACCGTTGCCGATCGAACCTGCGGTCAGCGAAGCTCCCGCGCCGGATGAACCCGTCATCAGCGCGACTTGCGCGCAGGACGAGCATCCACAAGCGGCTTTCCCCGACACCAGTCAAACGGTGGAAATCGAGGTCGATGGCGTCATCTACGTGAGCGTGTTCAATCCCGATGACGGGCGCAAGAACTGGCATCACCTGATCACGGCGTTCTGCTGGGCGCTGCGTGATGTGCAAGACGCCACGCTCGTGTTGAAGATGACCCAGAACGACCTGTCGACCTATTACGTCGAGCTCATGACCTTGCTGTCCCAGCTCTCGCCCTTCGCCTGTCGCGTGGTGGTCATGCACGGTTATCTGCAGGACGAGCAGTTCGCCCGTCTTTATGGCGCGGCGAGCTACTACGTCAACGCTTCACGTTGCGAAGGCTTGTGCCTGCCGCTGATGGAGTTCATGTCCTGCGCCCGGCCTGTCATCGCCCCGAACCACACGGCGATGCGCGACTATATCGACGAGCGTGTGGCTTTCGTCGTCAAGTCCAGCCAGGAGCCGACGATCTGGCCGGAAGACGCGCGCATCCTGTACCGCACATTGCGCCACCGTCCGGACTGGGGGTCGTTGAAAACGGCTTATGAGAACAGCTACGCGATGGCAAAGAATCAGCCGGACGCCTGGCAAGCCATGGCGGACGCGGCCAGCGAACGCATGCGCCAGTACTGCAGCTTCGCGCCGGTGCAGCAGCGGCTGGCGCTGTTCTTCAAACAGGAACCTGCCCGGGACGTCGTGCCGGTGGTTGCCGAAAGGGGGGCTGCATCGTGCTGATCATCATTCATTCGGAAACCAACAAGAGCAACATCCAGCAGAATCTTGGGCGGCCCGAGTACAGCTATTACTTCGTCCTCAAGGAATTCCGCCCGGTGCTCGAACGGCTGGGGCAGGTGATCGAGGTCAGCAACCCGGACGAGTTGGTCGATCGGCTGTATTTCGATTGCCTGAGCCGGGGCGAAGACTGCGTGTTCCTGTCCTTTTCCCCGCCGCATCGCACACCGGTCCACTACGCGTGCCCGACGATTCCGGTGTTCGCCTGGGAGTTCAGCACCATTCCCACCGAGAGCTGGCAGGGCGAACCACGGCATGACTGGCGGACGGTGTTGGGCTCCTGCGGGACGGCGATCACTCACTCCAGTTTTACTGTGAATGCCGTACGCGATGTGATGGGCCCCAATTACCCGATCAGTGCTATCGCAGCACCTGTCTGGGACCGTTTTGCCGCCCGTGGCGAGCTTCTGGACAAGCGTCCGGTTGTGGGGCCCACACGTCTGAACCTGCGTGGGCTGTTGATCGACAGTCGCACCACGGACTTGCGCCCCTACGGCCCCGAACGTTTGCGCGAAGGCACGCCGGTCGCCTTCGACCAACCGCCGCGCGATTGCGAGCTGGTGCTCGAGGGCGTGGTCTACACCTCGGTGTTCAATCCCTATGACGGACGCAAGAACTGGAAGGACATGATCAGTGCGTTCTGCACGGCCTTTCGCGACATGCCCGACGCGACCTTGGTGCTCAAGCTCACGCACCATGACATCGCCAACGCTTTGAACGACATGCTGCACCACGTCTACAAGAATCAGTCCTACCAGTGCCGCATCGTGTTGATCGACGGCTTTCTGTCCGACATCGACTACGAGCGCCTGGTCGAGGCCACCAGTTACGTCGTCAACTGCTCCTACGGCGAAGGGCAATGCCTGCCGTTGATGGAGTTCATGTCCTGCGGCAAGCCGGCCATTGCGCCGCTGAACACCGCCATGGCCGACTACATCGACCGTGACAACGCGTTTATCGTCGAAGGCACCGACGAACTGACATCCTGGCCCCACGATCCTCGCGCAGCGTATCGTACCCTGCGTTACGTCACGGATTGGGACTCACTGTGTACGGCATTTTCCGCCAGCCATGACGTCGCCAGGCAGGACGTCGAGCGCTATCAGCGAATGTCGGCCCATGCCGTGGGCAGCCTGCAGGGGTTTTGCAGCCAGGCCGTTGCCGAACAGCGCCTGAAGGCCGTGTTCGAGCAGTTGCGGCAACGGCGTGAAGCAAACTGCGCACAAGCGTCGGGCACATGATTCGGCGCCTGCTTGCGAAGTTGCGGCCCGCACCGGTAGCGGTCGCCCCAGCAGAAACGCGGGTCTCGCCCAGGGACATCGGTTTGTACGATGCCCTGCTCGACGGCTGGTTTCTCGGTGACAGCGGTGAATTGCTCAAAGGGTTTGCCATCACCGCCGACGACACCTTGCTGGATGTCGGCTGCGGTGAAGGCGTGGCGACTTTGTTCGCGGTCCGCCAGGGCGCTTCGGTGATTTTCACCGACAGTGAACACGACAAGGTCCGCGAACTTGCCCGGCAAGTGGCGGCGCAATCAGACAAGCCGAGCCTGGGGTTGGTCAGCAACAGTTTGCCGCTGCCGTTGGCCGAGGGCTGCGCCAGCAAAGTCGTGTGCATGGAAGTACTGGAACACATCGATCAGCCAGAACCCTTCATGGCCGAACTGGTGCGCATGGGCCGCCCCGGCGCGCTGTATCTGCTGAGCGTGCCGTCCCCGGTGGGCGAACATTTGCAGAAGGGCATCGCTCCGGCCAGCTATTTCCAATCGCCCAATCACGTACAGATTTTCAGCCCCGAGCGATTCGCCGCGCTGGTGGAAGACGCGGGCCTGGTCATCGAGCATCGCCAGGCGTCCGGTTTTTTCTGGGTCATGGGCATGATTTTTTTCTGGGCCAGCGAGCGGGCTGCCGGGCGTGAATTGGGTGGCGCGGTTCGCGACCGGATTCAGGCGCCGTATCCGCCGCTGATGGAGAGCTGGGCGAAAACCTGGCAGGACTTGCTGGCCCAACCAGACGGGTTGGCGATCAAGCAGATGCTGGATCAGTTCATGCCCAAGAGCCAGGTGATCATTGCTCGCAAACCTCAAGTCCAGGAGGGCGCATGAGCAACGAAAAACGAATCATGGACATCGAGTTGTTGCGTGGCATTGCGGTGCTCGGGGTGCTGTTTCATCACCTGCAGGACAGCCTGTTCGCGGCGGCCGTGCCGTTGTTGCAAGCCATCACGTTGTACAGTCAGCCGTGGTGGGGCGTGGATCTGTTTTTCGCGATCTCGGGCTTCGTCATTGCCCGCAGCCTGATCCCGGCCTTGCGCCGTTGTACAACGCGTCAGGAATATTGGCAACAGACGCGTAATTTCTGGTTGAGACGGGCCTTTCGATTGCTCCCTTCAGCCTGGTTATGGCTGGCGCTGATGTTGCTGGCGTGCCTTTTTCTGAACCGCTCCGGCGCGTTCGGCACCCTGCACGCGAACATTCAAGCGACCCTGGCCGGCATCGCCCAATACGCCAATTTCCGCTTTGCCGACAGTTTTTATCACTACGAGTACGGCACCAGTTTCGTGTACTGGAGCCTGTCGCTGGAAGAGCAGTTCTACCTGCTGTTTCCGCTGATGATCGTGCTGTTTCGCAAGTACCTGGTGTGGGCGTTGCTGGCGCTGGTTGCGGTGCAATTGTTCACCTTGCGCACGCCGATCCTGATGGTAGTGCGCACCGATGCGCTGGCCCTTGGCGTGCTGTTGGCGATTTGGAGTACACAACCGTCGTACCTGCGCTGGGAGCCAAAATTCTTGCGTCGTCCATGGGCGGGCGTTGCCGCATTGATCGCGCTGTCGTTGCTGCTCAGCTTCATGGCAACGGATCGTTTCACCTTCACCTCTTACCGGATCGGCGTGATTGCGGTGCTGTGCGCGCTGCTGGTCTGGATCGCTTCTTACAACCGCGATTACCTGTTGCCGCGCGGCGTGTTCAAAAACCTGATGACGTGGGTCGGCAGCCGTTCCTATGGGATTTACTTGATCCATATCCCGGCCTACTTGCTGGTTCGTGAGTTCATTTTCCGTTTGCAGGCTGCCGGGCTGCCCAGTCCGGCTGGCCATCCGATCTTGATGTTGCTGATGGCTGGCGGCCTGATCGTGCTGCTGAGCGAACTCAACTATCGCATCATCGAAATGCCCATGCGCAACCGCGGCGCCTCGCTGGTCAAACGCCTGGGCACTTCCCGAACAGCCGTCACATCCTCTGGAGCCACCTCATGCTGAGCCTTTTGAAGAAACTCACGGCGGGCACGCCCGCGCCTGTGCAGCCAGAGACACCGCCCGCGGCGCCAGTGGCGGAGAAAGTCGACCCTTACATGCTCGGCTTGCACGATGCGATGCTCAGTGGCTGGTTCAATCAGCAGACCGGCGAACTGTTCACCGGATTCCCGGTGACCCCCGAGGACACGCTGCTGGATGTTGGTTGCGGCGACGGTGGCAACGTGCATTTCTGCGGGATGCGCGGGGCGAAGATCATCATCGCCGATATCGACGCGGCCAAGGTTGAAGCGACCCGCCTGCGCCTGAGCGATACACCGGCCCGCGACGTCGAATGCCATGTCACCGACTGCAACCCGCTGCCGATTGCCGATGCGACCGCCACGCGGGTGGTGTCGACCGAGGTCATCGAACACGTGGACGATCCGGCGCAGTTCCTCGCTGAACTGGTGCGCGTCGGCAAACCGGGCGCGCTGTACCTGCTGAGCGTCCCGCATCCCAGCTCCGAAGACTTGCAGAAAGATATCGCGGCGGCCGAGTATTTCCAGAAGCCCAACCACATTCGCATCATCAGCGAAGAGCAGTTCAAGGCCATGGTCAGCGATGCCGGCCTGGAAGTGATCAGCCACAGCCAGTACGGGTTCTACTGGTCGATGTGGATGCTGTTGTTCTGGGAAGCCAAGGTCGATTTCAGCAACCCGGACCATCCGTTGCTCAACCACTGGGCGGATACCTGGCAGGCGATCCTGGCTTCGCCACGGGGCGCACAGATCAAGCAGGCGCTGGATGCCGTGGTGGCGAAAAGTCAGGTGATCATTGCGCGTAAACCCTGATTAGCAACGCTCACCCGGGCGAGGCCGCGAACTCAAGCCTGATTGCCCGGGTACACCTGCATAGCCCTTGCCCATTATTGGCTGGAGCGAACGGCCCCTCCATCGATCAACAGGTTCTGCCCGGTCAGGTAGCCCGCATGGTTGCTGCAAACGAAGGCACACAGCGCACCGAACTCTTCGGGTGAGCCGAAGCGTTTGGCAGGAATTTCGCTACGGCATTGGCCAAGGAATTCCTCGCTGTCCTGCCCCGATTCCTGGGCAGCAGCGACCAGGTTGTCACGCAGTCGATCGGTGTCGAATGAGCCTGGTTGCAGGTTGTTGATCGTCACATTGCGACTGGCGATGTTTTCTTGCCGGGCAAGCCCTGCGATAAAGCCCGTCAGGCCACTGCGCGCGCCGTTGGACAGGCCCAGGCTTTCGATAGGGGACTTCACGGCACTCGACGTGATGTTGATGATTCGACCAAATCCACGTGTCGCCATACCGTCTACCGTGGCCTTGATCAACTCGATAGGCGTCAGCATGTTGGCATCCAGCGCCTTGAGCCAGGCGTCGCGATTCCATTCGCGAAAATCCCCGGGGGGAGGGCCTCCAGCGTTGTTGATCAAGATATCGAAATGCTCGTGGGCCATGAGCGCTGCCGCCCGACCCTCGGCCGTCGAAATGTCTCCGGCTACGGCGATGACCGTTACTTCAGGATTTAGCGCTCTGAGCTCACGGGCTGTTTCATTGAGCGTGTGCTCGCCGCGTGCGGTGATCACCACGTTCACGCCTTCATGGACGAGTGCCTGTGCGCAGGCTTTGCCCAGACCTTTGCTGGCGGCGCATACCAGCGCCCAGCGTCCTGCTATTCCCAGATTCATGTGCGTTTTCCTGAAATAAGAATGCTCAAAGAAAGTGGTTGCCTATTCATGCATGATCCACCGTTGCAGACCGGCTTGGCGATCGAGCACTGATGCCCATGAAGCGCCGCACTCGTTCTCCTTCGGCATCGCATCGTATGGTTTCAGGTGCGGCATCCAGTTGGATATTACCGTTCTCCATGAATACGACCCGGTCGGATATCGACATGGCAAAGTCCATTTCGTGGGTCACGATCAGCATGGTCATGCCCTCTTTGGCCAGGTCGCGGATCACGTTCAGCACGTCGTTGACCAGTTCCGGGTCGAGGGCCGAGGTCGGCTCGTCGAACAGCATGATCTGCGGTTCCATCGCCAGGGCTCGAGCGATCGCCACACGCTGTTGCTGCCCACCGGAGAGCTGGTGCGGGTACTTGTGGGCATGGGCCAGCAGGCCGACCTTGTCCAGTAGCGCATAGGCACGATGTTCACTCAGCTCGCCCGGCTGGCCATGGTAACGGGGCGCCAGGGTGACGTTGTCGAGAATGGTGCGGTGCGGGAACAGGTTGAAGTTCTGGAACACCATGCCGATGTGCCGCACGCCTTTGCGCAGGCGGGTGCTGTTGGGTTTGTCCGACGCTTCGATGAATTTTTCGCCGAACAACAGAATATCGCCGGTATCGATGGTTTCCAGGCCGTTGACGGTGCGGATCAGCGACGTCTTGCCGGAGCCGGATGGCCCGATGATCGAGACCACCTGGCCGTATTCGACATTCAGGTCGATGCCCATCAGTACCTTGTGGGTGCCATAGCTTTTCTGGATGTTCTTCAGTTGCAGGATGGGCGTCGCATTGTTGCCTGCCGCTTTGCGCGCAGTGTCGGGCAATGCTTCGGCGCTGGCCCTGAAGTTGGCTATGGCGGCCGCGTCGAGTGTGTGAGGCTTGCGGAAGTTCAGATCCAGGTAGCGCTCAAGGCGCTGCAGGAAAAAACCGAACACGGTGACGATCAACACGTAATAGACGCCTACTGCCGCCAGGGTTTCCATGACCAGAAAGTTGGTGGCATAGAGGCGTTGGCCGACCGTGAGGATTTCGGTCAGGGAGATGACCGAGACCAGCGATGTCAGCTTGACCACCGTGATGTATTCATTGATCAGCGTGGGCAGCGAAATGCGGAAAGCCTGGGGGATCACGATCAAGCGTTGCATGCCGAACAGGCCGACACCCAGCGCCCGCCCGGCTTCCTTCTGGCCTTTGGCCACGGAGATCAGGCCACCACGATGGATTTCCGCCATGTACGCTGCTTCAGTGACCACCAGGGCCAGCAGGCCTGAGTAGAAGGGGTTGGACAGAATCGGTCCGCTACCGGGAAACAATTGCGGCAAGTTGTAGACGAAGACCACCAGCACCAGCAACGGAATGCTGCGGAAGAACCAGATGTAGATCGCTGCGGGAATGCGCAACAAGGGCGTGTGGGACAGCTTGGCCGTGGCCAGGACAAAACCCAGCAGCATGCCGATGAACCAGGCCAGGGCGCTGAGCTGGACCACCGTTACGCAGGCCTTCCAGAAGTCCGGCAGGGAGAACAGGGACAGGAAATATGACCAATCGAATTGCATGGGGCACCTCGATCTGCCGCCCCGGTGCAGGGGCGGCAGATGACCAGACTACAAGGACAGGTTCTTAATTGGCAGTCGGTTCTTCCAAGCCATATTTCTGGAGAATTGCGGCGTATTCACCGCTCTTTTTGCTCTCCTCGAAGGCCTTTTGCACGGCCTGGAAGGTTTCGTCGTTACCTTTCTTGACGAAGATGCCCAGGGTTTGCTGATAAATCGGATGCTCGGTGGTGATGACTACCCGGCCGTTGGTCTTTTCCGCGATCATTTTTGCCGCGCCGGCGATTTCAACCTGGGCCTGAATGTTCTTGGACAACAAGGCTTGGGTCACTTCGGGGGCCGAAGGGTACTCGCTGACGGTGATGGCGCCTTTGTTGTTCGGCACGCAGTAGTCGTCGGAGAGCTTCTTGAATTCCTTGACCCAGGTGGTGCCCTGTTCCAGGCCCAGTTTCAGGCCGCACAGGTCTTCAGGCTTCTTCGCATTGATCTCGCTGCCCTTGGGCACCATGACCGCGGCACCGGTGTTGGCGTAGGCGATGGTCTGGGCCTGAGTCTGGCGCTCTGGCGTGATGTACATGCCGGAAATGACTGCGTCGTACTTGCCGGAGTTCAAGCCCAGGATCAGGCTCGGGAACTTGGTGTCGACGAACTCCACCTTGGCGTTCATGTGCTTGGCCAGTGCCGTTGCCAGTTCGGGGTCCGAACCCACCACGTTTTTGTCCTTGTCATAGGACTCAAAGGGAGGGTAGGTGATCTCCATGCCGACCTTGAACGTGTCTGCCGCGGCCATGCTCACCGAGGCACCGAACATCCCGGCTGCCAACACAGCCAGGCTCAAAAGGTTTTTCTTATTGTTTTTCATGATGTACTGACTCCGGCGTAGGTAGGGGTTAGCTGAAAACTTCAATCAGGACAGTTGAGCCTGATTTTTCAAATGTCCGAAACTGGCGGGCTTGCGTGCCTTGCCTGGCAGTTGAACTTCCCCGTTGGCCACCCTCTGGCGCAGATACTGATAGGTCTGCAGCGCTTGGCCATACATGTGTTCGCCGATGGTGATTTCTTCGTAGTCGTTGCCTGCCTGTGCGAACCCGGGCAGTGGTTTGATCTGGGTGTGATAGTCGCAGGCATAAAACAGCGGAAAGGAATAACGTTCCTCCTTCACGCTGCGAACCCGGTGCGCGGTGGCTACGAATGCGCCTGCGGTCATCACTTCCAGCATGTCGCCGATGTTGACCACAAAGGCATCGGCAATCGGTGGTGCATCGATCCATTGGCCAAGGTTGTTCATCACCTCAAGGCCTGGCTTGTCGGCCAAAAGGATGGTGAAGCACTCGTAATCAGTATGGGCTCCAAGACCCGGTGCGTCATGGGCTGCGCCGTCGAAGGGGTAGTGGATCAGGCGCAGCTTGGACGGGGGACGGGTGACCAGGCCGTCGAAATAGTTTTCTTCCAGGCCCAAGGTCAGGGCGAAGCCGCTGAACAGGCGCCGGCCCAAGGCGAAGATGGCTTCATAGTAGGCCTGCACCGACGCCTTGAAACCTTGCAACTGCGGCCAGTCATTGGGTCCCAGCAATGGCGTGTTGGTCAGCACCAGCGGGTCATCGGCCGGGACTTCGAAGCCGACGTCAAAGGCTTCCTTGTGGTCCGGCTTGCCCTTGGAATAGACCTCTTCGCCTTCGGGCACAAATCCCTTGTGGGTTTGGGAGGTGCCGATGTAGTGCTGCATCTTGGTGTCGAAGGGCTGGTCGAAAAAGTCCTTGGCCGCCTTGCGCAGGTTGGCGATCAATTGCGGGTCGATACCGTGATCGGTGATGTAGAGGAAACCGACCTCACTGGCGGCGCGCCCCAATTGTTCGGCAACGGCCAGGCGGTGTTCCAGCTCAAAGCTGAACAGACCGGCGATGTTTACCACCGGGATGCTGTTGAAGTTGGCTTTTTGTGTGTCAGTGCTGGCGCTGTTGTTTTTATTGTCAGGCATGACGCATCGGCTCCCTAAGGATGGCTTGAGTGGCTGAAACGGTCGAAGTGTTCGCGCTCGGTCTGGCCCATCCACACGTTCAACGACCACAGGTCGGCGACCGGGACATTGGTGAAGGGCAAATGATGCAGGTAGCCGTCGGCGCCGAATTCCGGGGTCAGGGTGCTGACCTTGTAACGGCGGGCTTGCTGCGAGCGCCAGATGCTTTCCCAGTGCTGCTGGTGGAAGGCCAGTTCCCTTGCATATTCGGGAGCCGCCGGGTGCGGAACCTGCGGGCCCTGGTCGTAACCGACCCGGGCCTGGATATGGTGAACCCGCTCGATGAAAGCGCTCAGGTCATCGGCCGGGTCATTCAACAGGCGCTCGCAGGTCACGACCCAGTGGCTGATGTCACTGGTGAACAACAGATCGGGCAATTGCCGGATCAACTCCAGGGTCACCCAGGGGTTGAACAGCGAACGCGAACGGTGGGTTTCGAAACTGCAGACCTGGCCGTGTTTGCGCGCCAGATCCAGCGCCTGGCCGAAAAACTCCACTTGCTGTGGCAAGGACCAGCGGTCATTGCCCGCCAGCACGTTGACGAAGCGTGGGCCGAGTTCAGCGGCCCAGGCGAGTTTCTGGTCGAGGTCATTGAGGTGAATGGCGGGGGACGCCGACTGGTCCGGCAGCACGTCATACGCGGTGAAGACTGTACTGATATAGCCCAGGCGATTGGCCTGGAGAAAGGCGGCGAACTCGCCCCGTTCACGGGCGTCCAGTGGCAGGCGCGCTTCCATGCCATCAAAGCCCGCTTGCAGCAACTCCTCGAGCGCTTGAGCCTTGCTGGCGGTGTAACCCCACAGCGTGCGGAAAATTTCCAGCTTCATCGGTGATCCTCAAAAATCCCAAGGCTTACTGCAAATGCACTTCGACGGCGCCAGGCTGCCAAGAGGCTGGTTCGCTGTGGAGTCGATGTTAGGCACAGGCCGCGCACTGAAAGAATCTGAAAGTTCAAATGAATACTTCAGACTTTCGTTAACAAATAGCTTGCTACTTATAGTGCTGGCCGGAAGGGTTTTATGGGCGAGAACCTGTCTACGTTGGCTATTAGCGAGAGATGCCATTGTTGCGGCATCATTTTGAAGAGTACCAAGCGACCCCGGGCCGATAAGGGTTCGCTTTTGATCGATTGCTGCCTGTCGAGAAGAGCCGCGACCTGTAACTGACATTGCAGACCCCCGTTTACATTCTGCTCAACGCCTGTGCGTTGCACATCGCATTCGACTGTCGCCCTCAATTATAAGCTTAAGTAATACTTAGAATAATAAATAGAAAATTGACTAATCATGGCCCGGGAACGAAAAATCATCCCCAGACCGGCGCCGCCAGAGCGCCGCGGATTTGCCGTTTCTCTCCTGCCAGAAAAATAACCAAAGGAGCCCGACCCATGAAGCCTCAAGCTTCGTCCCAGCCGCGCCGTGCGGCCGCCGCTGCCTTCATTGGCACCATGATCGAGTGGTACGACTTTTACATCTACGCCACCGCCGCCGCGCTGGTGTTCGGTGCGCTGTTCTTCCCCTCGGACGACAAGCTGTTCAGCACCATGGCCGCTTTCGGCACCTTCGCCGTGGGTTTCTTTGCGCGGCCGTTGGGCGGGATTGTCTTCGGTCATATCGGTGACCGTATCGGCCGCAAGAAGTCGCTGATCATCACATTGTTGATGATGGGCGTGGCCACGGTGTGCATCGGCTTGCTGCCGACTTACGCGCAAATCGGCGCCGCTGCCCCAGTGCTGCTGATTCTATTGCGCATCGTCCAGGGCATTGCCGTGGGTGGCGAGTGGGGCGGGGCGGTGCTGATGGCAGGCGAGCATGCGCCGAAAGGCCGGCGCAATTTCTTCGCCTCGTTTGCGCAACTGGGCAGCCCGGCGGGTTTGATCCTTTCGCTGCTGGCCTTCAGCGCCGTCACCCGTCTGCCGGAAGAAGACCTGATGAGCTGGGGCTGGCGCCTGCCGTTCCTCGCCAGTTCGTTGTTGCTACTGGTGGGCCTGGCGATTCGCCTGGGGGTCAATGAGTCGCCGGAGTTTCTCGCCAGCCGCGAATTGGCGAGCAAAAACAAACGCAAGGAGCAGGCGCCGGTCATGGAAGTGCTGCGCACCGCGTGGCGTCCATTGTTGCTGTGCATTGGCGCCAACACCCTGGGGATCGCCGGGGTGTATTTCACCAACACCTTCATGATCGCCTACACCACTCAGCAACTGGAACTGCCGCGCTCGCTGATCCTTGAGTGTCTGTTTGTCGTCGCGATCATCCAGTTCTGCGTCCAACCGCTGGCGGCCTGGGTCGCCGAGAAGATTGGCGCCACCCGCTTCCTGTGCCTGGTGTCGCTGCTGGCGATGGCTTCGCCGTACCCGATGTTCGTGCTGGTCAGTTCGGCCAAGGCGCCGCTGATCATCCTCGGCATTGCGTTGGCGGTGGTGTGCATGGCGTCGTTCTACGCGGTGATCGCCGGCTACGTCAGCGGCATGTTCGAGACCCGTGTGCGCTACACCGCGATCTCTCTGGCGTACCAGATTTGCGGCGCTGTGGCCGGTGGCCTGACGCCACTGATCGGTACGCTGCTGGCACACAGGTTCGTCGGCCAGTGGTGGCCGATGGCGGTGTTCTACAGCCTGATCGCCGCGACTTCACTGCTGTGTGTCCTGTCCCTTGCCCGTCGCCATGCCAGCGCTGAACGCCTGGAACTGGCCAAGGCCTGACCCCGAATTTCCTGGAGAAACACATGTTGAAGATCAATGGCGAACGCCTCTGGGCGAGTCTGATGGCGATGGCCGAAATCGGCGCCACCGCCCGTGGCGGCAGCTGCCGCCTGGCCCTGAGCGACGAGGACAAGGCCGGTCGGGAACTCTTTGCCCACTGGTGCCGCGAAGCCGGCATGACCCTGAGCGTGGATGCCATCGGCAACCTGTTTGCCCGCCGCGCCGGCACCGATCCTGATGCCGCGCCGGTGATGATGGGCAGCCACCTCGACACCCAGCCCGAAGGCGGGCGTTTCGATGGCGTGTACGGCGTGCTCGCCGGCCTGGAAGTAGTGCGCTGCCTGAACGATCTGGGCATTCAGACTCGCAAGCCGCTGGAAGTGGCGGTGTGGACCAACGAAGAAGGCGCACGCTTCACCCCGGCCATGTTCGGCTCGGCGGTGTTCACCGGAATCATGGATCTGGACGCTGCGCTGGCAGTGCGCGATATCGATGGGATCAGCGTCGCCGAGGCGCTGCAACGTACCGGTTATGCTGGCGAGCGCCCGCTCGGCGGCGCGGTGGATGCGTACTTTGAAGCCCACATCGAGCAAGGGCCGATCCTCGAAGACAACGCCAAGAGCATCGGCGTCGTCAGCGGCGGCCAGGCGATTCGCTGGCTTGATGTACGGGTCGAAGGCATGGCGGCCCACGCCGGCACCACGCCTATGCCGCTGCGCAAGGACGCCTTGTACGGCGTGGCGCAGATGATCCAGGCCATCGAAGGCCTGGCGGCGGACTTCGCTCCCGAAGGCTTGACCACGGTCGGTGAATTGAGCATCAACAAATCGTCGCGCAACACCATTCCGGGGCTGGTGAACTTCACCGTCGACCTGCGACATCACCGTGATGAAACCATCGAGGCCATGGAACAACAGGTCCGTGCGCGGCTTCAGGCGATAGCCGACGATCGCGGCTTGCAACTGACGATCACCCCGCACTGGATCAGCCCGGCGACGCCGTTCGACGTGGACTGCGTGGCGGCGGTGCAACAGGCCGTGGACGCCCTGGGCTACGCTCAGCAATCGATTGTCAGCGGCGCCGGACATGATGCGATCCACCTGGCGCGGTACTGCCCGACGGCCATGGTGTTCATCCCGTGCGTGGGTGGCCTGAGCCATAACGAAGCGGAAGATGTGCTGCCCGAGGATGTGCGCCAGGGCACCGATGTGTTGCTCAATGCCGTGTTGGCACGCGCGGTAAAAACTGACTAAACGCAGTCAATGTGGGAGCGGGCGTGCTCGATTCCAGAATCTACGTTAACTGACAGGTATTCATTCCATGCGCAGTTTTTTCCACCCCGAACAATTGCTTCACCACCCACGCAGCTACTACTCCCGTGGCCAGATGCGCACGCCGCAGGAAGTGCCGGAGCGTGCGCAGCGCCTGGTGCAGGCGTCTCACGCCTTGGGTTTTGCCGTTGAGCAACCGACCGATGCCGGGCTCGACCCGCTGCTGGCGGTGCACGGCGCACCGTACCTGAGGTTTTTGCAGGAAGCCCATCAGCGCTGGAAAGAGATTCCCGAGGATTGGGGCGATGAGGTGATGTCGAACATCTTTGTGCGCGAACCCAATGCCCTGCGTGGAATTCTCGCGCAAGCGGCGCGCTATCTGGCCGATGGCAGTTGCCCGGTGGGCGAGCAGACCTGGCGTTCGGCCTACTGGTCGGCGCAAAGCGCCATCGCCGGTGCCCGGGCTTTGCTCGATGGCGAGCCGGCAGCCTATGCCCTGTGCCGGCCACCGGGTCACCACGCCCGGGCCGAAGCGGCGGGTGGTTTCTGTTATGTGAACAACGCGGCGGTGGCGGCGCAGGTATTGCGCGCCGGTTTTTCGCGGGTAGCGGTGCTGGATACCGACATGCACCATGGTCAGGGTATTCAGGAGATTTTCTACGACCGCGATGACGTGCTCTACGTGTCGGTGCACGGCGATCCGACCAACTTCTATCCGGGGGTCGCAGGTTTTGCCGAAGAGCGTGGTGTCGGTGCGGGCGAGGGTTTCAACCTCAACCTGCCGATGGCCCATGGCGCCAGCGAGGCGGTTTTTCTTGGGCAATTGGAAGTAGCGCTGAAGGCGGTTAAGGACTTCGGTGCCGAGGCGCTGGTGCTGTCCCTGGGCTTCGATATTTTCGAACTGGACCCGCAAAGCAAAGTAGCGGTGACCCGCGAGGGGTTTGCCGTGCTCGGTGCGCGGATTCGCAGCCTGGGGTTGCCGTGCCTGATTGTGCAGGAGGGCGGGTATCACCTGGAGAGCCTGGAGGATAATGCCCGGGCGTTTTTTGTGGACCCTGAGGTTTGGCAGCTCTGAGATCTTTGCTGCCTGGTAGATCGCCCCCACACTGGTCAGTGTTGAACACAAATATGCGGTTCACCTCGGTCAAATGTGGGAGCGAGCTTGCTCGCGATGAACGATAACGGGGTCCACCTGACGGAACACAAGCGCCCTACGGCACTTGCCATAGCCCTGACGTTAACGTAAAGATTGCGGCAGGGCGCCGACGTATGAAGGCGCAGGGTGGATGACCCGGAGCGCTTGATGACGCCAATAAAAACAAACTCCCCCAAACTGCATCGTGAAGCCCGGCTGGCTCGGGAAAAGTTGCACCTGGAAGGCGAAGTGCCGGATGGCGTCCTGCGTGCGGAAATCGATGCCTCGTGGCGACGCAGCCTCAGCCATGGCGTGCATTTCAATGCCAAGCATGAACTGGCGCTGGAATCGAGCGCCAGCCTCGACGTGTTGCTTTCCAGCAACCGCCTGTTGATCGACGCCGCGCTGCCGGCCATCGATTATCTGGCCGAGCGTCAGGGCAAGGAAGGGGTGATCATCCTCGCCAACTCCGACGCCACCATCATCGCCGTCGAAGGCCGCGCCGACCGTCTAAAGGGCAGCGGCCTGCTGGACATTACCCTCGGCACCTGCTGGAGTGAAGCGGTTCGCGGCACCAACGCCCTGGGCACGGCACTGGTGGAATCCCGGCCGACCCTGATCGATTGCGGCGAACATTATCTGGATCGCCTCAGTGATTTTTCCTGCACTTCGGTGCCGATCCATTGCCCCCAGGGTGACATTCTCGGCGTCCTTGACCTGACCCGCGAAGGCCCGCTCGGCCGTGCCCACGACAGCACCGCGCTGCTGGCGATGGCGGTCAGCCAGATCGAAAGCCGGGTGTTCAACGCCAGCTATCCGGACGAAATAGTCCTGGCCTTCCACAGCCGCCGGCAATATCTGGAATCCCCGTGGCAAGGCTTGCTGGCCGTGAGCCTCGGCGGGCAGATCCTGGCGGTCAGTGCCCAGGCCTGCCAATTGCTGCACGCCGAGCGCTCGGCTTTGGTCGGTCGGCGTTGCGAAGAGTTTCTCGGAGTCGACGGCCTGCAATTGTTGGCGCGTCTGCATCAGGGTGGCGCCGGCAGCCTGCAAACCGCCAAGGGTGAATTCTTCTACAAAACCCTGCGCGCGCCGCAACGCTCGATCAACGTCAGCAGCCCGCCGCGCACAGTCGCAAAACCGCCCAAGGCGCAACCGGACCTGGAAGCACTCGCTGGCAGCAATACCCGCTACGCCCGTGCCTTGCGCATGGCCCGTCAAGGCCTGGCCAATGAACTGCCGGTTCTGTTGTTGGGCGAAACCGGCACCGGTAAAGAGGTGATCGCCCGCGCCCTGCACATGGCTGGAGCGCGCTGCGACAAACCCTTCGTGGCGGTGAACTGCGCGGCCATTCCCGAAGGCCTGATCGAGTCCGAACTGTTCGGCTATCGTGAAGGCGCGTTCACCGGTTCACGCCGGGGCGGCATGGTCGGGCGCTTGCAGCAGGCCCATGGCGGCACCTTGTTTCTCGATGAAATCGGCGACATGCCATTGGCCTTGCAGGCCCGGTTGTTGCGGGTGCTGCAGGATCGCAAGGTCGCGCCCCTGGGTGCAGGCGAAGAGCAGGACATCGACGTCGCTCTGATCTGCGCCACCCACCGCGACCTCAAGCGTCTGGTGGAAGAAAAACACTTTCGCGAGGATCTGTTCTACCGGGTCAACGGCATCAGCGTGATGCTCCCGGCCCTGCGCGAGCGCGAGGATTTCGGCGCGTTGGTCGCTCGCATGCTGACGACACTGGGCGCACCCGCCGTGGTCCTGCACGATGATCTGAATCGCTTGCTCTGCGGCTATCACTGGCCGGGCAACATCCGCCAACTGGAGATGGTCCTGCGCACCGCGCTGGCCATGCGCGAACCGGGTGACACCGTGCTGACCCTCGACCACTTGCCCGACAGCATGCTCGACGAGTTGACCACCAGCGAACGGCCCCAGGCCGGCAGCATCCGGGAAAACGAACTGGAGCTGATCCGTCAGTCCCTGGACACGCACCAGGGCAACGTCTCGGCCGCCGCCGACGCTCTGGGCATCAGTCGCGCGACGCTTTATCGCAAGCTCAAACAGTTGCGTTCGTGATGCAGCGCCTGATCGTTCGGCTGATCGACAGCCAGAACCCCGAGGCGCTGCAAGCGTCGCTGCGCTGGCTGTACAGCTTCGTGCGCCCCCATCGCCTGGCGATTGCCGGGCTGCTGGGTTTGTCGGTCTGCGCCTCGGCGCTGGTGCTGGTGCAGCCGTGGCTGACCAAACTGCTGATCGACGATGGCCTGTTGGCGCGCAACTTCCCGATGCTGGTAATGATCGCCGGGCTGATGATCGTTGCCGGGTTGCTGGGCACGGCGCTTTCGGGCATCAACCGCTACCTGCACACGCGACTGTCCGGGCGCATGCTGTTTGCCCTGCGCGATGACCTGTACCGGCATTTGCAAACCCTGTCACCGAGCTTTTACGGCCAGCGGCGCATCGGCGACCTGATGTCGCGCCTCGATGGCGACGTCGCGGAAATCCAGCGGTTCGCCGTGGACTCGCTGTTCTCGGCCGTGTCCAGCGTGATCGGCCTGGTGGTCGCGGTAGCGATGCTGCTGACCTTGTCCTGGAAACTGTCGCTGCTGGCGCTGGTGCTGATTCCCCTCGACGTGCTCTGGCTGCGCTGGATGCGGCGCAAGGTGGAGCGTGATGTGCGGCAGTTGCGCGAGCGTTCGGCGGACATGTCGTCGTTCATGGTCGAGACATTGCCGGTGATGAAATTCATCCAGTCCGCCAGCCAGCAGCAGCGCGAAGCGCGGCGCCTCGAGACGCTGGGGCAGGGCTATATGAGCCAGTTGCTGCGCCTGCAAGTCACCGAGTTTTTCACCCAGGCCGTGCCCGGTACCCTGACCTCGCTGTCCCGGGCCTGCGCATTTCTGATTGGCGGTTACTGGGTGGTGCAGGGCACTTGGCAACTCGGCGCCCTGATTGCCTTTTCCACTTACCTGGGCATGGCCGTGGGGCCGGTGCAAAGCCTGCTCGGGCTTTACGTCGCGATCCAGCGGATGACCGTCAGCCTCGGCAGGGTCATGGAATTGCGCGGCGAACAACCGACCGTGCTGACGCCCGCCACGCCAAGGGCAATGCCCACTGGCGGCGATCTCTGGTTCGACAACGTGCACTTCGCTCACCCCGGTCGTCAATCGACCCTGCGCGGTATCGAGGCGCGGATTCCCTACGGCATGAAAGTGGCCCTCAGCGGCGGCTCGGGCGTGGGTAAATCCACCCTGATCGACCTGCTGCAGCGTCATCACGATCCGCAATCGGGCCGGGTACTGCTGGGCGACGTCGATCTGCGCGAGCTGGATCTGTTCCAGTTGCGTCGGCGCATCGCCATCGTCAGCCAGGACATCGTGCTGTTTCGCGGCAGCCTCGCCGACAACCTGGCCTACGCGGCACCGGACGCCAGCCGCGAGGCGATTGCCGAAGTGGCACGGCTGGCGCAACTCGACAGCCTGATCGAGTCCTTGCCCGAAGGTCTCGACAGTCCCTTGGGCGAGCGGGGTCAGCAGTTGTCCGGCGGGCAGAAACAACGCATCGCGATTGCCCGGGCGCTGTTGCAAGACCCACTGATCCTGGTGCTCGATGAAGCCACTTCCGCGGTGGATGAAGCCACCGAACGCGAGGTCATCGACGCCATCGACCGCCTGTTTGCCGGGCGTACGCGCATCCTGATCAGCCATCGCCCTTCAACCCTGGCCGACGCCGACCTGCGCTTCGAATTGCTCGACGGCGTACTGACCTCGAAAACGGTGCTGCATGAAACCTGAGTTGCGCATTGGTGTGGTGGACAGCGGTCACTCGGCGGCACAACGGGTGCAAGTGATCACCGGTCGGCGCTTTTCATTGCTCGAAGACGGCCTGGCCGAGGGCGACTTGCGCGAAGACCCGCTGGGGCATGGCAGTGCGGTGATCGAGGCCATCGGCCGGCGTGCACCCTCGGCGCTGTTTTGCGTGGCTCAGGTGTTCGACCAGCGCGGTGTCACCAGCGCCTTGCAGATCGCCACGGCGATTGACTGGCTGCTGACGCAGGACGTTCGATTGATCAATTTGAGCCTTGGCCTGCGCCAGGATCGCAGCCTGCTGCGCGCGGCCTGCGCGGCGGCGGTGGCGCAGGGCGTGCTGCTGTGTGCGTCGAGCCCGGCCCAAGGGGAAGGGGTGTTTCCGGCGAACTATCCGCAGGTGTTGCGGGTGACCGGCGATGCGCGGTGCGCCGAGCAGGAATGGTCGTGGCTCAACAGCGCCCAGGCGGATTTCGCCGCGTGTGTGCATGGCACCTACCCGGGGCAATCCGGGGCGAGCCTCGGTTGTGCCGCCTTGAGCGGGCACATTGCCGGGTTCCTCGTCGAACAACCTGGTGCCAGCAATGAGCAAGTCATCGAGTGGTTGCGCGAGCATGCCCGTTACCGTGGCCCTGAACGGCGCTTCGGGCCATGACCGACATCGTCATTCTGGGCGCCGGCCCGGCGGGGGCCGCGGTCGCGCTGGGTTTGAAGCGGCTGGGCCATGGCGTCACGCTGATCAGCGAATGGCGCCGGTTTGCGGCGCTCGAAGGCGTGTCCGTGCGGGTTCTGGAAGCCTTGCGCGGCGCGGGCCTGCATCAGGCGTTGGCGCAAGCAGCGCGGCCTTCTCAACGCCAGGTGAACTGGAATGGCCAGCAGCATGCGCAGAACATCGAATACTTGCTCGACCGTCCGGTGTTTGACCAAGGTCTGCGTGAGGATTTGCGCCTGGCGGGGGTCGAATTGATCGAAGGCCGGGTGCTGACGGTTCAGTCATCGGCCAATGGCCATCGAATTGAAATCGACGGCCGCGAACCACTTCTCGCACCGTTTCTCGTGGAGGCCCGAGGACGTCAGGCCCCCGCTATCGGCAAAGGCTTGCGTGGGCCCGAGACCGTCAGCTTGCTCAATCGCTGGCAGGGTTCGCCGGGCAGCACTGCCAGCGCCGTGGAAAGCCTTGAGGACGGTTGGGCGTGGATGGCGCGGCGCGCCGACGGCCAGTGTTACTGGCAATGGACGGTGGATGTGGCCAGTGCCGGGTTGCCGGGCAAGGCTATGTTGCTCGATTACTGTCGACAGCGGCGCCAGGGTTCGAAGCTGGCCGCCGCATTTTTTGCGGGCGAAGCGGAATCTGATCTGCAACTGCACGCCCGCAGCAGCACGGCGATTCTGAGCCCGCAGGTGTGTGGCGATAACTGGATTCGGGTCGGCGATGCGGCAATGGCCGTCGATCCTCTGTCAGGCAATGGCATCTTTCAGTCCTTGTCTTCGGCGTTGCAGGCGCCCGCGGTGATCAACACGCTGCTGTGCAAACCCGAACGAACGGCTCTGGCCCAGCGTTTCCACCAGCAGCGGGTGGAGCAGTTGTTTTTGCGGTTTGCGCGGATCGGCCGGGATTTTTATGCCGATGAGCAACGCTGGCCGGACCAGCCGTTCTGGCAGGCACGACGGAGCTGGCCGGATGCCGAAGTGGCCCATGCCGAGGCGGATTTCAATGCGCTGAGGATTGAGCGGGTGCCGGTGTTGCGTGATGGGCTGGTCGATGAAGCCGAGGTGGTGATCACGGTGGATCAACCGCTGGGTATATGGCATGTGCATGGGGTTGAGGTGGCGGCGTTGGTGCGGAGGTTAAAGCAGGGAGAGCCGGCGGATCAGGTATTGGCCGGGCTGACGGTGGAGCAGGGGCGGATGGTTCGCAGCTGGTTGCTGGGCCAGGGTTTCAAACCTTGAATGAAGAACATCCGGATACGGCGAAAAAGCCTGTTCTCCCAGCGCAAAGCATCGTAATTTACGCGCCATAACGAAAAGGAATTTTGGGGTTCAAGTGGGAGCTTATCGTCTGCTATTGGCCGTTCTGGTGGCCGTTTCTCATATGGGCAAGACGTTCATGGGGCTAAACCCCGGCGTGATTGCCGTGATTTCCTTCCTGATGATCAGCGGTTTCGTGATGACCTCGCTGATCGAGCGCAACTACAAGACGCCGGAGAAAGTCGGCCTGTTCTATCTGGACCGCGCCCTGCGGCTCTATCCTCAATTCCTGTTCTACTTCGTGGTTTCCTGTGCGGTGATCTATTTCCTGCTGCCCGGCACGCCTCAAGCCGCGGAGCTGACGCTGCGCAACATCGCCGCAAGCCTGGCTATCGTGCCACTCGGCTTCTACATGTTCGGCGCGGCGGGATCGTGGATCTTGCCGCCGGCCTGGTCTTTGGGGCTTGAGATGTGCTTCTACCTGATGATCCCTTTCCTGATCATCTATAGGGCGCGGGGCGTTGCGTTTGCACTATCCGTCGTTGTCTTCATGGTCGCGTGCCTGGGTTTCATCAACACCGACCTGTACGGCTACCGTCTATTGCCGGGTGTGCTGTTCATGTTCCTGTGCGGCAGCTACCTGTACAAAGCGCAGCCGAAGGATTTGGCGATCGCTGCCGGCACCGCCGTGGTGGCGGCCTTGATGTTTGCGGCCATCATGGCGGGATGGATAGAGCGCCGGCCGTTCAATGCCGAAGTGACCGCCGGCATAGCGCTGGGCGTGCCCGCCGTGTACCTGCTGACAAAGCTTCGGTTTCACCGGATTGACGAATTCCTCGGCAATATCAGCTACGGCGTGTTCCTGAATCACTATGTGGTGATGTACTTCCTGCACGCTGTCTGGTCGGTCGCCTACGATGGGGCCGTTGTTGCAACAGTGCTGGCCTTGTCGTTGCTGCTCAGCGGCGTATCGTACTACTGCGTCGAACGGCCGGCCCTGAAGCTTCGTCACGCGCTTCGGGCCGGCGCAAAATATGGGTTGGGTCAACCACAGGGCCGCGAAACAGTGGCGTAGTGGCTGTGGGGGCGCCTTCGCGGGCAAGCCCGCTCCCACAGGGGAACGCATTCCAATGTGGGAGCGGGCTTGTTCGCGAAGGCGGCCTGAAGGACGCTACAAATCACAACTTGATCAACACCGACTTCAACTCGGTGTAATGCTCGATCGCCGCATACCCCATCTCACGCCCGACCCCGGACATCTTGTAGCCGCCGAACGGCAGCGCCGGGTCCAGGGCGCTGTGGCAGTTGACCCACACCGAGCCTGACTTGATGCGCGGAATCATCCGGTGCACCGCCGCCAGATCATTGGACCAGATGCTCGCGCCCAATCCATACGGACTGTCATTGGCCATGCGCAGGGCATCGGCTTCGTCATCGAACGGGATGGCCACCAGCACCGGGCCGAAGATTTCTTCCTGCACCAGTGAGTGCTTCTGATCGACGTCGACAATTACCGTTGGCTTGACGAAGAACCCAGGCCCGAACTGCTCGCCACCGCAGGCGATGGTCGCGCCGCTGTCCCGGCCCTTTTCGATGTACCCGTAGACGCGCTCCTGCTGGCGCGCCGAGATCAAGGGCCCCATGTCGACGCTCGGGTCCAGGCCGTTGCCGAGTTTCATGGCGTTGGCAATGTCGCTGATGTCCGCCACCACATTGTCGAAGTGCTTGCGCTGCACATACAGCCGCGAGCCTGCGCAGCAGACCTGGCCCTGGTTGAAGAAAATCGCGCTGGCAGCCCCGGCCGCGGCGGTTTTCAGATCGGCGTCGGCCATGACGATGGTCGGTGATTTACCGCCTAGCTCCAGGGTGACCCGGGTCATGGAATCCATGGCGATCTTGCCGATCTGCTTGCCGACGGCGGTGGAGCCGGTGAAGGTCAGCTTGTCCACCAGCGGGTTGTGGGTCAAGGCAGAACCTGCGGTGATGCCGGTGCCGGTGACCACGTTGAATACGCCTTCGGGATACCCGGCTTCCAGCACCAGCTCAGCGAGTTTCAGGGCGGTCAGCGGGGTTTCGTCGGCCGGCTTTAGCACCACGGTGCAGCCTGTGGCCAGGGCCGGGCCGAGTTTCCAGCAGGCCAGCAACAGCGGGAAGTTCCAGGCAACGATGGCACCGACCACGCCGACCGCTTCGCGACGGATGAAACTGTGGAACTGGTCGTTGGGCATCAGTGGTGCCGACACGTCAACCGTGGAGCCTTCGATTTTGGTCGCCCAACCGGCCATGTAGCGCAGGAAGTCGATGGCCAGTTGCACGTCCATCACCTGGGCCACCGCCGCGCTTTTACCGTTGTTCAGGCATTCCAGTTGCGCCAGCAGTTCGGCGTCGCGCTGCATCAGGTCGGCGAGTTTCCACAGCAGGTTCTGCCGCTCCCGGGGACGGGTGCGGGTCCAGGCCGAATCGTCGAACGCCTGGCGGGCGGCGAGCACCGCACGGTCGACATCTTCCGGTGTTGCCCGTGGCACCACGCACAGCACCTCACCGGTGGCCGGGTTGTGCAGGGGCATGGTCTGGCCGTCGGCGGCCTCGACCCAGTCACCGCCGATGAGCATGCGCGGGGCGCGCTGGATGAATGCCGAAGTGGCGGGAAGCAGGTTTGGGAGCGACATTGGCGAGGCCTCTTGTTGTTCGTGAGAACCGGGCTTTCGCAATGCCTGTGCCAGTTGTGTTTTTTCGGCCGCAAGGCCCGATCTAGTGGGGTGACAGATATTTTCCGGGTCACCGTGAGATCGATAAACGTCGCAAATTGCGACGACGTGAGACGCCCCGAACGCGACACCCTGTAGGAGCGAGCTTGCTCGCGATGGACGAAAGATCACTACGTTTAGCCTGTAAGCACGCGATATCGTTAACGACCATCGCGAGCAAGCTCGTTCCTACAGAAAGCTATGCTTGTCTCAGGCTGAAACAGTTGTCGCGAAATTAAACGTGGAACGCCGACGACACGATTGGCAAAACGCCGGCCATTATCGGCAAATCATTGATTCATTGAGGTATTCATAAGCTGGCACGCTCTGTGTATTGCACATCTCAGACGTTTCTCTTGCCTTCGTCGGCGGATCAAAGCCGACGGCAGAAACCATAAAAACGATAAGCCACAACAATAAGAACGCACCGTGCGAGGTTCGACGTTGATGAAGAGAAAACTCCGATCAGGCATGAGCGCCAGCCTGCTGGCCGTAGCCGCTTGTGTAGCGCTGCATTCGCCTCATAGCCTGGCAGCCCGCGACGCCCAGACCATCCTCAAGGAAACCTGTCAGGGCTGTCACACCCCCGAAGCCGATAACGCCCTCAGCCGCATCAGCCACCAGCGTAAAACGCCGGAAGGCTGGCTGATGAGCATTGCCCGGATGCAGACCATGCACGGTTTGCAGATCAGCGATGAGGACCGTCGCACGCTGGTCAAATACCTGGCCGACACCCAAGGCCTGGCGCCGAGCGAAACCGACGGCGTGCGCTATGCACTGGAGCGCCGGCTCAATACCGTCGAGCAGTTCGACGACCAGACCAGCCAGATGTGCGGCCGCTGCCACTCCGGTGCGCGGGTTGCCCTGCAACGGCGTCCGGCCCAGGAGTGGGAGCGCCTGGTGAATTTCCACCTCGGTCAGTGGCCGTCCCTGGAGTACCAGGCGCTGTCCCGGGACCGCGACTGGTTCGATATGGCCCGCAAAGAAATGGTGCCGCTGCTGGCCAAGCGTTATCCGCTGGACAATCCGGCCTGGAAAAAATGGCAGAGCGCCGCGCCGAAAGCCGATGCCCTGGTGGGCGACTGGAGCTTCAGCGGCCACTTGCCGGGCAAGGGTGAGCTGGCGGGTGTAATGACCGTGAGTGCCGATGGCAGCGACACCTTCAAGGTCAACGTCAAAGGCCAGTACGCCGATGGCACGCCGTTCAACGGCGACGGCAGTGCAATCCTCTACACCGGCTACGAATGGCGCGGCAACGTGACCATCGATGGCGTAACCATGCGCCAGGTGTTCGCCGCTCAGGGCAATGCGATGCAGGGCCGGATGTTCGAGGCCGAGCACGACGAGCGTGGCCTGGACTTCGTCGCCGCCAAGCAAGGCTCCAACCGTTTGCTGGCGGTGCAGCCTGGGTATCTGAAGGCCGGCAGTGAAACCGAAGTGACCCTGATCGGCAGCGGCCTGACCGGCAAGCCGGACTTCGGCAAAGGCGTGGAAGTGCTCGAAGTGGTCGAGCAGAGCCCTGAGCGGATCAAGGTCAAGCTCAAGGCCGCCGCCAATGCCCAGCCAGGTTTGCGCTCGGTCAGCGTCGGCACGCTAAAGGGCCCGAGCCTGTCGGTGTACAGCAAGATCGCCTCGGTCAAGGTTGTGCCGGAATTCTCGGTGGCACGGATCGGCGAGGGCGGTGGTTCGACGCCGAAAGTCCAGGGCCGTTTTGATGCGGAAGCCTGGGGCAAGGGCAATGATGGCAAGCCGTACCGCATCGGTGTGTTCCCGGCGCAGTGGAAGGTCGAGGCCTTCGACGACCGCGCCAGGGAAGACGAAGACGTCAAGTTCGCCGGCACCATGCAGGCCGACGCTGGCGTGTTCACCCCGGGCGATGCCGGGCCGAACCCGGCGCGCAAGATGTCCACCAACAATGCCGGCAACCTCAAGGTGATCGCCGCCGTCGACGACGCAGGAAAATCCCTGACCGGCGAAGGCCACATGATCGTGACCGTGCAACGCTGGAACAATCCACCCATTCCATGAGTTGGCTGACCGTTAATCGCATCAGACACTTTTCGGAATGACCGCAAGCCCCGCCAAGCGGGGCCTGCACAGGAGGTTTGCCATGGGCGCTATCTTGAATCTGGTCGAACGCAACCTGCACGAAGTGCAGGTCGATGCCGACCGCATGCTGTTTCACATCCCCAGCAGTTCGCTGTTCGCCAGCGATGAACTGACGGGCACCATCATCGACACCTTGCGCGGGCCAGGTTGTTCCTCGGACGACCTGATCCAGCGCTTGGCCGCGCGTTTCAACGGCGAGGAAATCACCGAGACCCTGCGCGAGCTGATGGCCCTGGAACTGGTCAGCGACGGCTCGCCGCTGACCCCCGACATCGCCACCAAACGGGTCGAGCGCACGGCGATCAATACCGTGGTGCTCAACGTCAACACCGGCTGCAACCTGAGCTGCACGTATTGCTACAAGGAAGACCTCGACAAGCCGTCGGCGGGCAAGAAAATGGACGTCGAAACGGCGATCGCCTCGGTGGAAATGCTGCTGCGCGAATCCCCGGACGAAGAGCGTTTCACCGTGGTGTTCTTCGGCGGCGAACCGCTGAGCAACCGCAAGCTGATCGAGTACATGGTCGATTACTGTGAGAAGCGCTTTCGCGAGGCCGGCAAGTTCGTCGAGTTCGTGATGACCACCAACGCCACGCTGCTCACCGAAGAAACCGTGGACTACCTCAACGCCCACCGCTTTGGTTTGTCAGTGAGCATCGACGGTCCGAAAACCGTACATGACCGCAACCGCATCACCGTGGGCGGGCAGGGCACTTATGACGTGGTGCGGCGCAAGGCCGAGATGCTGCTGTCGCGCTACAACAGCCGTCCGGTGGGGGCGCGGGTGACCCTGACCACCGGCGTGACCGACGTCGAAACCATCTGGGATCACCTGTTCAACGAGCTAGGTTTCGCCGAAGTCGGCTTCGCCCCGGTGACCTCCGGCGACATCAGCAGCTTCAACCTCACCAGCGATGAACTGGTGCAGGTGTTCGCCAACATGAAGGCGCTGGGTCGTCGTTACCTGGAAGCGGCGCTGGAGCACCGCAACATCGGGTTCTCCAACCTGCACCAGCTCATCACCGACATCCACGAAGGCCACAAGAAAGCCCTGCCATGCGGCGCGGGCCTGAAGATGCTGGCGGTGGATCACAAGGGCGAGCTGAACCTGTGCCACCGTTTTACCGGTTCGAGCCTGCCGACCTTCGGCAACGTCCATAGTGGCGTGAAACAGGTGGAGTTGAACGACTTCCTGTCCCAGCGCCTGGACCGTACCAACACCGGCTGCGAAGACTGTCAGATCCGCAACCTGTGTTCCGGCGGCTGCTACCACGAGAGCTATGCCCGCTATGGCGATCCGACCCACCCGACCTATCACTACTGCGAACTGATGCGTGACTGGGTCGACTTCGGCATCGAGGTCTACACCCGGATCATGGCCAATAACCCTGCGTTCATCAGCAGCTACATCACTCCGCGCAAGGCTCACTGATATGAAACATCTCAAGGCAATCAATAACAAAGCGTTGAAGCTGGATCAGGCCGCGGATGAAAACCGCATCGAAGAAGTGGTGGCCATGAGCTCCGTGGCGGGCTGTGCCTCGACCACCGACCCGGGCTGGGAAATCGATGCGTTTGGCGGTGTGTCGTCGCTGTGCCAGCCAATGGAGGCCGACCTCTACGGCTGCTCCGACCCTTGCTGGTGGCCGGCCCAGGTGCCGGACATGATGAGCACCTACCCAGACTGGAACAAGGATGCCCAGGCGTCCAACGACAACTGGCGCAACCTCGGCACTGTCTTCCCCAAAGACAAGTGATCACAGAAGAAGGATTCCAGCATGCGTAACATCAAAGCCTGCGGCCTGGCCGCGTTCGCCGTCCTGAGCAGCTGTTCTTTCAGTGTTCTGGCCGATGAAAATACCGCACTGCAAGTCGGTCACGAATACATGGTGACCACCAACTACCCGAACAACCTGCACGTGATCGACCTGGCCACCGACACGCTGTTCAAGACCTGCAAGATGCCCGATGCCTTCGGCCCTGGCACCGTGCAACTGTCGCCGGACCGCAAGACCGCCTACGTGCTGAACAATCACTATGCGGATGTCTACGGTGTCGAACTGGACAACTGCAAGCAGGTGTTCCACGCCAGCATCACCCAGAAGCCGGGTGAGAAGGCCAGGTCCATGTTCGCCTTCACGGTCAGCCACGACGGCAAGGAGCTGTACACCGTCGCCAACCCGACGCTGATGATGAACGATCGTTACGAAGTCCAGCAGCCCCGGCTCGACGTGTATTCAACCGATGCCGGCATGGACGCCAAACCGCTGCGCAGTTTCCCGGCGCCGCGCCAACTGACCATCATGCAGAGCGGTGACGACGGCACGTTGTACGTGGCCGGAGCGGACGTTTACAAGGTCAATGTGCAAACCGGCAAGTTCGACGTACTGATCCCCAGCCGTCACTGGAAACGCCCGAACTACAGCGCACCGGACGTGCTCTACGTGTGGAACCAGCAGACCTACCGGCATGACTTCTCACTGCTCTACACCGCGGCGAAATTCAAGGACAAGAAACAGGACCCGGCCACCGCCGAATACCTGTACGGCCTGTTCAGCATCGACCTGAAGACCGGCAAGACCGAAACCACAGATTTCGGCCCTTTGACGGAGATCTACTTCAGCGGCATGCGCTCGCCCAAGGACCCAAACCTGATGTTTGGCGTGCTCAACCGCCTGGCCAAGTACGACATCAAGCAGAAGAAAATGCTCCAGTCCGCCACGCTCGATCATTCCTACTACTGTATTTCCTTCAACAAGGACGGCAGCAAGATCTACCTGGCGGGGACGTTCAACGACGTGGCGATCTTTGATGCCGACAGCCTCAAGCAGACGGGCAGCATCAAGTTGCCGGGCGGAGACATGGCGATTACCACGGCGCAGATTTTTGTCCGGTAATTGCGGCGCCTGAACTGACGCCTTCGCGGGCAAGCCCGCTCCCACATTGGATTCGCAGTGTGATCACTATCACGTGCACACCACTGAACCCTGTGGGAGCGGGCTTGCTCGCGAAGAGGCCCTCAAAAACACTGCAAAAACAGCAAAAATCAAACCCCAGGCACCGGGCAACTCATATCCCCCTCCTGGCATTTCAGGTAGTTCTTGAACGTCTGAACCCGTGCCTTGGTCAGTTCTGTGGTGCAGTTGCTGTAAATCAGCGGATATACGCTCCCGCCTTCCACCCCGGATGCCGAAAACTTGCACTCGGCATCGCGGAACGCAACCCACGCCCGCTGCGCACCCACCAACTGCTTTTTGCTGTCCGGGTTGCTCTTGAGCCGCGAAGTGATCTGCTGGTACAGCGCATTCAATTCCTTGTCGGCGGCCGCGTTCTGCTGCGCCGCGCACTGGTTCATCGTCGCCTGATCGCTGGCGTTGTCGCAGTCCGCGGCGAACACCATGGAGGTGAACAACAAGGGTGTCAGCGCCAAGAGTAAGCGTGGGTTCATACTGGAGTGCTCGTTGTGACCGAAAGAGAGATGCAGTGTAGCGCCGAGAGGCACAGGCAACTGCCGCGCAGATTTTTCATGTCGCTATCCTTTTCCATGCTGTTTCGAGGGCGAACGTTAGCAGTTTCGACCCGCTGACCTTGCGATTGCCCAGAACTTATCCACGCAAATGCAACCGAATATCTCAGGTATGGTTGATTGCTTATCCCGATTGGTACAACTTTAGAGTTGGTCTTGTGGTCTTACTGACCTACTGTTCAAGTACAGGAGGTGACTTATGAACCCAGCATCTGATCGCATTGAAAGGAAAGTCCTGCTCAAGGCCAAGCGTTCACAGGTCTGGCGTGTGCTGGCCAATGCCGAAGTGTTCGGACAGTGGTTTGGCGTGGCGCTGGAAGGCAAGCGTTTTGTGGCAGGCGAATGGACCCAGGGGCAGGTTACCTATCCCGGTTATGAACATTTGCGTTGGAATGTACTGGTAGAGCGGGTCGAGCCGGAGCGGTTGCTTTCGTTTCGCTGGCACCCGTATGCCGTGAACCCTGAAGTCGATTACTCCCAGGAACCCACCACCCTGGTGAAATTCGAGCTCGAAGACATGGACAACGGCACGTTGCTCAAGGTCTCCGAGTCCGGTTTCGATCATATTCCCCAGACCCGTCGCGAAAGGGCTTTCCGCATGGACAGTCGTGGCTGGGAAGAGCAAATGAACAATATCGAGCAGTTTTTGATCGAAAATGCCAAATCCCACGAGCAACAGAGTGGCTGAAGTCGGCTCGAAACCTGAGGCGTCCAAGGGGTTTCGGACGGTGGTTTATAGCGAATGTCTTACACGCGATGGTAGCGATATCGCCTGTTACAAATTGGATCCTAAGCGTAATCTGGCCTCACCCACTGAAGCACAGGATGTGCTCAGGATCATGGATGATCGACCATATGCAAGGAACGCTACGACAAGGAGTCGTCATGGTCTTGGAAAAACCCGCTTCGGCGGGTTTTTTTTGCGCGCATGAAAAGTCGTGGCGGCAGGAACCGGGTTCCCGCCGCCATTTTTTTCACTGTCGATCGAGTTTCGCCGCCGCGCGTTCGGTGATCTGCGCCCGCAGTTTCAACGAGCCGGCAGCCCGCCGGCGAGCCTCACCCAACACGCTGGCCGGGGCCGTCTCGGGGCTGCCCGCGGTAAACGGCGGGGCCGGGGCGTATTCCAGTTGCAGTTGCACCAACTCGGCGGTGGCCTGGTCGAACAGCTCGGCGGCCAGGGTCAGGGCGAAGTCGATACCGGCGGTGATGCCGCCACCGGTCAACAGATTACCGTCACGAACCACCCGGTCTTGCACCGCGATTGCGCCCAGCGGCTTGAGTAGTTCGTGATAGGCCCAGTGAGTGGTGGCGCGTTTGCCCTTGAGCAATCCCGCCGCACCCAGCACCAGCGAGCCGGTGCACACCGACGTGATGTACCGTGCGTTGGCGGCCTGGGCCTTGAGAAAGTCCAGAGTCTGGTCATCTTCCATCAAGGGTCCGACACCACTGCCACCGGGCACGCAGATCACGTCCAGTGCCGGGCAATCATCGAAGGTGGTGGTCGGTTTCAACAGCAGGCCGGTGCTGGCGGTGACCGGCATCAGGTCTTTCCAGATCAGATGCACTTTCACATCCGGCAGCGAGGCCAGTACGTCGTATGGGCCGGTCAGGTCCAGTTGCTGAACCTGTGGAAACAACAGAAAACCGATCTGCAACGTCATGGTTTTTTTCTCGTGAAGTGGGTGGACGGTTTGACTCTAGGCTCGTAGGCTTTGGCGCACACGCCAATATCCCCACGAATTACGCCAAATGTCGAAAACCATCCATGTACTCGCTTTCGCCAACGTGCAAATACTCGACGTCACCGGGCCGTTGCAGGTTTTCGCTTCGGCCAACGACATAGCCCGCCAGCAAGGCCTGCCGCCACCCTACGCACCGACCGTGATTGCCAGTGGCGGCGGGGCGGTGATGTCGTCGGCGGGGTTGGCGCTGTTGACCGAACCGTTGCCGGATGAGGGTACTGATACCCTGATCATCGCCGGTGGCTGGGGTGTTTACGCAGCGGCGCAAGATACGCAGTTGGTCGCCTGGGTGCGCGAACATGCCCGAGGCTGCCGACGGGTTTCCTCGGTATGCACCGGTGCGTTCCTGCTGGCGGCCAGCGGCTGGCTCGACGGCCGGCGCGTGGTCACCCACTGGACCCGTTGCGAGCAACTGGCGCAGCAGCATCCGCAACTGCACGTCGAGCCCAACCCGATCTTCATCAACGACGGCCCGGTCTGGACATCGGCCGGGGTGACCGCCGGCATCGACTTGGCATTGGCCATGGTCGAAGAAGACCTAGGGCGCACCGTGGCCCTCGAAGTCGCGAGGCAACTGGTGGTGTTTCTCAAACGTCCGGGTGGCCAGTCGCAATTCAGCGTGACCCTGTCACTGCAACACGAAGGCAACCGATTCGACGAACTTCACGCCTGGATCAGCGAAAACCTGGCCCAAGACCTTGGCATCCCGACCCTGGCCTTGCAGGCCGGCATGAGCGAACGCAGTTTCGTGCGCCACTACCGCGCTGACACCGGCCAGACCCCGGCCCGGGCCATCGAACTGATCCGCGTCGAAACCGCGCGGCGTTTGCTCAGCGATACCGGCGTGCCGATCAAACGGGTGGCAGTGCAATGCGGCTTCGGCAGCGAAGAAACCCTGCGCCGCAGTTTCCTGCGGGCCATGGGCGTGACGCCGCAGGCTTATCGGGAGCGGTTTTCGGTCAGGGTTGGTGCAGATACAGTCGAGCGTTGAACCGTTTTTTTACCTGAGTCCGATGCAATTGCCCCACCGATCCCGACGGGTCACAGCCGACTTTGTCGTCGGCGTTGATTATTTCCAGCGCCACGCCACCGAGGCACTTGTCGGGCAGGTAGAATTCATGTCTGGTAACGACCACTGTGTCTATGCCACTCCAGACTGCCCGCCACCCAGTTTTTCACCCCGGCCAGATAGCGCTTGAGCAGCGGTGAGGCGTCCGCGAGCACCTCTTGTTCGGCGGCTTCATACAGGCGCACCACTTCATCATGAATTGCGACACTCTGCTTCATGGCGTGCTCGATCGAGCAGCCCGGTTGATTTGCCAACAGTAATGGCAAATTGAAGTCACCGACTTGAGCCCGGCTTTCCTTGGGGGCCGAGTACAGATCATTGGCGATGATCGTCGCACTGGCAGCGAGTGTCGTGACTCGCCGCACAGCTGGCGAGGAGTAGACATTGGCCGGCAATTCATAGCCACCGATGATGTCGATCAACGACATGCAAGGCAGGAAACTATTGATCTGGCGCTGGGCCAGGTACTCCCAGAGGGCAGGGGTAATGCCATTGATGCGCCAGGCGGCTTCGGCAGTCATCGTGACGAACATGGCGATGATTTCATGGCGGACCCTGGCGACCTGGGCCGGCGTGGCGAACTCGGTGACACGCGTCATGTACGCGCGCAGGCCGACCAGCACGGGGTCGCTGGCCAGGGCCAATTCTAGATCCGCGCGATGAGGTTCGATCAGGTGCGCGGGTTCGAGTGCGGCGAGTGCGACGGACAGCCTGGGACCAACCAGTGCCGGTATCGATCCGGTGCTTTCGTCATCGCAATAGTAGTCATCCACGGCGAACAGTGCGGCGATGCATTGAGCGGATAAAAGCAGGCGATCCGGATCGTCGGTGTCAGTGTGGCACAACATGGCGAAGCGCCCGAAACCCGAGGCGAGAATCTTTTGCTGCTGGCCGGCAAAGATGCCGGTTTCTACAATCCAGCGCATGAGCCGGTCATCGACCTCTGAGGCGAGCGCTTCATCGATCCGACATGGCGCAGGGCAATGCAGTGGAGGTACATGCCATTGTGATCCTGTCGGGCTTCGCAGCGTGGCATTCAACGCAAGGTCATGCCATTGCTGTACGCCGTTCAGGTGAAATATCTCGAAGATCTTCAGAAACCATGCGGTGAACGTCTGCGGGGCTGCGTCGATGGCCGCGAGAATTTGCGAGAGTGCCAGCCATTGCCAGCTCAGGGCCTCATCGGGGTTGGCGACCGGGTCCGTGTCGCAGATGCCTGCGAATATATGATCGTATTCATGCTCGATCAGATCGTCGGTAACGGGTTCGTGATAAAGCAGCGTCGAAACTTTGATCAGTCTGCAGGTCAGTCCCATTTCTTCGCGCAATCGCCGTTGTGCTGCGGCGACAGTTCGTTCGCCCGGGCGAGGATGACCGCAACAGGTGTTGGTCCAAAGTCCTGCGGAATGGTATTTGCCAAGTGCACGCTGTTGCAGTAGCAAACGCCCATTGCGATCGAAAATAAAAACGGAAAATGCGCGGTGTCGCAGGCCTAGGCGATGCACCTGCATTTTTGGGGCGTGGCCGGTCTGGCGGTCTGTCGGGCTGACCAATATCAGAAGCTCTTCCATAGCAAGACTCCATTATGTCTTCGCTACTGGACATGACTGCGGACCAGACTTCGTAGTGAACGTCAGACTTGTGGTTGTGTGAATCAAAAATCTAGTTCAGCTGCGGTACCACCGCAAGCGGGGAAGCAGAAGCGCATTCGACTAATTCCCCTCGGCGCTCATCCGTTTTCCAGACAGACAACTCTCGAGGAAAGCCCGGTGACCCCGCTGACATTGCTGTGCCTGCCCTATTCGGGCGCGAGTGCCATGGTCTATAGCCGTTGGCGGCGAAAACTGCCGGAGTGGCTCAAGCTGCAACCGGTGGAACTTCCGGGGCGGGGCGCGCGTTACGGTGAGCCCTTGCACACCGACATGCGTCGTCTGGCGCTGCAATTGGCCCAGGAACAGAAAGCCACGCTCAAGACGCCGTATGCGTTGTTCGGCCACAGCATGGGGGCGCTGCTGGCCTGCGAGATGGCCCATGCATTTCGCTCGCTGGGTTGCCCGGAGCCGGTGGCGCTGTTCGCCTCGGGCACCGCCGCACCGACGCTGCGCGCCGATTACGACCGTCAGTATGCCGAGCCGAAAACCGACGCCGAACTGATCGAGCAATTGCGCACCCTCAACGGCACCAGCGAAGAGATCCTGGCCAATGAAGAGTTGATGAGCCTGACCCTGCCGGTGCTGCGCGCGGACTTCCTGCTGTGCGGGCGTTTCGAGCCGGTGCAGCGCCCGTTGCTCAGGTGCCCGGTGCACGTGCTCGGCGGCAAGGCCGACCGCGCCACCACCGAACAGTTGATCGGCTGGAGCCAGGAAACCCGTGGCAGTTTTTCGGTGGACATGCTCGCGGGCGGGCACTTCTTTATCCATGAGCAGGAAGCGAAGGTGCTGCGGGTGATCAAGGATCAGCTTGAGGTGCATCATCGGCGGCATTCCATGGCTGCCGTGGGTTAACACCACTCCCAAATTTCACCCGCTCCCACAAGGGGGTGTGATGTTCTTGTAACCCGCGCTCTACCGCCCTCCTGATACTTGTTCCCATCCGCTAATTTTTCCCGCCTGCATTCGTTTTATAGGGACGACGCGCCCTTGCGCCTGCTGCCTACTGATGCGGATGCCGATAGATGAATGCTGAAGACTCCTTGAAACTCGCTCGCCGGTTTATCGGGTTGCCCCTGGAAAAGCGTCAAATGTTCCTTGCGGCCTTGCACAAGGAGGGCGTGGATTTCGCCCGTTTTCCGATTCCGGCCAGCATCGAGGCTGAGGATCGCCAGGCGCTGTCGTACGCCCAGCATCGCATGTGGTTTCTCTGGCAACTGGATCCCCAAAGCGGTGCCTACAACCTGCCGGGCGCGGTGCGGCTGACCGGTCGCCTGAACCTGTCGGCGCTGGAACAGGCGTTCGCCAGCCTGGTGGCGCGGCATGAAACCCTGCGAACGGTGTTCGCTCGTCAGGCCGATGACAGCCTGTTGCAGGTCCCTGCCACCGCGTCGCTGGTCATCGAGCAGGTGGATTTCAGCGCACTGCCCGCCGAGGAGCGCGAACGTGCCGTGGCTGAAACCGCCGAACAGCAATCGGTACTGCCGTTCGATCTGTCGACCGGTCCGCTGCTGCGGGTCACCGTGCTCAAGCTCGCAGGACAAGAGCATGTGCTGTTACTGACCCTGCACCACATCGTCTCCGACGGTTGGTCGATGAACGTGCTGATCGACGAATTCATCCGCTGCTACGACGCCTTCGATGCCGGCACGCAACCGCAGCTGACGCCGCTGCCTATCCAGTACAGCGACTACGCCCTGTGGCAGCGCCGCTGGCTGGAGGCGGGTGAGCAGGCGCGGCAACTGGCGTACTGGCAGGCGCAATTGGGCGATGAACATCCTGTGCTGGAACTGCCGCTGGATCATTCGCGCCCGGCGATGCCGAGCTATCGCGGCACTCGCTACGAATTCGCGGTCCAGGCACAACTGGCCGAGCAACTGCGCAGCACCGCGCAGAAGCACAACATCACCCTGTTCATGCTGTTGCTCGGCGCTTTCAACACTTTACTGCATCGCTACACCGGGCAAACCGACATCCGCGTCGGCGTGCCCATCGCCAACCGCAACCGCGCGGAAATCGAAGGCCTGATCGGCTTCTTCGTCAACACCCAGGTGCTGCGTACCCAACTGGACGGCCAGACCCGGGTCGACGACCTGCTGCGCGCCATCAAGGAAACCGCCCTTGGCGCCCAGGCCCATCAGGACCTGCCGTTCGAGCGCCTGGTCGAAGCGCTGAAACTGGAGCGCAGCCTCAGCCACACGCCACTGTTCCAGGTGATGTACAACCACCAGCCGCATGTAGCCGACATGGCCTCGGTCAGCACCGCGTCCGGCCTGGAGCTGGGCAGCATCGACTGGCAAAGCCGCACCACCCAGTTCGACCTGACCCTCGACACCTGGGAAAAAGGCGGCAAGCTGCACGCCGCGCTGACCTACGCCAGCGACCTGTTCGAGGCCGATACCATCGCGCGCATGGCCCGGCACTGGACGCGCCTGTTGCAGGCGATAGTCGACGACTCGACACAAAAAGTCGGCGAGTTGCCGATGCTGACGGTGGATGAGCAGCAGGTGCTGGTGCAGGACTGGAACCGCACCGCCGAGATCTATCCGGTCGAGCAGTGCATGCACCAGTTGTTTCAGGCCCAGGCCCGACGTACCCCCGGCGCGCCGGCACTGGTGTTTGGCGATCGTCAGCTCAGCTACGCGCAACTCGACGCCCGCAGCAATCAACTGGCGCACTGCTTGCGCGAGCAGGGTGTCGGCCCGGATGTGCTGGTGGGGATCTGCGTCGAGCGCTCACTGGAAATGGTCATCGGCCTGCTGGCGATTCACAAGGCCGGTGGTGCCTACGTACCGCTGGACCCGGAATACCCGGCTGAACGCCTGGCCTACATGATCGAAGACAGTGCGATTGGCCTGCTGCTCACCCAAAGCACTTTGCTCGGCGCACTGCCCACCGAAGGCGTCAAGGTCATTGCCCTGGATCAGGAGCAAGACTGGTTCGACGGCTACAGCGAGTCCTGCCCGCCAGTTGAAGTGCATCCACTGAACCTGGCCTATGTGATCTACACCTCCGGTTCCACCGGCAAGCCCAAAGGCGCCGGCAACAGTCACGCGGCGCTGGTCAACCGCTTGTGCTGGATGCAGCAGGCTTACGGGCTGGATGGCAGCGACTCGGTGTTGCAGAAGACCCCGTTCAGTTTCGATGTGTCGGTGTGGGAATTCTTCTGGCCGCTGATGACCGGCGCGCGCCTGGTGGTGGCGCCACCGGGGGCGCATCGTGAACCGGCGCGGTTGATCCGCCTGATCGGTGAGTACGGCATCAGTACGCTGCACTTTGTGCCTTCTATGCTCCAGGCGTTCATCCACGAGCCGGGTGTCGAGGCGTGCGCCGGCCTCAAGCGCATCGTCTGCAGCGGTGAAGCCTTGCCGCTGGATGCCCAATTGCAGGTGTTCAAAAAGCTGCCGAGTGCCGGGTTGTACAACCTTTACGGCCCGACCGAGGCGGCCATCGACGTCACCCACTGGACCTGCATCGACGAAGGCGCCGACAGCGTGCCCATCGGCCGGCCCATCGCCAACCTGCGCACCCATGTGCTGGATGCACAATTACTGCCGGTTCCGGCCGGCGTGGCAGGGGAGTTGTACCTCGGTGGCGCCGGGCTGGCGCGCAGTTATCACCGGCGTCCGGCGCTCAGCGCCGAGCGTTTTGTGCCGTGCCCCTTCCATGACGGTGCGCGTTTGTACCGCACCGGCGACCGCGTGCGGCAGCGCGCCGATGGGGTGATCGAATACCTCGGGCGCCTCGACCATCAAGTAAAATTGCGCGGCCTGCGCATCGAACTGGGGGAAATCGAAACCCGGCTGATGCAGCATGCGTTGGTGCGTGAGGCCGTGGTGCTGGTACAGGGCGGCAAGCATCTGGTGGCGTATCTGGTGCTGGAAAACGCCAGTGCCGACCCGCAGTGGCCACAAACCCTCAAGGCCTGGCTGCTCGACAGCCTGCCGGAATACATGGTGCCCACCTACCTGATGCCGCTGGACGCCTTGCCGGTGACCGCCAACGGCAAGCTCGACCGCAAGGCTTTGCCGCCGCCCGACGCCACGCCGCAACAGGCATTCGTTGCGCCACAGGATGCGATGCAGATCGCGCTGGCGCAGATCTGGCAGAACGTATTGGGCGCAGAACGTGTGGGCCTCGAAGACAATTTCTTCGAGCTCGGCGGCGACTCGATCATTTCCATCCAGGTGGTCAGCCGTGCCCGCCAGGCGGGCATTCGCCTCAGCCCGCGGGATCTGTTCCAGTACCAGACCGTGCGTAGCCTGGCGTTGGTCGCGGCGTTCGACAGCCGCAGCACTGTCGATCAAGGCCCGGTCAGTGGCGAGGTGATCCTGACCCCGGCACAGCATTACTTCTTCGAACAGGCCATCGCCCAGCGTCAGCACTGGAACCAGTCGCTGCTGCTGACGCCCCGGGACGCGTTGAGTCCTGAGGTGTTGGAGCAGGCCTTGGTTACCGTCATCAACCACCACGACGCCTTGCGCCTGCGCTTTAGCGACGCTGCCGAAGGCTGGCAGCAGCGCCATACAGCGCCAGTCGAGTCAGCTGGATTGTGGCAGCGTCGGGCGTCTTCGAGCGAATCCGTGACCGCCCTGTGCGATGAAGCGCAACGCAGCCTCGATCTGGCGAACGGGCCGCTGCTGCGCGCCTTGCTGGTCAGCCTCAACGATGGCAGTCAGCGCCTGTTGCTGGTGGTCCATCACCTGGCGGTGGACGGGGTGTCATGGCGGGTGTTGCTCGAAGACTTGCAACAGGCTTACCGGCAAGTGGCGCTGCCCGAGAAAACCAGCGCCTATCAAGCCTGGGCCGCGCATCTGCAACAGCATGCCGGCGCCTTGCCTGGACAAATGCCGTACTGGCAGGCGCAACTGGCGGACGCCCGGGACCTGCCGTGCGACAACCCCCAGGGCGGCTTGCAGCAGCGCCACGGGCACAAGATCGAATCGAAACTGGATGAGGAACTGACCCGCCAGTTGCTGCAACAGGCGCCAGCGGCCTATCGCACCCAGGTCAATGATCTGTTGCTCACGGCGTTGGCGCGGGTCATCTGCCGCTGGAGCGGGCAGGGCTCGACGCTGATCCAGCTGGAAGGCCACGGCCGCGAAGACCTGTCCGACGACCTCGACCTGAGCCGCACCGTCGGCTGGTTCACCAGCCTGTTTCCGGTCCGCCTGCAACCCGAGGCCGGGGTGGCAAATTCGATCAAGTCGATCAAGGAGCAACTGCGCGCCATTCCCGGCAAAGGCCTGGGCTATGGACTGCTGCGCTATCTGGGCGAACCGGCGCAGCGCCAGGCCCTGCAAGACTTGCCGGCGCCACGGATCACCTTCAACTACCTGGGGCAGTTCGATCGTCAGTTCGACGACGCCGCGCTGTTCGTCCCGGCCCCGGAAAGCGGCGGCCAGGCTCAGGGCGACGATGCACCGCTGGCCAACTGGCTGACCGTGGAGGGCCAGGTCTATGGCGGGCAGCTCTCGCTGCAATGGGGCTTCAGCCGTGACATGTTTGCCGAGTCCACGGTGCAACGACTGGCCGATGCCTACACCGAAGAACTCAAGACGCTGATTGAACATTGCTGCGCGACAGCGCCAGGCCAGGTTACGCCGTCGGACTTCCCGCTGGCGCGCATCACCCAGGCACAACTCGATGCCTTGCCTGTTGCGGCGCCGGCCATCGAGGACGTTTACCCGCTGACGCCGATGCAACAGGGCATGCTGTTCCACACCTTGTACGAACCCCAGGCCGAGGCCTACATCAATCAATTGCGCCTGGACATCCAGGGGCTGGAGCTGGCGGCATTCGGCCGGGCCTGGCAGGCGGCGATCAACCGACACGACATCCTGCGCAGCAGCTTCCACTGGCTGGGGCTTGAGTGCGCGCATCAGGTGATTCATCGCCAGATCGACCTGCAACTGCAAGTGATCGAAGCAGCCGACATCGACCTCGATGCACTGGCCGCCGAGGAGCGCAGCCGTGGCTTCGAACTCAGCACCGCGCCATTGTTCCGCCTGCTGCTGGTGCGTCGGGGCAGTGAAGGCTGGCACCTGATCCATACCAGCCATCACATCCTCACGGACGGCTGGAGCAACGCGCAGTTGCTCGGCGAAGTGATCCAGCACTATGCCGGCCAGACGTTGGCCAGGCCGTTGGGGCAATACCGCGACTACCTCGGCTGGATTCAACAGCAGTCGCTGCTGGCCGCCGAACAGTTCTGGAGACAGGCGTTGGCGACACTGGAAACGCCGACGCTGCTGGCGCAAGCCTTGCCGACGCCTGCCCATGGGTACGGCATGGGTGAACATCAATTGACCCTTGAAAGCGCCGCGCTACAGCGCCTGAGCGATTTTGCCCGCCAGCAGAAAATCACCCTCAACACCTTGCTGCAAGGCGCCTGGGGCCTGCTGTTGCAACGCTACACGGGCCAGTCCTGTGTGGCGTTTGGCGCAACGATTGCCGGACGCTCCGCGCCGCTGCCGGGCATAGAGCAGCAGTTGGGGCTGTTCATCAACACCTTGCCGATCATCGCCGCGCCGCAAGCGGGGCAGTCGGTGGCCCAGTGGCTCAACGACCTGCAAGCCCTGAACCTGAGCCTGCGCGAGTTCGAACACGTGCCGCTGTACGACATTCAGGGCTGGGCCGGGCAACAGGGGGCGCTGTTCGACAGCCTGCTGGTGTTCGAGAACTTCCCGGTGGCCGAAGCCCTCAAGCAAGGGGCGCCGGCGGGCCTGACCTTCGGTGCGCTGCACAATCACGAAATCACCAGTTACCCGCTGACCCTGGGCATCGAAGTCGGCGCCAGCCTGCGCCTGGATTTCAGTTTCGACCGAACCCGGTTCAGTGCCGCGCAGATCAGCCAGTTGGGCGCCAGCCTGTTGCAGGTGCTGGAGCAGTTCGTCGCACAGCCACAACAGGCATTGGGCGCGGTCAGCTTGCTGGATGCACAGGCGCAAGCAATGGTGCTGGCGTGTTCCCGTCCGCCGGCGCCGCCAATCGATAGCCCGTTGTTGGCTCATCAGCGGTTTGAGCAACAAGCGGCACGCACCCCCGATGCGCTGGCGGTGATGGTCGGTGACGAGCGCCTGACCTACGCCCAGCTCAATGCGCAAGCCAACCAGCTCGCCCATCGCCTGCGTGCCCAGGGCGTGGCGCCGGGGCAGCGGGTGGGCCTGTCGGTGCGGCGCAATGGGCAGATGATCGTCAGCCTGATGGCGATCCTCAAGTCCGGCGCCGGTTATGTGCCGCTGGACCCGGATTACCCGGCCGAGCGCCTGGCCTACATGATCGAAGACAGCGGCATGGACCTGCTGCTGGCGCAACCGGGCCTGCTGGCCGATGTAGCGCTGCCGCAAGGTTTGCCGCGCCTGGCGCTGGAGCCGGGCGCAGACACCGGGTATTCCACCGACAACCTGATCAACCTCGCCAGCGCCGAAGACCTGGCCTATCTGATCTACACCTCCGGCTCCACCGGACGCCCGAAAGGTGTGTGCCTGGCCCATGCCGCACTGCGCGAGTTTTGCGTGATCGCGGCGCACTATTCACAACTCACCCCGCAAGACCGCGTGCTGCAATTCGCAACGTTCAGCTTCGACGGCTTTGTCGAGCAGTGCTACCCGCCATTGTGCGTGGGCGCGGCGCTGGTGATGCGCGGCGATGAACTGTGGGGCACCGACACCCTCTATCGCCAGATCATCGAGCATGGCGTGACCCTGGCGGATTTGCCGGCGGCGTACTGGTTCCTGCTGTCTCAGGAGTGGGCCGCGCACCCGCAGCGGGACAAGGGGCGTTTGCGTCAGGTCCACGTCGGCGGCGAAGCCATGTCCCTCGAGGGCCTGAAGCTGTGGCACGCCGCCGGTCTGGGCGATGTGCGCCTGCTCAACACCTACGGGCCAACCGAAGCCACGGTGGTGTCCAGTACCCACGAATGCACACTGGCCGATACCCGCAATCACATTGGCGTGCCCATCGGCAAAGCCCTGCCGGGGCGTGCGCTGTATGTGCTGGACAGCGAAGGCCACCTGCTGCCGACCGGTTGCGTCGGCGAATTGTGCATCGGCGGCGACGCCGGCCTTGCCCAGCGTTATCACCAGCGACCGGGCTTGAGCGCCGAACGCTTCATCGCCGATCCGTTTTCCAGCACGCAGGGCGCACGGCTTTACCGCAGCGGCGACCTGGCGCGCTATCGCGAGGACGGTGCGCTGGAGTACCTGGGACGCATCGATCATCAAGTGAAAATCCGTGGTTTCCGGGTTGAGTTGGGTGAGCTGCAAGCGCATCTGCAAGGCTTGCCGATGATCAGCGAAGCCGCAGTGCTGGTGCATGAAGGCGTTGGTGGCAAGCAATTGATCGGCTACGTAGTGCCGGCCAGTGATGAATGGCTGAACTCGGATCCCCGTCAACTCACCGACACCGTACGCCGCGCCCTGGGCGAGCGCCTGCCGGACTACATGCTCCCGGCGCAACTGGTGTTGTTGGCCGCGTTGCCGCTCAACCGCAACGGCAAACTCGACCGCGCCGCGTTGCCGGCCCCGCAGGTCTGGGAGGCCGACGTCGGCAGCGCCCCGCAAGGCGCACTGGAAATCGAACTGGCGCAGATCTGGCGGCAGGTGTTGCAGGTCAATCGCGTCGATCGGGAAAACAGCTTCTTCGAACTGGGCGGGCACTCGTTGCTGGCGACGCAAATCGTCTCGCAGATCCGCCAGCGCCTGGGCCTTTCGGTGAGTTTGCGCAGCCTGTTCGAACACCCGCGCCTCGAGGATTTCGCCGCTCAGGTGCAGGCGCTGCAACACAGCTGTGAGCGCCCGGCGCTGGTGGCGGATACCTCTGGCGAACGCCAGCCGTTGTCCTTTGCCCAGCAGCGCTTGTGGTTCCTGTGGAACCTGGAGCCGGACAGTTCGATGTACAACATGCCGGGTGCCTTGCGCCTGCGCGGCGAACTGAACCTCGATGCCCTGCGCCGAACCTTCGAAACCCTGGTGCAACGTCATGCCGTGTTGCGCACCACCTTTTACGAAGAAGACGGCCAGGCCTGGCAGCGGGTGCACGGACAATTGCCGTTGAGCTTCGAGGCCAGCGACCTGCGGCATCGACCGGCGCCGGACGTCGAAGCGCAGCAACTGGCCCGCGAGGAGGTCGCCCGGCCATTCGACCTGCGCCACGGTCCGTTGCTGCGGGTGCGGGTGCTGCGGGTCGCGGATGACGAACATGTGCTGTTGCTGACGGTGCACCACATCGTCGCCGATGACTGGTCGTTCCGCGTCCTGATCAATGAGTTCGTCAGGCTCTATCCAACCCTCAACCGTGGCCAGACCCCGCAACTGCCGGCGCACAGCGTGCAGTACGCCGACTTCGCCAAATGGCAGCGCCAGTGGCTGGAGCAGGGCGGCGAGTTGCAGCGCCAACTCGACTACTGGCAGCAGCGCCTTGCCGAGCCACAAGCGGTGCTCGAGTTGCCCGCCGATGGCGACCGGCGCACGGCGCAAGAAGGCGCCAGTGCTCATTTCACCTTCAGCGCCGAACTCAGCCAGCAGGTGCGCGACTTTGCCCAACAGCGCGATCTGTCGCTGTTCATGCTGCTGCTGGCCGGTTTCACCCTCGTCCTGCGCCAGCGTACCGAGGTCAGTCGGGTGCGTATCGGCACCGATATCGCCAACCGAAATCAAGCCGAGCTTGAAGAAATGGTCGGCTTCTTCGTTAACCAATTAGTACTGCAAGTGGAGGTCGATGCCGAGCAGTCGGCGGCGCAGTTGCTGGAGGCCTGTCGCCGGGCGGTGCTGGAGGCTTCGGACCATCAGGACCTGCCGTTCGAGCGTCTGGTGGAAGCCTTGCGCTTGCCGCGCCGGGCCGGCCGTTCGCCGCTGTTCGACATCAAGCTGATCTACCAGGAAGGCGTCGGTCGCTTGTCGTCGATGGAGGGCCTGGAGGTCGAGGACTTCCCGTCCGGGCGCCAGGCCGCCGAGATCGGCATGGTCGCCGCGTTCTACAACGATGCCGAGCACATTCACCTGAGTTTCGAAACGCCGGTGGGCCAGTACCTGCCGAGCACGCTGGAGTGTTTGTTCGAACAGATTCAGGCAGTGCTCGAAGCGCTGATACGGGATGACGGGTTGCAGGTTGGCGAGTTGCTGAACCTGGCCGGCGATGTCCAGCGCCTTGCCGATGCGCGCTTGAGCGAGCAACGCAAGGCGTTGCTCGGCGGCGCCATGGCGATCAAGCGCCGCTCGGCGAACCGTGGCGCACCGGTAACGCAATCCGCGGCGGACTGATTCAGTCGGCGGCGCCTTTGAGCGCCGCCGTCAACATTTTCTGGAGGGGTTTATGACCGTTTCAACGACCAAGTCCATTCCCAAGATGGGTCGTGGTGCCCGCAAGAGCCTGTCCACCGATCCGACGCGGCTGGTGAGTTTTTCGCCGATGTTCGAGGGCCTCAGCATGCCGCTGGTGTGCCGTCCGGCCGTGTCCGGCGTGAGCCTGGTGGAATGGGCGACCCAGAATCGCGCGCTGATCGAAAGCAAGCTGCTGGAACACGCGGTGATCCTGTTCCGTGGCTTCCAGGTGGCTGATATCGGCGAGTTCAACCGCTGCGTCGACGGGATTTCCGGCGGTGCCCTGGAGTACCTGTTCCGCGCCTCGCCACGGACCCAGATCAGCGGCCAGTTCAAGATCTACAGCTCCACCGATTACCCGGCGCCGGAGAAAATCTTCCCGCACAACGAACACTCGTATTCACCGGTGTTCCCGCGTCACCTGTATTTCTACTGCGACACGCCGTCGACCACCGGTGGTGAAACACCCTTTGGCGATACCCGCCGGATCCTCGCGCGGATCGACCCGGCGGTGCGCGAAGAATTTGCCCGCAAACGCATCATGTACGTGCGCAACTACGGCGACGGCATGGGCCTGCCATGGCAGACCGTGTTCCAGAGCGAGGGTCGCGCCGAGGTCGAAGCCTACTGCGCCAAAATCGGTATCCAGGCCGAATGGAAGCCGGGCAACCGCCTGCGCACCCGGCAGAACGGCCCGGCCATCGTGCGCCATCCACTGACCGGCGAGCGCATCTGGTTCAACCACGGCACCTTCTTCAACGCACTGACCCTGCCGGACAGCATCCGCGACAACCTGCTGCGTGAATTCGGCCCGCAAGATTTGCCGCAAAACACCTTCTTCGGCGACGGCTCGCCGATTCCCGAGGACGTGATTCGTCACCTGCAAGGCATCTACCGCGAGGTGATGGTTGAGTTCGCCTGGGAGAAGGGCGACGTGGTCCTGCTCGACAACATCCTCAGCGTGCATGCGCGCAACGAATTCACCGGCTACAGAAAAATCCTCACGGCCATGGCCATCGCGCAGAAAAGCGCCGACCTGGATCAGGAATAAGGACCCCCGACATGAACACCACCGCCCTCGAACCTTCGGTAGACGTATTCCAGACTTCGGCCCAGCAGGCCTTTTATTTGCGGGCTCAGGAACTGGGCGCACGATCGCTGTTCGCCGCGCTGACGTTGCCGATCGCCCGGCCAGTGGACGCTCAGGCATTGCGCAGGGCACTGGAAACACTCAGTCAGCGCCATGAAATCCTGCGCACGCTGTACCGTCGTCTGCCGGGCATGAAGTGGCCGGTGCAGAGCCTGTGCGATGGGTTGCCGCTCACCCTTCCGGGTAACCAGCCTTCAGTGGCCGGTGCCTTGAGCCGCAGCCGTGAAGTCATGGTTGAAGATTCGAATCAGGCGCTGGTGGTGTCGCAGGTTGAAGACGAGGCAGGGCAGGCTTTCATCACCCTGCTGACCCCGGCATGCAGCATCGACGAGGCATCGCTGCGGGTGCTGGCGAGTGAACTTGCCAGCCTGTTGCGCGGTGAAACCCTGGTCGACGATGAGGACGCGCTGCAATACCTGGACTACAGCGCATGGCAGGAAGAACTGCGCGAAGAGGACATCGGCCACCAGGGCGCGGCGTTCTGGCGCAACCTGCAATCGCAGTTCGTCGTGGCTCATCGCGTGCCGTTCGAAAAAGCCGTCGAAGTCACTCTGGTTCGTCGTCAGGCAACATTGATTGACGCCCCATGGCTTGCTGGCGTGCAACGGGTCGCTGCCGAAACGGGCGTTGAGGCAGAGCAATTGGCGCTTTTGCTGTGGACCGCATTCGTTGCACGCATCGGCCACCAGGAAAAGCTGCTGATGGGCTGGCAGGTGGAGGGGCGCAACGAGCAAACCATCGCCACCCTCGGACGTTTCGCCCGGCGTTTGCCGGTGGCCTTCGATCACCGCAGCCAGCAGACACTGGCACAAGCGCTGGTGGCGTTTGCCGCCAGCGTCGAACAGTCGCTGTCGTGGCTCGATTGCCTCAATGAATTCGAACTGAGCGCCGAAGGTACCGCGCCGCTGCGTTACGGCTTCGTCTATCAGGCCGCCATTGAAAGCGCTATCGAGGTGGACGACGGCAACCCCGAAGTCCTTCGCCTGCGTGTGCAGGGCGATCAGTTGCAGTTGTCGTGTCTTGACGGTGCTCTGCCCGAATCGATGCTGGTTGAATGGCTGGAGCAGTTTGTCGAGTTCAGTCACCAATTGCTGGGTTCGTCCGAAATGACCCTGGCTCAGGCGACTCTGGTCAATGACGCACAACTGACCCGATTGGTCGAAGGCTTCAACCCGAATGCCACCGAGCAGGCATTGCCGTTCCGATTCCTGCAAGAACTGTTCAGCGAACAGGCGCGCCTGCATCCGCAACGCATCGCCCTGAGCGTCAACGGTCAGCACCTGAGCTATGCCGAACTGGATGCGCGCTCCAATCAAGTGGCCAACGCCTTGCGCGGCCAAGGCGTGACACCGGATGAAATTGTTGCGGTCTACGGCCAGCGCTCCCTGGAAATGGTCATCGCCCTGTTGGGCACGCTCAAGGCTGGCGCTGCGTACTTGCCGCTGGACCCGAACTACCCGATTGAGCGTCTGGCGTTCATGCTCGCCGATACCGGCGCGCGCCATGTGCTGGCCTGCCAAACGCTGCCGGATGCATTGCCTGGTGAGCGGACAATTTCCCTGATGCCGGGGGCCGAAGTCTGGTCCGCCGCGCAAACCCGGCCTGAGCCACAAGGCGACAGCGCCAATCTGGCCTACGTCATCTACACCTCCGGTTCCACCGGCAAGCCCAAGGGTGTGATGATCAGCCATGCCAACGCCGTGGCCTCGACCCTGGCGCGCAATGCCTTTTATCGCCAGCCGCTGCGCGGGTTCCTGATGCTCTCGTCGTTCTCCTTCGACAGCTCGGTGGCCGGGGTTTTCTGGGCGTTGGGGCAGGGCGCGACCCTGTGCCTGCCGGACGAAGACAGCTACAAGGATCCGGCGCAACTGGCGGCGCTGATCCAGCGCGAAGAGATTTCCCACTACCTGACCTTGCCGTCGTACCACGCACAGATTCTCGAACACCTCGACCGCCAGGCGCTGGCCTGTGTGATCGTCGCTGGCGAAGCCTGCAGCAACGCACTGGTACAGCGACATCGCGAGGCATTGCCGGGGGTGGCGCTGGTCAACGAATACGGCCCGACCGAGGGCACCGTGTGGTGTTCGGCCTGGGAGTTGCCCCTCAGCGACGATGACGACAGCATCCCCATCGGCCAGCCGATTGCCGGCATGCGCATCCATGTGCTCGGCCCGGACCTGCAACCGGTGGCCGTGGGCGTCGAAGGCGAGTTGTATGTCGGCGGGGCCGGCATTGCCCGAGGTTATCTGCAACGGGCCGCGCTGACGGCCGAGCGTTTTGTCCCCGACCTGTTCGCGAAGGCGGCGGGCCAGCGCCTGTACCGCACCGGCGACCTGGCGCGCTATCGCGCCGATGGCGTGCTGGAATATCTGGGCCGGGTCGATCACCAGGTGAAAATCCGTGGCTTCCGCATTGAGCTGGGCGAAATCGAGTCGGCCATGCGCAACGCGCCGGGCATCGAGGACGCCGCCGTGATTGCCCGGGAAACCCCGACCGGCCCGCAATTGCTTGGCTTCGTGGTGTCCCCGGCCGACACCGCCGACATCCGCCTCAACGAATTGCGCAGCCACTTGGCCGAGGCACTGCCCGAGCACATGCAACCGGCGCGCTTGCAGGTGCTGGAGCGCTTCCCGTTGATGCCCAACGGCAAACTCAATCGCCAGGCCTTGCTCGATCTCGACGTGCGCCGCAGCGCCTTCGTCGTGCCACGCAACGAACTGGAAAAAAGCCTCGCGGCGATCTGGGCCGAAGCGCTGCACGTCGAGCGCGTCGGCGTGCACGACAGCTTCTTCGAACTCGGCGGGCACTCGCTGCTGGCCACGCGCATTCGTGCGCGGATTCAGGAAGAACTGAACCTGGCGATCCCGCTCAAGCTGTTTTTCGACGGTGACACCCTGGAACGCCTGGCGGCGCAGATCGAGCAGTTCCGTCAGCACAGTGAACATAAAGAAAACGATGTAGACGCCCTTGAAGCGTTGTTCGACGAAGTGGATGAGGAACACGCGCGATGAGTGCTGCACCGGACAGAATGATGACCCTGGCCCAGCGTTTCTGCGGCTTGAGCGCGGACGCCCGGCGCGCGTTGCAACAGAAGATGCATGCCCAGGGGCTGACCCTGGAACTGCTGCCGATCCCGCCACGGGACCGCGCCGTCGACACGCTGCCGGCGTCCTACGCGCAGCAGCGCTTGTGGTTCCTCTGGCAGATGCAGCCCCAGGCCACTGCCTACAACCTGACCGGTGCCTTCCGCCTGAGCGGCGAACTCAACCCTGAGGCGCTGGCGCAGACCCTGAGCGCGCTGGTGCAGCGTCACGAAGTGCTGCGCACCACCTTCGTTTTTGACGACCGGCAAGTGCTGCAAAAGATTCACCCACGGATGGATGCGCCGCTGCTCGAAGTCAGCGCTGGCGACGAGGCCGAACTGCAGCGGCAGATCGCCCTCAACGCCGAGCAGCCGTTCGACCTGCACAGCGGTCCGTTGATGCGCTGCCGCTTGATCCACCTCGATGCGCAGCAACATGTGCTGGTGCTGACCTTCCACCACATTGTCACCGACGGCGGTTCGCTGCCGATCCTGTTGCAGGAGTTCACCCGGCTCTATGCACAACTGAGCGCCGGGCAGGCCGCGCAACTACCGGAGCCGGGCATTCAGTACGCCGACTTCGCCCGCTGGCAGCGGCTGTGGCTGGAGGCCGGCGAGGCCGATCGCCAGCTCGATTACTGGCGCGTGCAGTTGGGCCGCGAACACCCGCCACTGAACCTGCCGACCGACCGTCGTCGCCCGGCGATCCCGAGCCAGCAGGGTGCGAGCGTCGAGCTGGAAATCTCCACTGCGTTGACCGCCCAACTGCGTGATCTTGCCCGCCGCGAAGGCTGCACCCTGTTCATGGTGCTGATGGCAGCGTTGCAGACACTGTTGCATCGCTACAGCGGCGAGCAGGACATTCGTGTCGGCGTGCCGATTGCCAACCGCACCCGCCAGGACGTGGAAAACCTGCTGGGCTTTTTCGTCAACACCCAGGTGTTGCGCAGCCAGCCACGGGCCGAGCAGCCGTTTGGGCAATTGCTGGCCGAGATCAAGGCCGCGGCACTCGGCGCACAGGCCCATCAGGATTTGCCGTTCGAGCAACTGGTCGATGGCCTGGGCGTGGAGCGCAGCCTGAGCCACACGCCGCTGTTCCAGGTGATGTTCAACCACCAGCGCGACAGTGGCGGCCCGCAACGTTGGAACCTGCCGGGGCTGAGCGTCGAATCGCTGATCTGGGATGAGAAAACCACCAAGTTCGATCTAATGCTCGACACCGTCGAAAGCGACGAGGGCATCCACGCGTCGTTCGTCTACGCCACCGAGCTGTTCGACGCCTCGACCATCGAGCGTCTTGGCCGGCACTGGTTGAACCTGTTGCAGGCGATTTGCACTGACAGCACGGTTGCCTTGGCGGACCTGTGCATGCTCGACGCCTCCGAGCAGCAGGCCACCTTGCGCGACTGGAATCGCACTGCCGGGTTGAACAGCGATCAGGCGAACCTGTTGTGCGCCCATCAACTGATCGAAGCCCAAGCCGCCGCGCACCCGAACAACATCGCCGTGACCTGCGACGGCGTCACCCTCACTTACGCCGAACTGAACCGACGCGCCAACCGCATCGCCCATCGCCTGCGCGAGCGCGGCGTTGGCCCCGATGTGTTGGTGGGCATTGCCCTGGAGCGTTCGCTGGAGATGATCGTCAGCCTGGTGGCGATCCTCAAGGCCGGTGGCGCCTACGTGCCGCTGGACCCGCAATACCCGCAGGACCGCCTCGCCTGGATGCTCGCCGACAGCGGCACGCGCCTGTTGCTGACCGATTCGGCACTGATGCCGCGCCTGCCGTTGAGCCAGTGCATTGAAGTGATCTGCCTCGATCACGCCAGCGACTGGCTGCTTGAGGCCTGTGCCGACAACCTGCCGAACCTGACCGCTCCAGCGAACCTGGCCTACGTCATCTACACCTCAGGTTCCACCGGCAAACCCAAAGGCACGCTGCTGCCCCACAGCAACCTGACGCGGCTGTTCAGCGCCACCGAGCACTGGTTCGGTTTCAATGCGCAAGATGTCTGGAGCCTGTTCCACTCCTATGCCTTCGACTTTTCCGTGTGGGAAATCTTTGGCGCGTTGTTCTACGGCGGCAAGCTGGTGGTGGTGCCCCACGCGGTCAGCCGCTCCCCGGAAGACTTCGCCCGGTTGCTCAGTGATGAGGGAGTCACGGTACTCAACCAGACCCCTTCGGCCTTTCGCCAGTTGATGCCGTTCGCCTGCGCCAATGCGCCAGACATGGCCCTGCGGTATGTGGTGTTCGGTGGCGAGGCGCTGGACGTGGCCAGCCTGCGTCCGTGGTATGACGCCTTCGACGACCGGCAGCCGTTGCTGATCAATATGTACGGCATCACCGAAACCACCGTGCATGTGACCTACCGGCCGCTGTCCCGCGCCGACCTCGATGGCGCCAATAGCTCGCCGCTGGGGGAGCCGATCGGCGATCTGCGCTGGTACGTGCTCGACCCGCGCCTGAACCCGGTGGCCAAGGGCTGCGTCGGTGAGTTGTATGTCGGCGGTGCCGGCCTGGCCCGGGGTTATCACCAGCGCGCCGATCTGACCGCCACGCGTTTTGTGCCGGACCTGTTCGCCGCCGAGTCGGGCGCGCGGCTGTATCGCACCGGCGATCTGGCGCGTTATTGCGCCGATGGCGGCATCGAGTACGCCGGGCGTATCGACCATCAGGTGAAGATCCGTGGTTTCCGCATCGAACTGGGGGAAATCCAGGATCGTCTGCAAAGCCATCCGGCCATCGAGCAGGCGCTGGTCCTGGCACCGCAGGTCAATGGCAGCCCGCAATTGGTCGCGTGGTTCACCGCGAGCGGCGACGACAGCGATTTGCGCCACTCCCTGCGTGAACATTTGCAGGCCGGTTTGCCGGACTACATGGTGCCGGCGCATCTGATCAAACTCGACCAATGGCCGCTGACCGGCAACGGCAAACTCGATCACGCTGCATTGCCCAAGCCCGACGCAACGCTGGCGCAGCAAACCTACACGGCGCCGATGGATGAGCTGCAAACCGAGTTGGCGGCGATCTGGCAAGACGTGCTCAAGCTCGAGCGCGTGGGCATCGACGACAACTTCTTCGAACTGGGCGGCGACTCGATCATTTCGATCCAGGTGGTCAGCCGCGCGCGACAGGCCAGGATTCGCATCACCCCACGGGACCTGTTCCAGCACCAGACCGTGCAGAGCCTGGCGAAGGTCGCGGTACGCAGCGCCGGGTTGCTCATCGACCAGGGGCCGGTGCGTGGCGAGGTGCTGCTGACGCCGATCCAGCACTGGTTCTTCGAGCAAGACATCGAGGCTCGTCACCACTGGAACCAGTCGCTGCTGCTGGAACTGCGCGAGCCGCTGGACAGCGACAGCCTGCAACAGGCCTTGGCCGCGCTGGTAGAACATCACGACGCGTTGCGTCTGCGGTTGCGTCAGGTCGACGGCGTCTGGCAACAGGCCCAGGCCGAGCAGTGGAACAGCGCCGAGGTGCTGTGGCAGCGCCAGGCCGCCAATGCCGATGAACTGCTTGAACTGTGCAATGCCGCGCAAGCCAGCCTGAATCTGCAGGACGGCCCGCTGTTGCGTGCCTTGCTGGTGGACATGGGCGCGGCGGGCCAGCGCCTGCTGCTGGTGGTGCATCACCTGGCGGTGGACGGCGTGTCCTGGCGATTGCTGCTGGAAGATTTGCAAACCGCGTATCAACAAGCGCAGCAAGCTCAACCCCTGCGTCTGCCAGCGAAAACCAGCGCCTACCAGGCCTGGGCCGCTCGCCTGCAAACTCATGCGCAAAGTGCTGTATTGGCCAGCCAAGCCGGTTACTGGCAAGACCAGTACCGCGACGTACAGGTGCAACTGCCCGCCGACAACCCCCAAGGCAGCCTGGCCAGCCAGCATGCCGTGAGTGTGGAAACTCTGCTCGACAGCACATGGACCCGCCGACTGCTGCAGGACGCCCCGGCGGCTTACCGCACCCAGGTCAACGACCTGTTGCTGACGGCACTGGCGCGGGTGTTGGGCAACTGGACCGGTCAAACTTCGACGCTGGTGAAACTGGAAGGCCATGGCCGCGAAGACCTGTTCGACGACATCGACCTGACCCGCACCCTGGGCTGGTTCACCTCGATCTTCCCGGTGAAACTCACCCCGGCCACTGATCTGGCCGGCAGCATCAAAGCAGTCAAGGAACAGCTGCGCGCCGTGCCCGACAAAGGTATCGGCTTCGGCATCCTGCGCTATCTGGCGGACGGCGGCCTTGAGGATCTGCCGTCGCCGCTGGTCACCTTCAACTACATGGGCCAGTTCGATGCCAGTTTCGACGAACAGGCACCGTGGCGCCCGGCCCGGGAAAGTGGTGGTGCCGAGCAGGGCGCATCGGCCGAACTGGACCGGGGCCTGAGCATCAACGGTCAGGTGTATGCCGGGCAATTGCGCCTGAGCTGGACTTTCAGCGGTGACGTGTTCAACCCGCAGACCGTGCAACGTCTGGCCGATGCCTACGCCCTGGAGCTGCAACAGCTGATCGAACATTGCCTGAGCGGTGCCGGCGGGTTGACCCCGAGCGACGTGCCACTGGTGCGCGTCGATCAGGCGCAGCTGGATGCCTTGCCGCTGGCGGCCAGCCAGATCGAAGACATCCTGCCGCTGTCGCCGATGCAGCAGGGCATGCTGTTTCACAGCCTGTTCGCCCCGGATGCCGGGGCCTACATCCCGCAGATGCGCGTGGATGTGCAGGGGCTCGACGTCGAGGCGTTCCGCGCTGCCTGGCAGCAGACGCTGCAGCGCCATGAAGTGCTGCGCGCGGCGTTCTTCAGCGAAAGCAACGGCTCGCGGCCGTTGCAAGTGATCCTGGCCGACGCCACGCTGCCGCTGACCGTGCTCGACTGGCGCGATCAATCCAAGGTTACCGGAGCGCTGGATCGCCTGGCCGAGGACGACCGTCTGCGCGGTTTCGACCTGACACTGGCGCCGTTGCTGCGCCTGACCCTGGTGCAGACCGCCGATGACCGCCATCACCTGATCTTCACCAACCACCACATCCTGCTGGACGGCTGGAGCACTTCGCAGTTGTTCGGCGAAGTGCTGCAGCGGTATTGCGGAATCATGCCGGCGCCGAGTGTTGGCGGTTATCGCGATTACATGACTTGGCTGGGCACCCGGGATCGCGCCGCGTGCGAAGCGTTCTGGCTGGAGCAATTGCAGTCGTTCACCGAACCGACGCGACTGGCCGGCGCCTTGCCGGGGCCGGTTGCCGGGCAGGGCGATGCTCATCGCACCCTGCACCTGAGCCTGGACCGCGCGGCCACCGAGCGCCTGAGCGGCTTTACCCGTCAGGCCCGCGTCACGCCCAACACCCTGCTGCAAGCGGCGTGGCTGTTGCTGTTGCAGCGCTACACCGGGCAGCAAACAGTGGCGTTCGGCGCCACGGTGTCGGGGCGTCCAAGCGAATTGCAAGGGATCGAGCAGCAGATCGGTCTGTTCATCAACACCTTGCCGGTGATCGCCACACCGCACCCCGAGCGCACGGTCAGCCAATGGATCGATGAAGTCCAGGCGCTCAACCTCAAGTTGCGTGAAGTCGAATACACACCGCTGGCGGATGTGCAGCGTTGGGCCGGTCACTCTGGCGAGGCGCTGTTCGACACGCTGCTGGTGTTCGAAAACTATCCGGTGGCCCAGGCGCTGGAAGAGGGCAATGCCAGCGCGCTGAAGTTCTCCGGCATCAGCAACCACGACCAGACCAGCTTCCCCTTGGCCATCGCCGCCGAGCTGGGTGAATGCCTGGATTTGCGTTTCAACTACGACACGGCGCTGTTCAGCGCCGAAGCTATTGAAGGCTTGAGCACACTTCTGCTGGCATTGCTCGATGCCATGGTCAGTGCGCCGCAACTGCCATTGGGGTGCTTGAACCTGCTCGATGCCGCACAAGCGGCGCAGCAGATCGAGGGCTTCAACCGCACCGCGCAGGCCTGGCCGGATGTGCGTCCGGTTTACCAGTGCTTCGAAGCCCAGGTGCTGCAAACCCCGGAGGCCCCGGCCCTGGTGTTTGCCGGCCAGACCCTCAGCTATCGCAAACTCAATCGACAGGCCAACCGGCTGGCGCACTACCTGCGCAGCCAGGGCGTCGGCGCCGAAGTGCTGGTGGGCATTGCCGCCGAGCGTTCGCTGGAACTGGTGATCGGCCTGCTGGCGATCATGAAGGCCGGTGGCGCCTACGTGCCGATGGACCCGGACTACCCGCGCGAACGCCTGGAGCACATGTTCGACGACAGCGGCGTACACCTGCTGCTGACCCAGCGTCATTTGCTTGAGCAGTTGCCGATTCCGCCCGCCACCACGGCGATTTGTCTCGATGACATGGCCGGTTTGCTGGACGACTTGAGCAACGAAAACCTGCCCTGTGTGGTCGAGCTGCAATCGCTGGCCTACATGATCTACACCTCCGGCTCCACCGGCAAACCCAAGGGCGCGGCCAACCACCATGAGGCCTTGTACAACCGCTTGGCGTGGATGCAGGGCGCCTATCCGCTGGACGGGCGCGACACCGTCTTGCAGAAAACCCCGTTCAGTTTCGACGTGTCGGTCTGGGAGTTTTTCTGGCCATTGATGACCGGTGCACGCCTGGCCGTGGCCGAGCCGGGTGCCCATCGCGATCCGGCGCAACTGGTCAGCCTGATCGAGCAGTACCGGGTCAGCACCCTGCATTTCGTGCCGTCGATGCTGCAGGCGTTCGTTCAGGGCGAAGGCTTCGAGCGTTGCGCCAGCCTGCGGCAGGTCATGTGCAGCGGCGAAGCCCTGTCGGCGGACTTGCAGCATAGCCTGTTCCGCGTGCTGCCCAACGTTGGCCTGTACAACCTGTACGGCCCGACCGAAGCGGCCATCGACGTGACCCACTGGACTTGTGTCGACGACGGCGGCTTCAACGTGCCGATCGGTCAGCCGATTGCCAACCTGGTGACCTACATCCTCGACGACAGTCTGCAACCGCAAGTGCAAGGTTGTGTGGGTGAGCTGTATCTGGGCGGCATCGGCCTGGCCCGTGGTTATCACAACCGTCCGGAGCTGACCGCTGAACGCTTCGTTGCCAGCCCGTTCGGTGAGCAGGGCGAGCGCCTGTACCGCACCGGCGACCTGGCGCGTTACCGCGCGGACGGCGTGATCGAATACGTCGGGCGCATCGACCATCAAGTGAAGATCCGCGGCTTGCGCATCGAGCTGGGGGAAATCGAAGCCTGCCTGCTGGAGCATCCATCGGTGCGCGAGGCCGTGGTGATCGCCCTCGACGTTGGCAAGTCCAAGCAATTGGTGGCTTACGTCGTAGGTCCTGCTGCCGTTGATCCACTCAAACAACACCTGCGCAACGCACTGCCCGAGCACATGCAGCCGAGCCACGTGCTGTTGCTCGATCAGTTTCCGGTGACGCCCAACGGCAAGCTCGACCGCCGCGCATTGCCGCAACCGGACCTGCAAGTGCGCGAATACGTTGCGCCGCGCAGTGCCGTGGAAGCGACGCTGCAAGCCGTGTGGCAGGCGTTGTTCGAAGTGCCGCAGATTGGCATGCACGACAACTTCTTCGAACTGGGCGGCGATTCCATCGTCTCGATCCAGGCCGTCAGCCGGGCGCGCAAGGCCGGGTTGAACATCTCACCCAAGGACGTGTTCAGCCATCCGACCCTGGCCGAGCTGGCGACGGTGGCCCAACCAGTCGTGGTGGATGAAGCCGTGCCGGCGTTGGTTGCACCGGCAGCGAAAATCGAACTGAGTGACGCGCAGTATCAGGCGCTGGAACTGACAGCGGACGAAGTCGAGGATGTTTATCCGCTGTCGCCGATGCAGCAGGGCATGCTGTTCCACACGGTGCAGGACGGCGACTCGGGGCTGTACGTTAATCAGATCGAAGTGGGTGTGCGCGGCGTCGACGGTGCGCGCTTTCGTGAAGCCTGGGCCGATGCCGCCCGACGTCACGGGATTCTGCGCACCGCATTCCTCTGGGAAGGCGACAGGGAGCCGCTGCAAGTGGTGCGGCGCGAGGCGCCTTCGCTGCTGACCGAACTGGACTGGCGCGGGCTGGATGATCAGCCTGAGCGCGTCCACCAACTGGCCCGCGAGGAGCGCGAACGCGGCTTTTCGTTGAACCGCGCGCCGCTGTTGCGCCTGTTGCTGGTGCGTCTGGAGGATGATCGCTATCGCCTGATCTGGACCTACCACCACATCCTCATGGATGGCTGGAGCGTATCGCGCCTGATCGGTGAAGTGCTGCGCCATTACAGCGGCGAGGAGCACGAACCGGTGGCCGCCTATCGCGACTACATCGACTGGCTCGGCCAGCAAGTCGCCGAGGCCAGCGAAGCGTTCTGGAAAGACAAACTCAATAATCTCGAAGGCGCCACGCACCTGGCCCGCGCCTTGCCGGTCAAGGCGCCGCAAGCCGGTTATCACGCGATCCATACGCACCTGAGCGCCGGGCAGACCGCGGGGTTGCAGGCCTTTGCCCAGCAACAGCAAGTGACCCTCAACACCCTGGTGCAAGCCGCGTGGTTGCTGCTGTTGCAGCGCTACACCGGCCAGCGCACGGTGACCTTCGGCGCCACGGTATCCGGGCGTCCGGAAACACTCAACGGCTCGGAGAACATGCTCGGGCTGTTCATCAACACCTTGCCGGTGGTCAATACGGTGCCGACCGACATGAACGTCGGTGACTGGCTGCGGGAGATCCAGGCCTATAACCTCGACATCCGCGACTTCCAGCAAACACCGCTCAGTGATATTCAGCGCTGGGCCGGGCAGGGCGGGCAGTCGTTGTTCGACAGCATCATCGTGTTCGAAAACCAGCCGGTGGACCGTACCCTTCGCGAGTGGAACGGCGATTCCCTGCGCTTCGAGGACGTTTCCGATTTCGGCCTGACCAGCTTCGCCATGGACCTGATGGTCAGCCTCGACGAGGGGCTGCGCATCGAGTACATGCACCAGCGCGATCAGTTCGATCTGGTCACCGTGGAAATCCTGCGCAGCCACATGGAAAGCCTGATGCAGCGCTTGTGCGACGACGCCGGGCGCGCCGTTGGTGAGCTGGGCCTGCTGACCCTGGACGAAGGCCGGGCGCTGGACGGCGAACTGCCGGTGGTGGCCGAGGGGGACGAGACGCCGGTGCACGAACTGATCCGTCAGCGTTCCCGACTGCAACCGGATCACACGGCGCTGGTGCTCAGTTATGCCGATCGCGACGCCGAGCAGTTGAGTTATGCCGAACTGGACCGTCGCTCCGATGCCCTGGCAGTGCATCTGCTGGAGCAAGGCGTGCAGGCCGAAGACGTGATCGGCGTGTTCATGGAGCGCTCGCTGGAGCTGGTGGTGTCGCTGCTGGCGGTGATGAAGTGCGGTGCGGCCTACGTGCCGCTGGACCCGCAATACCCGCAGGAACGCCTGCGCTACATGATGGCCGACAGCGATATGCGCTTGCTGCTGACCCAGGAGCGTCTGTGCGATAGCGCGCAACTCAATCCGGGCACGGCGATGGTCGCAGTGGATCGCTTGAACCTCGACGTCGATGTGGCGGTGCCATCGAGTTCCGTGCACGCCGAGCAACTGGCCTACCTGATCTACACCTCGGGCTCCACCGGCAAGCCGAAAAGCGTCGCCGTCGCCCACGGGCCTTTGAGCATGCACGTGCAAGCCATCGCCGAGCTGTACGAGATGGACCCGGACAATCGCGAGCTGCATTTCATGTCGTTCGCCTTCGACGGCGCCCATGAACGCTGGATCACCGCGCTGATCAGCGGCTCGACCCTGGTGATCCGCGACAACAATCTGTGGACCGCCGAGCAGACCCTGGCGGTGCTGCACCGCCAGCGCATCAGCGTCGCCTGCTTCCCGCCAGCCTATCTGCTGCAACTGGCCGAACACGCCGAATTGCAGGGCGGTGATCCACCACCGGTGCGCATCTATTGCTTCGGTGGCGATGCGGTGCCGGACGCCACCTTCGAGCGGGTCAAGCACACACTCAAGCCGCAATTCCTGGTCAACGGCTATGGGCCGACGGAAACCGTGGTCACGCCGCTGCTGTGGAAAATCGCCGCCGACGGCCACTGCCAGGCGATGTATGCACCGATTGGTCAACGCGTCGGCAGCCGCAGCCTGCACGTGCTGGACATGGACCTCAACCCGCTGCCGGTGGGCATGGTCGGTGAGTTGTACATCGGCGGACGGGGTGTCGCGCGTGGCTACCATCGTCATCCGTGGCAGAGCGCCGAGCGCTTCGTCGCCGATCCTTTCAGCACCGAAGGCGGGCGCCTGTACCGTACCGGCGACCTGGTGCGCCGCCGCGAGGATGGCGTATTCGATTACGTCGGACGTATCGACCATCAGGTCAAGGTGCGCGGCTTCCGCATCGAGCTGGGCGAAATCGAAGCCCGCCTGCGCGAGCAGGCCGGGGTCAACGATGCGCTGGTGGTGGTGCGTGACAACGGGCAGGGGCCGCAACTGGTGGGCTATGTGGTGGCGGCTGAGGACGAGGGCCTCGGCCCGCGTTGCCAGGCGGCATTGCGCGAGAGCCTGCCCGACTACATGGTGCCGACCCAGGTCGTGGTGCTGCCGCGTTTCCCGTTGACCCCCAACGGCAAGCTCGACCGCAAGGCCTTGCCGGATCCGGCCTTCACCGGCCGCGACTACGTCGCACCGCGTACGCCGCTGGAATGGGCGCTGGCGGATATCTGGCAACAGGTGCTGGGCATCGAGAAGGTTGGCATTACCGACAACTTCTTCGAGTTGGGCGGCGATTCGCTGCGCACCCTCAAGGTGATCTCGAAAGTTCGTGCCCTGAATGAGCCGGGCTTCCAGCTCAAGCTGCGGGACATGATGGCCAAGCCGACGATTGCCGGGTTGTCCGGTGTCGATGAACAGCCGCAGCGACACAGTCCGCAACCGCTGTTGCTGCTTAATCAGGTGGTGAATGATCAGCCGCCGCTGTTCTGCCTGCACGCCGGTTTCGGCACGGTGTTCGACTACGAGCCATTGGCCCGACGCCTCGAAGGCGAGCGCACGGTGTATGGCGTGCAATGCCGGATGTTGCTCGACCGGCAGTGGCACGACACCTCGCTTGCGCAGATGGCCCAAGATTACGTCGAGGCGATCCGCGCCCGGCAACCCCAGGGACCGTACCACGTGCTGGGCTGGTCGCTGGGCGGGGCGTTGGCGTTGATGGTGAGTGACTTGTTCGAACAGCAGGGCCAGCGAGTGGCGTTTGTCGGCCTGGTGGACAGCTTTGTGCCGACCCAGGTCAATGCCGTCGCCAGCCCGGATGAGTGGCGCACGGATCTGGCCGAGTTCCTCGGTGCAACCTTGGGCATGGATGGCGCGGTGATTGCCCGGGTGTTGAGTACCGAGTCGACGGGGGACCACGAGGCAGTGGCGCGGATCATTCGTGCGGTGATCGACAGTGAAAGCGATCAGGCCAGCGGCTACGCGCTGCTCGGTGCCGATGAGTTGGCCCAGACGTTCATGGTCAGCACGCGGTTGAAGGCGCTGTCGCGACAGGTCGAAACCCTGCCGATTACGCAAGCCGAGCTGCATTGCTGGTGGGCCGATGGCAACCCGACGGCCGAACGCGCGACCCTGGAGCGTCAGCGACCACGGCTGCGCAAGGTGCAAACGGTAACGGCCGGCCACTTCGATATCCTGCAGCAGGAGGAGTGTCTGGACGCCGTGGTGGCTGCGCTTGGCCGGGAGGTGGTGCCAGAGCTCTAAACCAATCATTTGTGTTGACGGGGCTTCCCTGTGGCGAGGGGGCTTGCCCCCGTTCGGCTGCGAAGCAGTCGCAAACCCGAACAACGCGGTATGTCTGACTGATCTCAAACGCTGGTTCTGGGGCCGCTTCGCGACCCAACGGGGGCAAGCCCCCTCGCCACAGGTTTCTTGTTCGGCCTGGGAGATTCTTCATTGAACAGGATGACGCCCTAATGAACGGTCCTCACGGTTCGTTTATTGGGCGAGCTTTTTATTTTTGGAGACTACCGCCCATGGCACTGCACCCGGACATCGAAGGGTTTCTAGAGCTGGCCGAGTTCGGCCGCTTCAGCGGCAAAAGCCAACCCATGCATGAGCTGAACCCGAGCGAAGCGCGGCAGCAATTCGAACAGACTTCGCAGTTGCTCGATGCGGCGCCAACGGGCGCGTTGACGGTGACGGAGGTCAGCATTGCTGCGCGGGATGGGCATTTGCTCAATGCGCGGCTGTACGCCAAACCGCAACCGGACGGCGAGCCGAGCCCGGTGTTGCTGTACTTCCATGGCGGCGGTTACGTGGTGGGCAGCCTCGACTCCCACGACACCTTGTGCCGGCGTCTGGCGCTGGCAGGGCAGTTTGCCGTGTTGTCGGCGGACTATCGCCTGGCGCCGGAACACCGTTTTCCGACCGCATACAACGATGCCGAAGACATCACCCGTTGGCTGGCCATCACCGGAGCCAAGGCGCTGGGGCTGGACGCCCGGCGCATTGCGCTGGCGGGGGACAGCGTCGGCGGCAGCCTGGTGGCATCGCTGTGCATCGCCATCGCCCAGGACCCGTTGGGATGGCCGCTTGTGCCGCGTCTGCAAGTGCTGCTGTACCCGGTAGTCGACGCGGTAAAAAAACGCCCGTCCCTCGAGCGATTCGCCGAAGGCTATCTGCTGGAAGCCACCACGCTGGAATGGTTCTACCAGCAATACCAACGCAGCGAGGCGGATCGTGCTGACTGGCGTTTTTCACCGTTGTACGCCGAGTGTGTGCAACGGCTGACGCCGACGGTGTTGTGGCTGGCCGAATACGATCCGTTGCTCGATGAAGGCCTGGCCTGGGCCGAGAAACTGCGTACTGCGGGGCAACCCCTGGTGTTGGAGGTCAAGGCCGGCATGACCCACGACTTTGCGCGCATGGGCGAGATGGTCCAGGAAGTGCCGGGGATGCTGGGACAACTGGCGGCGCAGATCAGCGAGAGTTTGGCCTGACGCATGGCGTAGTGATCAGCGACGCCGTCCCCTGTAGGAGCGAGCTTGCTCGCGATGGTCGTTAACGATAACGCGTGTTTACTGGCTAAACGCAGCGCCTTTGAATCCATCGCGAGCAAGTTCGCTCCTACAGTTTGTTTTGCGCTGACTCAGATAACTAGGGCGGATCAAGCCGATCCAGCGCCCGGTTCACCGCCAGTTCCCCCAGCATGATCACCTGCGCAATCCCCAGCAGCGCATTGCGACTCGTCCCCTGCAGATGATCCACCAGATCGTTGGCCATGACATTGGCCGACGCCAGCGACTCACAGGCGTGCACCAGCAGGGTTTCGATACTGAGTTCGGGATTGACGATGAACATCGTGTTGGGTGTGCGCAGGGTGGCCATGATGTTGGGGCCAGGGTTGAGGTGGTGATCGAGGCTTTCGTGCGGGGAGGCCGGGTCGGAATCCGGCGGATTGGGTGTCACTTTGAACATAAGCTGATTACTCCTGAATGGAGCCGCTCATTCTTCTCTACTAAAAGAAGGGTGGCGGCTGGACGCAGGTTAGTAGACCGGGGAGATCAGCATTTACCGGCGCGCCGAAGCGCCCTGCGTACAGCCACCATCAAATTCAGGCAGACCTGACTGATAGCACTTTTACACCGCTGATAAGACCACGGGCTACTAAACCCGATCACCGACAATCAGTGACCCGAATCAAGTTACCGACGACCCCCAAGGCGCACAAGCCGGCGGATTCTGGCGTACCTGTAGGCAACGACGCAAGGCATTGTGGCTTTCACGAAGTAACCTGTAGGCCGATTAAACAAACACTGTCGAGTGGCATTTAACCCGCTGTTTTGCCTTGTCAGAGAGCGTTGAAAACCTCGGAATCGGCCGGAAGAATCCTACGAAAGTTTGCGGTTGGCCGTCGGAAGTCTGGTGTTTACGATCTATCGCGCAATGAACAGCTGGACCGGCAAATGACAGACCACCTTGTCAGCGACGACAGCGATCCCGGAGGTCAATGTGAGCACCGAGCTTTCCACCACCACCCCAAAGTTCGAAACTGACGAACATGCCGCCAGCTATGACTGCTGGTTCCGCTCCAAGGTGCAGGCTTCGCTTAAAAGCCCGTACCCGAACGTCCTGCATGATCAGGTAATGGTTGATATGCGAGCTCTTCTCGAATCAAAGTCTAATGGACGCGGTAGCGGACCACGCAGAATCAAGCCCATCGGCCTTCTGAAAAAAAACCAAGGACGACTCATTGATGGAACTTAAAAAAAACCTCATCAGTTGCCTGATTTTCCCTATCGCCCCTGTGGCCGTCATTTTCCTGACCTCCGCCCTGTGCAGGGAAATCTGGACAGAAAACTTCTACACACCCGGTGAGGACGGCGGAGAAGTCGAGCCCACGCTGGCTCTCTTTATCATTCCGCTCCTGCTGGTCATTGCCGCATTTTTGTTTGCGGGCCTGACAGCGTTGACTCGATGGGTGGCGCGGCGTTTTGAACCCGGGGCCTGGTGGCGGTGGTTGATGGCGATTCCGCGCGTCGTCCTGGCAGCCATTGCGTTGTTTCTGTTTCTGCTTTCGACCGGTTTCCTGATGGGAGATGTGCTCGGTCCCTTCAGATATTGGCAGGTGGCTTGCGCATGGGCAGCCAGCGCGGTGACCGCCGGGGCATTTGTGGTTCAGCAACTTTCACGTCTAAAGGAATAATCCTCAGGCCTAGGACAGGGTTCTGCCGAGCCATCTTCCGCATCCCGTATCGGCTATGTATTATCGACCTCGGCCCGATGCTGCCCGCCGCTCGCTCCCGTTGGGAAAGGTGAAAGCGTCTCCTCCTTCTACAAACCCTGTCGCCTCTCTTGACGGTCGAGGTTTGGCAACGCGAGCACCAAAGCATCTCGGCTACAGGAGCAGTCATGTTTTCAATCGAGCAAGCCAAGCAAATGGCCAGACAGTTGCGCGCCTCGCTGGAGGAACGCAATCAAGTGGTGACCCATTCCACTGCACTGGAACTGGTCGCCCAGCAACTGGGCTACAAGGACTGGAACACCGCGTCAGCGATGCTTGCCCAGGCAAACACCCCGTCCACGCCTGCTGCAACGTTCGACAAACCCATTCCAATCTTGCGGATGTTCGACGAAGCCAAGGCGCGTGAGTTCTATCTGGATTTCCTGGGCTTTAGCGTCGAGTTCGAGCATCGTTTCGAGGCGGATTTGCCGCTGTACCTGGGCATCAGTCGCGACGGGCTGCAACTGCATCTTTCCGAGCACCACGGCGATGCCAGCCCGGGCTCGACGGTGTTCGTGCCCATGCACAACATCGAACTGCTCAGGGACGAATTGCAGGGCAAGCGCTACGGATACGGACGCCCGGATATTGTTCAGCAGGGTTGGGGCAAGGAGCTGCAAGTCTACGACCCGTTCGGCAACCGGATTCGCTTCTGCCAGTATTGATCAGACGGTGCGGACCAGGGCGACCCGGTCCGTTTTGAACCACCCGGTATTAAGGATGGACACGGTATGACCACGCAGGACATTTCGCTTCAAGACATCGCCGCGCCTGAAGGCGTTTGTTATGGCTGCGGCAGCCAAAACCCGCACGGGCTGCACATCAAGAGCTTCTGGCATGAAGACGGGGTGCATGTCATGGCGCAGCACATGCCGGATGACAAGTACTGCGGCTGGCCGGGTCTGGTTTACGGCGGTTTGATCGCGATGCTGGTCGATTGCCACTCCAACTGGGCAGCGATGGCATATCACTACCGGGCAGAACAGCGCGAGGTGGGCAGCTTGCCCCACATCACCTGCGTCACCGGTAACCTGGGCATCAAGTACATCAAGCCCACCCCGATGGGTGTCCCCCTGACACTGCGTGCAAAAGTTGAGGGCGAGGTCGGGCGCAAAAGTCGGGTTATTTGCGAGGTCTTCGCCGGGGATGTCCTGACCGCTGTCGGGGACTCCACGTTTGTCCGTGTCGATACCGAGCAACTCAGGGCCGCTGCGCAAGCAGAAAACGGAACCGGGCCACTGTAGGAGCGAGCTCGCTCGCGATGGACTCAAGAGCGCTGCGTTTAGCCAGTAAACACGCGTTATCGTTAACGACCATCGCGAGCAAGCTCGCTCCTACAAGTGGTCGCAGTCAGCCATCAGGGCCGCTGCGCAAGCAGAAAACGGAACTGGGCCACTGTAGGAGCGAGCTCGCTCGCGATGGACTCACAGGCGCAGCGTTCAACCAGTAAACACGCGTAATCGTTAACGACCATCGTGAGCAAGCTCGCTCCTACAAGTGGTCGCAGTCAGCCATCAGGGCCGCCGCGCAAGCAGAAAACAAAACCGGGCCACTGTAGGAGCGAGCTCGCTCGCGATGGACTCACAGGCGCAGCGTTCAACCAGTAAACACGCGTTATCGTTAACGACCATCGCGAGCAAGCTCGCTCCTACAAGTGAGGGCACTCAGCCATCAGTACTGCGCGCGCAGGCTCAGGGTCAGGGTGCGTGGGTCGCCGTAGAAGTTGGTGCCCCAGGAGGCATCGACGCGGTCGTAGTACTTGCGGTCGAACAGGTTGTTGGCGGTCAGTGTCGATGACAGGTGTTCGTTGAACTTGTAGCCGACTTGCGCCGAGGTAACGGCATAGCCGCCTTGATGGAACTTCACGTCACGCTGGTAGTAGGTGTCGCTGACCACACGCACGCCACCGCCGACGCTGAAGTCCTTGAGCGGGCCGTCGGTGAACTCGTACTTGGTCCACAGGTTGAAGTTGTGCTTGGGCGTGATGGTGCTGAAGGTCTTGCCTTTGTTGGCCTGGTCGCCGTCCAGGAACTTGGTGGAGGTGTAGGCGTAACCGGTGACGATGCTCCAGTTGTCGGTCAGGTTGCCGCTCAGCTCGGTTTCCCAACCCTCGCTGCGAGCCTTGCCTTCGGTCATGTAGGCACCGGAGGTGTTGTCGTATTCGGCGCGGTTTTCATCGTAGATGCGAAAGGCGGCGATGCTGGCGTTCAGGCGACCGTCGTAGAATTCGCGCTTGAGGCCGATTTCGTATTGCTTGCCTTCGCGCGGGCCGACGGGCTCGCCGTTTGTGCCGATTTCGCTTTGCGGTTTGAACACGCCGGTGTAGCTGAAGTAGGTCGACAGTTCTGGGGTGATCTTGCCGATGATGGCGCCGTACGGCACGACCTTGCGGTTGATGCTGGTGTGGGCTTCGCCGAAGTTGTTGAAGAAGGCGTTGGCGTTCTTCGCATCGCTTTCGTACCAGGTGACGCGGCTGCCGCCGATGACATCGAGCCAGTCGGTGACGTTGAACTTGGCGCGGGTGTAGACGCCGTACTGATCGGACTTGGACCAGTTGCCGTTGACGTGCGCATAGTCATTGCGGGGAATGTCGATGCTGCCCGGATTCCACACGTTGATCGGGAAGTACTCGCCGCCGCCGTAGGTGAAATCCTTGTCCAGGTGCTGGTACTCGGCACCCACGGTGAACTCGTGTCGGCGATCGGCGAACTCGAACGGCGTGGTGACAAAGCTGTCAACGCCGACGGTCTTGATGTGGGTGTAGTAGTCGTAGGCCACGGCCCAGCTGTCACCGGTGGCCGGGTCGACCGCGCCGTCGGCCCAGGTGAAGTTACGCTCCGGGGTTTCGGCATCGCGGTAGGTCAGGGTGGTCTTGAACTGACCGCCGTTGTCCAGTTCGTGGTCGAGTTCGGCGAAGGATTCCCAGACTTTTTCGTTGAGGGTGTTCCACTTGGCATCGACGAAGGTCGAGCGCGGCACGTCGAGCAATGAGCCGTCGGCGTAGGCCGGCAGGCCGAAGGCCGGGGTGGAGTTGTTCTTCTGGTAAGCGCCGCCGACCGACAGGGTGGTGGCCGGGTCGAGGTCGAATTCCAGGCGACCGTAGACCATCGGGCGTTCGTTCTGCGCGTAGTCGACGAAAGACTGGTTGTTCTCGTAGGCGGTGATGAAACGACCGCGCACGGTGCCCTGTTCGTTCAACGGGCCGGTGACATCCACCGAAGAACGGTAGCGATCGTAAGAGCCGGCGGCCAGTTCGCCACCGAGGGCGAATTTGCTCAGGGCGCGCTTGCGCACCACGTTGATCGTACCGCCGGGTTCGCCCGCGCCCTGGTACAGGCCCGACGGGCCGCGCAGTACTTCGATGCGGTCGTACATCGCCAGGTCGAAACTGGTGGCCATGTCGCCCTGGCCGGTGGGCTGCGAGACGCCGTCGACCTGCACCTGGTCGACGAGGAAGCCACGCATGTAGACGTCATTGAGGCTGGAGCCGGAGTTGTAGGTCTTGATGGTCACGCCGGTGACCTGACGCATGGCGTCCTGCAGACTGTTCAGGTTCTGGTCGTCCATGCGCTGGCGCGTGACGACGGACACCGACTGCGGGATGTCCTTGAGCTTGATGTTGCCTTTGCCGATGGTGACTTCATTGGTGGTGTAGGAGTGCGAGCCTTCGGTGGTTGGCCCCAGCGCCAAGCCGGTAATGGACGTCGCACCCAGTTGCAATGCACTGGAGTCACCGGCCGATGGCACCAGCGACACGGTGTTGCCATTCAACTGAAAATTGATGCCGCTCCCCAGCAGCAAGGTTTTCAGTGCCTGTTCCGGTTCCATGTTGCCGGACACCGCCATGGACTTGATGCCGTTGACCATGTCCTGGCTGTAGAGAATCTGCAGGTTGGTTTGCTGGCCCAGTTGGCGCAATGCACTGGCCAGTGACTGAGCCGGTACATTGACGTTCACCGGGGCTGCCTCGACCTGGGACGTACCCAGCAGCAACAGGGTCAGCAGCGCGCCCGGCACGACCGTTCGGAATTTCTTTTGCCGTTCGATGGCTAACGCCAAGGGTGCGCGGGACAGAGTAAGGCTTTGCATTGCTCGAATCGCTCCAGAATGGTGTGTGCAGTTTTTTAGTTAATGATAATTATTATTAGACGGACCACTTTGGCTAAACCGGAAAACAAACTTCAAAAAACAATGATTTGCGTGCGGCCACGGCGCTCAGGCTGTTGCGCGCTCGGTGACGACACGGCCCGATTCCATGCGCACCAGTTGATCGGCCATATCGAAATAACGGTCGTCGTGGGAGATGACGATGATGGTTTTGCCCAGGCGTTTGAGGTCCGGCAGCAGCTCGGTGTAGAAGATGCGGCGGAAGGTCGGGTCCTGGTCGGCGGCCCATTCGTCGAACACCAGCACCGGGCGTTCTTCCAGCCAGGCATTGACCAGCGCCAGGCGCTTGCGCTGGCCGGTGGACAGGTCGGTAGTGGTGAAGCTGCCGTCCCTGACGCTGACCTTGTGCGCGATCTCCAGCCGTTGCAGGTAGGCGTTGGCATCTTCGGGGATGTGCTGGTCGCCCTGGACCACGTCATCGAACAGGTAGTAATCGGCAAAAATCGTGGTGAACAATTGGCGATAGTCGTCGCGATTGTGCGCATCGATGCCCTGGCCGTTGAGCAGGATCGAACCCTGTTGCGGCGCGTAGAGGCCCAGCAGCAACTTGATCAGGGTGGTCTTGCCGCAGCCGTTTTCGCCGACGATGAAAATGATGTCGCCTTGCTCGATGGTCAGGTTCACCGGGCCCAGGCGAAACGCGTCACTGCCCGGTGCGGCGGGGAAGGCGTAGCTGACGTTGTTCAGTTGCAGGCGGTCGACCACGGTTGGCCGGATGCCGTTGTCGTTGAGCAACATGTGCGGCTCGGGCGAGGAAAACTGGCTCGACAGCTCGGCGATGCGGCGGAAGGCAATCCGCGCCCGGCTCACGATCGGCAAGGTGCTGACCAGATGCTCGATCGGGCCTTTCATGTACAGCAACACCAGCACGAAACCGCTCATCACCGCCTGGTCGGCGCTCGGCCAGAACGATTGCAGCGCCAGCGCCAGGCCGATGACCACGAAGAACAGCATCGAGCCCAGCGTCTTGGCGATCACGAAGGTGTTGATCGAACGCACCTGGGTGTTACAGATGAAATCGGCGGTGCCCTGGATGCCCTTGACGAACATGCGCTGGCGGCGTGGGCGGTGGATGCGCAACTCCTTGGCACCACCGGCAATGGCGTTGTAGTGCTTTTGCAGATCGTCCTCGGCATCGCGGGCGGCCATGAAACCCTGGATACCCTTGCCCTGCGCATAGAACTGGATGCCGGTGCCGATGGCAATCGCCAGCACCATCATCAGGAACATCGGCCACGACAACAGCGCCAGGTAACCCATGCAGCCAAGGGTCACGGTCAGGGAAATCGCCAGCGGTGCGAAGGCGAAGGCGAAGTCGCTGATGGTGTCGACGTCGTGGGTCAGCACCGGGATCAGCCGGTGGCTGCGGTAGCGCTCGATCTGCTCGATGGGCGCCGAAAGGACTTTCTCCCCAAGCGTTTTACGCAGCCTGGCAATGATGTGCTGGCCGACGTAATTGGTGCCGATATCCGAGCAGATCGAACTGCCCAGGGCCAGCAGGCACAGACCACCGAACAGGGCCACTACCCCTTGGGTCAGGCCGTCCGGCGAGTGCAGCGCATTGTTGATGGTCGCCAGCAGCACCGTCACGCTCAGACCGCCGACCATGCCCAAAAAAATGGACGTGGCGACGATCAGTCGAAACGGTTTCAACAGGGCCAGTAATTCGCCGATGGCGCCTCGGTTAGGCTGGGTCATGGCAGACAGTTCCTTGGGTCGTAAGGCAGATACCCAGTAGAACGTCTGGTGAAAGGCTTTATTTAAAAGGTCGCAGACAGGTGGTGCCAAACCCGTGGGATCTGGAGGTCAGAGAGTGCGTACGACGCGGAAACCGATCCAGTCGCCACGGGTTTGCGGGTCGATGTCATTGCGGTTGCCCGAGCGGGAAAACACCGGAGCTTCGCCCCAGTCGTTGCCACGGATGCGCAGGGTGTCGCAATCGGGTTCGGTCCAGGCGCTGCCGTCGGTTGGCGCGCCGACATAGTCCGGGTGGTAGCAATCGGCGATCCACTCGTAGACGTTGCCATGCATGTCGTGCATGCCGAAGGCGTTGGGCGGGTAGCTGCCGACCGGCGAACTGTAGCTGTAGCCATCGGTGGGGCCGTAGGTGTTGGCGTGGGCGGCGATGCTGTACTCGGTGCCGGGGTCGAACGGAAAGGGGAAGGGCCCCGTTGACCCTGCGCGGGCGGCGTATTCGCGCTGGGCCTCGCTGACGATGTGGTAGTGCTGGCCGGTCTTCATCGACAGCCAGGCGACGTAGGCACTGACCTCGGCGAAGTTCATGCACACCGCCGGCTGACGCGGGCTCTGTGGATAACGCGGCTTGCTGTTGATGCACTCGCGGCCGGGGCGGGTGTCGCCATCGGGCAGGGTGATTCCGGTTTCCTTGAGGTACTGGTCCCATTCGCCAGCGGTGATCTGGTAGCGGCTCATGGCGAACGGCTTGTCGAACGTCACCTCATGCATCGGGCCTTCATCAGGCTCACGGCCGACTTCGTCTTCCGGGGTGCCCATGGTGAAGGTGCCGGCGGGCAACACCACCATTTCCGGGCAGTTACGGCAATCTTTGAAGACCTTGCCGGGCAACGGCGCGGTGTAGGCCTGGGCGAGGCCGGGCAAGGCGCTGCCGAGCACGGTCAATAGCGTCAGGGCGCCGAGTTTTTTCAGGGTGCTTTTCATAATGGCTCTCGCTCAGTCAGACCTGGTTGGCCAGCAGTTCCATCAGGCGGTCGATGTGCGCTTGGGTATTGAGCAGCCCCGGCGACACACGAATGATCGGCCCGACATCACGGTCGACGGCATCGCACACCACGCGCTGATCCATCAGGTAATTGGCGACTGCTTCGCAGTCTCGGTTCTTGATGCGGAAGAAGGTGAAACCGGCGGAATACTCCGGCGACAGCGGCGTGACCAGCTCCACCGACGGGTGTGCCTGCAAGCGTTTCTTCAGGTAGCTGTTGATGTCGTGAATGCGCGTCGCGACTTCGGCCTTGCCCAGCTCCAGGTGCAATTTGAACGCTTCGGTCAGTGCCCAGCGGTGTTCGAACGAGTGGTAGCCGCCGTAGGTCATCACAGTGGAAAACTGGGTGGCTTCAGAGAAGGTCGGGATGGTTGGGGTCACGTCCTTGAGCTCGTCGGAGCGGGCGCAGATGATCCCGGTGCCCCGTGGGCCGAACATCCATTTGTGGGTGCCGGCAATGAAGAAATCGCAGTGCATGTCCGGGAAATCGACGTTCTCCACGCCGAAGCCGTGTACGCCATCGATTACGTAGAGGATGCGGTCCTTGTCGGCGCGGCCACGGTTTTTCTCCTCTACCAGTTTGCCGATCTCGCCAATGGGCAGCTTCACGCCGCTGCCGGAGTGCACCCAGGTCATGCCCAGTACACGGGTTTCGGGGCGAATGTTGCGTTCAATCGCGGCCAGCACTTCGGCGGTCGAGACCTTGTACGGGTCTTCGAACAATTTGATCTTGCGAACCTGGGTGCCGTCCTTTTGGGTGCGGTATTCGAACACACTGTTGGCGGCGTAGTGCTCGTGTTCGCTGGTGAGGATCTCCTGGTCCGGGCGCACGTGGATACCGGCGTAGATCATCGCCAGGCCTTCGGTGGTGCTGCCGGTCAGGGCGATCTGCGACGGCTTGGCCTTCAAGTAGCGACCGGCCCACACGCGCACCTCTTCTTCGCGGCGTTCGGTTTCGCCGCGATGCCAGTCCATGGCCAGGCCCGGGTTGCGATCGAGATTGGCGCGATGCATCTCGATGGCTTCACGCACGGGCAGCGGGTGCGAGGTCACCAGGAAGTTGGCGAAGTGCAGGTAGTTCGGGTCCTGCGTGAACAGTTGGCGCAATTGGTCCCATTTGTCCTTGGGCAGTGGCGCGGGGCTGGCGGCGTGTGCTGGCAGGCTCACGGCGGAGGCCAGGGGAATGCCGGCCGCCAGGATGCCGGCCTGCTTGAGGAATGAACGACGGTTGGTCATGGATTCGGTTCGCTTTGGCAATAGATAAGAATCAGTGCTGGACCACAGGCCGGGAAGACTTCTGCACCTGGTCCCAGACCCGCAGGAAGTTGCCGCCCCAGAGTTTGGCGATGTCGGCGTCGCTGTAGCCGCGGCTGATCAGTTCGGCGGTCACGTTGCGGGCCTCACTGACGTCTTTCCAGCCGTCCAGGCCGCCGCCGTCGTTGAAGTCGGAACTGATGCCGACGTGGTCGATGCCGATTTTTTTCACTGTGTAGTCGATTGCATCGCCGTAATCCTTGAGGGTGGCCTTGGGTTCTTCGTCGAGGATCGAATAGAGCTGGCTGGCGTACTCGCCGAAACGCTGCTCGGGCCAGACGGTGATCACCGGGTCGCCGGGCATCAATGCCATCTCCAGGCCTTGCAGCGGTTGCAGGTCGAAACGGGCGCGAAGGGCGTTGAGTTTGTCCTGGGTGGCCTGGCTCAGCGGGCGGATATAGGTGGGGAAACCGACGACCTGCACTACGCCGCCGCTGTGCTTGATCAATTGCATTTCCGTGTCACTGAGGTTGCGCGGGATGTCCACCAGGGCGCGTGGTGCCGAGTGGGAGGCGACCATCGGCGTGCGGCTCAGTTGCGCCACTTGCTCCAGGGCCTTGGTCGACATCTGCGACACATCGATGATCACGCCCAGGTCGTTGAGGCGATGCACCGCTTGCTTGCCGATGTCCGACAGTCCGCCCAAGGCATCCCGGGAATCGTTGAAGAACGGCAGCGGCCGCGACGAGTCGGCCCAGGCGTTGTTGCCCACGTAGCTGAAGCCGAACATGCGCATGCCGCGCGCAGCCCACTTGTCCAGGGCATTGAGGTCATTGCCCAGCGGATAGGCGTTGAGCATGCTGATGAACACCGCGAACTTGCCTTCGCCGTGCAGGCGGCGCAAGTCGTCGGGGGTGTAGGCGATAGCCACTTGATTGGGGAAGTCACGCACCATCGCGCTGATGATCTTGTAGCGGGTTTCCTGCTCAAAGCGGGCTTCGTCGACGAAGCCGGCGGTAGGGCGATGGGGCGCGTTGGGACCGTTCCAGATTTCCGGCCAGCCGAAAATCGTCAGGGCTGCACCGGACAAGCGCCCGCGCCCGGTCTTGACCAGGTCGAACTGGCCTTCACCATCCTTGTCGACTTCGTTGCCGGCGGTGCCGAAGTCCATGGGCACGGTGATGTGGCTGTCGAACGAGAGGATGCGTTCCTGCAGTTGCTCGGCCTGTTTCATCACCTTGACCGGGTAGCCGGGGTTGTCCCTGAACCAGTGATCCCAGACCGCGAAGCCTGCCCCCGCGCTGATCGCCAGGGCCAGCGGCAGGCCGATGAAAAGAGCCTTTTTCGAACGTGGTTTTGTCATTGCCGTCTCAGTCAGGTTCGCCGCCCCGGATCAGGCGCAGGGGCCTTTGCTATCTGGGGGGAACGTATGGCTGGCCGGAAAATTTAGCGCGGCTGATGGCCTCATCGCGAGCAAGCTCGCTCCCACAGGGATCTTCAGTGCGACATAGATCCAGTGTGGGAGCGAGCTTGCTCGCGATGCTCTTAAATTCTGCGCTGCAACAATCGTTCTAGCTTGGATAAAGCCTGCTCCATGGCTGACACAGGTAGGGCAATGACGATTTCTCGACGATGGTTCCTCGCGGGTCTGGCGCTGACCGGTGCCGCCGTGCCGGCGGTGTATTACGGGCATCGCGAACTGACCAGGCCGGACCCTACGATCACCCCCGGCGAAGCTTCGTTCGAGGTGGCGGATGTGGCCGGCCAACGCTTGGCGGATACCTTGCGCGGGGTCTGGCAGATTCGTTTCGAAGGTCGTGACGCCGGCATCGAAGGTGTGCCCCTCGAAGGTCTGGAAGTGTTCCTCGACATCGGCCACAAGGGGCGTGGCTTCAGTGGCTATCTCGACACCGCCGAGCGTTTGCGCTCTACCGAAGCGCCCCGTTACCGAGTGCTCGGCGATCTGTCCGGGGCCAACCCGAAGCAGCTGGCCTGGCGACTGCTGGGCGCCAGCGGCTGTTGCGAATACGAATTCGAGATGACCCTGGACGAGGTCTGGGCCGGTTTCGGCAACGCCGGCAGTGGCAGCCTCAGTGGGCGGGTGCTGGACTTGAAGCGGCCGCTGATGCTGACGGCCCAGGACAATCGATTTGTTGCCGTCAAACGGGTATTCCCTGAAGCTCGCGAGCGCGCCGGCCTCAATCCGACCCTGCTCGCCTGGCTGATATCGCCGGAGCACCGGTTGTTCCACCAGCTCTGGCATGCCTCCCGGGACAAGTGGCACAAGCTCTCCGAAGACCAGCGCGGCGCCTTGCGCGGGCTCGGCTGGCAACCCGGACCGCGGGACCAGGAGCGCGATGCCCGTGGCGATCGCAAGGATCGCAACGGTTCTGGCGTGGACTTTTTCTTCATGCACCGGCACATGCTCGGCACCGCGCGTTCGATGCAGGACCTGCCGTCCTGGACGCACTTCCCGTTGCCGCAACCAGAGCTGGCGCGGGACCGGCTCGGCTTTGCGCGTTACTTCGACAATCACGACGGCACCGCGCTGCCGCCGACCTGGCTGGCCGAGGACGATGACGAGTACACGCAATGGGTCAGCGATATCAAGACCGCTGAGACGTACCACAGCAATTTCCAGGTCTGGGAATCGCGCTACCGTGATCCACGCTACCTGTCGACGCTGACCCTCGGCCAGTTCGGCTCGGAGGTTGAACTGGGCCTGCACGACTGGCTGCACATGCGCTGGGCTTCGGTGCCCCGTGATCCGTCCAACGGTCAGCCGGTGCCGTTCGCCCGGGATCCGGCGGACTTCTCCGCACGCTGGTTTGCACCGGAAAACGATTTTCTCGGCGACCCGTTTTCCTCCCATGTCAGCCCGGTGTTCTGGCATTTCCACGGCTGGATCGACGATCGCCTGGAAGACTGGTTTCGCGCCCACGAGCGTTTTCATCCGGGGCAGGTCAGTCGGCTGCAGGTCAACGGTGTGCAATGGTTCGCGCCCGGGCGCTGGGTCGAGATCGATGACCCTTGGCTCGGGCCGATTACCCATGGCTGCAGCACCACGCCGGGGTTGCAGGCGGGCAAGTCAGTGGAAATGGACCCGGAAACCATGAAGCTGGCGTTGCGCATTACCTTTGGCGAGGACAAGAAGAAGCTCATGGATCTGTTCCGCAAAGTGCCGCAGCGGCCGTGGTATGCGCGCAATCTGAAGGCTAAACAAAGCCAGGCTTGACACCGCGTTATCGTTCAATCGCGAGCAAGCTCGCTCCCACATTTGAACCTGGTCGTACACAGACTTTGTGTTCACTGACGATCCACTGTGGGAGCGAGCTTGCTCGCGATGGCGTCCTGACAGGCGCCACGACTAAAGAACCTGCCACCCCCCACCCAAAGCCTTGTACAGGGCAATACTCGCCTGCATCCGCGACAACCGCAGCTGCACGTTCAAATCCTGCGCCGCGTACAAGGTGCGCTGGGTCTCCAGCACCGTCAGCAAATCCTCGGCCCCGGCCTGATAACGGCTTTGCGCGATGTTGAACGCGGTCTGCGCCTGGCTCAGTTCTTCACTCTGCCACCCGCGCTGCTCATCCAGTCCGCGAATGCTGTTGAGGGCTTTTTCGACGTCGGCGAAGCCGTTGATGATCGTGCCGCGATAGGTTTCCAGCAGTTCTTGCTGACGCGCCGTGGCCTTGTCTCGCTGGGCGCCGAGGCGGCCGTTGTTGAACACCGGCGCAAGCAGCCCGGCGGTGAGGTTGTAGAAGGGGCTGCGCAGGATGTCGTCGGCCCGGTCGGCACCGGAGCCGATTTCGGCGGTGAGGGTCACGGTCGGCAGCATCGCGGCCCGGGCGACAGTGACGTCGGCGTGGGCGGCGGCCAGTTGCGCCTCGGCCCGGGCAATGTCCGGACGGCGGCTGAGCAACTGGCTGGGTACCCCGGCGTCAATCGCAGGCCAAGTCAGTTGATCGAAGCGTTCCTGACCCAGCGAGAGCGCCTGAACCGGGCGGCCGAGCAGGGCGGCGAGGCTGATCCGTGCATCCTCGGCCTGTTGCTGCACCAGCGGCAGCTGGCGTTGCTGGGCCGCCACCAGGCTTTTTTGCTGTGCCAGTTCCAGGGCTGTGGCCGAACCCGAATCGAAACGGGTTTGCACCAGTTTCAACACGCTTTGGGCATTGGCCAGATTCAACTCGGCGATGCGGCTCTGTTCCTGCAACGACAAGGCTTGTGCGTAGCCGTTGGCCACACCGCTGAGCAACGTCAGTTCCACGGTGGCCTGATCGAACTCGCTGGCTTTGAGACTGAATTGCGCACTGTCGCGGCTGGCCCGCTGGCCACCCCAGAAATCGATTTCGTAGCTGGCAACCAGATTCGCCGTGAAGTAGTCGACGGCGTCGTTATCGCTGTCGGCATCGAGCTGACTGTAGCCGCTGCCGCGCAGCAGTTTCTGGCGGTTGGCGTTGACCCCGGCCTTGACTTCGGGCAGTTGCGAGCCGCCGGCAATCACCGTGTCGGCCTGGGCCTGGCGCACTCTGGCGATGGCCGCGGCCAGGTCGTAACTGCCGAGCCGCGCCTGTTCGATCAGGCGACCCAGTTGCGGGCTGCCGAAGCGGTTCCACCATTGCTGGTTGTCATGGACAGCGCCTGCGGTGTGCCGGATTTGCCAGGCAGCCGGCGGCTGGACGCCGCTGTCGGGGCGCTGTGGCGGGGTGCCGCAGGCGCCGAGCAACAGGCACAGGGTTAACACACTGAGTGGCGGCTTCATCAATCGATCATTCACTGGTAAGGGCCGTGACCGGGTCGAGTCGGGCAGCCTTGCGGGCCGGCATGTAGCCGAAAACGACACCGGTGACCAGGGCGCAGCCGAAGGCACCCAGCACCGCTATCAGGGAGAACGCGACAGCGACTTCGCTGAAAATCAGCACGCCACCGACGATCAGCGCCAGGGCAATCCCGGTGAGGCCGCCCACCACCGAGAGCATCACTGCTTCGGTGAGGAACTGGCGCAGGATGTCGCGCTGGCGGGCGCCGGTGGCCATGCGGATACCGATCTCTCGAGTCCGCTCGCGCACAGTCATGAGCATGATGTTCATCACGCCGATCCCGCCCACCAGCAGCGAAATCGCCGCAATCGAGCCGAGCATCAGGGACAGGGTGTTTTGCGTGCGCGCCTCGGCCTGGATCATCGCCGCGTTGTTGGTCAGTTCGAAGTCGCGCTTGCCGTCGTGCAGGCGCAGCATCAGTTGCTCGATGGCTTTCTCGGTTTCCTTGACCTTGCGCGCGTCGGCGGCGGCGATGGCGATGTACTCGGGATTGTGGGTGCCGAACAGGCGCACGCTCGCGGCGGAGTAGGGGATGGCGATACGGTCGTCGCTGTCGGAGTCGCCGGAGCTGGCGCCTTTTTCCGCGAGCACGCCGACCACCTGGAAGGGCACGTTTTCGATCAGGATGTACTGGCCGATCGGGTTGGCCACGTCCTTGAGCAATTTGGTCCGCACCTTGTGCCCGATCACCGCGACCGCCGCGGCGTTCTGTTCATCGGCGTGGGTGAAGTAGCTGCCTTCGACCACTGGCCAGTTGAAAATCGCCGGGAAGTTGGTGTCGTTGCCGCCGACGTAGCTCATGTGATCAAGGTTGCCAAAGCGCACCCCGGCCTCCTGGCCGTTGACCGGCATGATCCGCATCACCTGGGGCAAGCTGGCAATCGCGGCGACCTCATCGAGGGTGACGATGCCCATGGGCGTGCGCGGGTTGGGTGCCGAGCCGCTGAGGTAAATGATGTTGGAACCGAACGCGCCCATTTGTGCCATCACCTGGCGCTTGCTGCCTTCGCCCACGGCCAGCATCACCACCACCGAGGCGACGCCTATGATGATGCCGAGCAACGTCAGCGCGGTGCGGAACTTGTTGATCCACATCACCCGCCACGCCGCGTGCACGGCATCGACCAACTCGCCTTTCCAGGCGCCGGTGGCTTCGGCGCCTTCACTCAGGCGCTTGCGCAAATCGACGGCCTGCAGGGCGCCGGGGTTGGCAGAGTTTTGCGCGGTGGGATTGTCCCGGGCGCTGTCGCTGATGATCTCGCCGTCGCGAATTTCAATGATGCGTTTGGCCCGGGCCGCCACTTCGCGGTCGTGGGTGATGAGGATCACCACGTGGCCCTGGCTGGCCAGTTCGTCGAGCAGTGCCATGACCTCGGCGCCGCTGTGGCTGTCGAGGGCACCGGTGGGTTCGTCAGCCAGGATGATGTGGCCGCCATTCATCAATGCGCGGGCAATCGACACCCGTTGCTGCTGCCCGCCGGAGAGTTGATGGGGGCGGTTGCCGGTGCGTGAAGCCAGGCCGAGACGGTCGAGCAGGGCGGCGGCGCGGGCGTGGCGTTCAGCGGCTGGGGTGCCTGCGTAGATGGCCGGCATCTCGACGTTTTCCTGGGCCGAACCGGAGGGAATCAGGTGGTAGCCCTGGAACACAAAACCGAAGGCTTCACGACGCAGCCAGGCCAGTTCGTCACTGTCCAGCGCCGCGACGTTTTCCCCGGCGAAGCGGTATTCGCCCGAGGTCGGGCGGTCGAGGCAGCCGAGGATGTTCATCAACGTCGACTTGCCGGAGCCGGAAGCGCCGACGATCGCCACGAACTCCCCGGCATGGATCGACAGGTCGATACCGCGCAGCACATGGACTTCAGGTGCGTCGCCACCGCCGTAGGCTTTGCGGATGTCCGAAAGGTCGATCAGAGGCGTGTGCATTCAGCCGCCACTCCCGTCGATCGGGCCGATCAACAGGTGATCGCCCTCCTGCAGGCCATCGAGGATCTGCACCCGCAGGCGGTCGCTGATGCCGGTGCGCACGTTGCGCTGCTCGATGCTGCCGTTGCTGGCGACCACTTGCGCTGTCTGCCGGTCTGTCTGCGGGCCTGCCTGCAGGGCGGCGATGGGCGCGGTGAGTACGTTCTGCGCCTGATTGGCGACGAAAAATACCTGGGTGGTCATTTCCGCCATCAAGGCATTGTCGGCGTTGTCGACGTCCAACAATACGGTGTACAGCACCACGCGGGCACTCCCGCTTTTGCTGGTGCTGGCGGGGCTGCCGCCGCCCTGGCTGGTCTGGTCCAGGGGCTTGGGCGGAACGGGGAGGATTTGCCGCACGGTGCTGGTCCAGCGCCGGGTGCCGCCGCTCAGGGTGGTGAACCAGGCGTGCATGCCGGGTTTGACGTGGCCGATGTCGGCCTCCGAGACCTCGGCCCACACGGTCATCGGTGACAGCTTGGCGATTCGCAGGATCAGCGGCGTTTGCTGCTGGGCGTTGAGGGTCTGGCCGACCCGGGCATCCAGCGCCACCACGGTGCCGGCCATCGGCGCATAAATCCGCGTGTAGCCGAGCTCCGCCTGATCGCTGCGCAGGCTGGCTTCGGCCTGGCGGATCTGCGCCTGGAACATCTCGACCCGTGCCTGGGTGGCGCGCAGTTCGGCCTGGGCGGTCTGCACGTCTTCTTCACGGGTGGCGCCGCCGGCGGCCAGGTTCTGTTGACGCTGGTATTTCTGCCGGGCCAGGTCGTGCTGCGCTCGCTGCTCCTGCAGCTGCGCCTTGAGGTTTTCGATGGAGAAGCGCCCGGCATCGAGTTTGGCCTGTTGCGTGGACGGATCGATTTCCACCAGCAACTGGCCTTCCTTGACCACGTCGCCGACTTCCACGTGAATCTTGTGGATTTGCCCGGAGGCCTGGGCGCCGACGTCGACATAGCGCCGCGGTTGCAGGGTGCCCAATGCCGTGACGCTGCTTTCAATGTCGGTGCGGCTGACCTGAACGGTGACGAGCCCGTCGCGGCCCGGCGGGATGAACTGCCAGGCGGCGACGGCAACCACGGGGATCAGACAAAGTGCTGCAAGCAGGGCGCGTCGGGTCTGTCGGGGACGTTTCATGCAGGGTTCCGGCCTAGGGAAATCGGCCCGTCGTTCAGCAGCGGGTCGATGGCTGAACGCTGCCGGCAGGGCCGGACAGGGACGGGGAGCTGTCCTGTAAACGTAGAAAGCGCCGGGGAATTTAGGTGCTGACACAAACTAATGTAGGAGCGAGCTTGCTCGCGATGGACGTCAACGATAACGCGTGCTGTCTGGGTCAACACGTTGTCCTTGATGCCTTCGCGAGCAAGCTCGCTCCTACAGGGTTCGTGGCTAAATACCAGGCAAGTTGAAGCAGTACTTTAAATCTATATGAGAATTACTATAAATTACGCGACTCGAACTGCCATTATCGTGCCACTGTTTATTTCAACGGTCGCGCAAAGGGCTCAAGGACAGAAACCGCACCCCCGTGCGGACGGGAGTCATGTTGGAAAACTACTATCGCGAACTGGTGTGTTTCCTGAACGCCAGGCTGGGCAACCGTCAGGTGGCCGAAGATGTGGTGCATGACGCTTATCTGCGGGTCCTGGAGCGTTCCAGTGATACGCCGATCGAGCAGCCCCGGGCGTTCCTTTATCGCACCGCCCTCAACCTGGTTATCGACGACCATCGGCGCAACACCCTGCGTCAGGCCGAACCTCTTGAGGTGCTCGACAATGAAGAGCGCTATTTCACCCCTTCGCCGCATAACGTGCTCGATCATGGCCAGCGTCTGGAAATGCTCCAGTGTGCCCTGGCGGAGTTGCCAAGGTTGTGCCGCGAGAGTTTCCTGCTGCGCAAGATCGAAGGCCTGTCCCATCCGCAAATTGCCGAGCAACTGGGCATTTCCCGGGCAATGGTCGAGAAGCACATTGTCAATGCCATGAAGCATTGCCGTATACGGATGCGACAGTGGGACACCCAGTGAGCCTGCGCGGTTAAATTTTTTTTCACAGTCCTCGTTCCTACTCAACAGACGACCTGTTGTGCGGCCCTTGGTGGGTCAGGTCACTTAGGTTCAATGCCCCCGCCATTGAGGGGAACATCCAGAGGACACTGGAAATGACACAGGCAATTGCATCGCCCCTCGTTCACGACCTGATCGGCGTCGGTTTCGGCCCGTCGAACCTGGCACTGGCCATCGCGCTGCAGGAACGCGGGGCGAGCCAGGGCGAACTGGATGTATTGTTTCTCGACAAACAGGCCGACTACCGCTGGCACGGCAACACCCTGGTGACCCAGAGCGAGTTGCAGATTTCCTTCCTAAAGGACCTGGTGACCCTGCGCAATCCGACCAGCCCTTACTCGTTCGTCAATTACCTCAAGGCCCACGGGCGCCTGGTGGACTTCATCAACCTGGGCACCTTCTATCCGTGCCGTATGGAGTACAACGACTATCTGCGGTGGGTCGCCGGGCAGTTCACCGCGCAAAGCCGCTACGGCGAAGAAGTGCTGACCATCGAGCCGGTGCTGCACAACCATCAGGTCGAGGCGTTGCGGGTGATTTCCCGCGATGCGACCGGGCATCAGCAGGTGCGCACCACCCGGTCGGTGGTGGTCAGCGCCGGTGGCACGCCACGTATTCCCGAGGTATTCAAGGCACTCAGGGATGACGGCCGGGTGTTCCATCACTCCCAGTACCTGGCGCAGATGGCCAAGCAGCCGTGCGTGGACAACCGGCCGATGAGCATCGCGATCATCGGAGGCGGGCAGAGCGCGGCAGAGGCCTTCATCGATTTGAACGACAGCTTCCCGTCGGTGCAGGTGGACATGATCCTGCGCGGCTCGGCACTCAAGCCGGCCGACGACAGCCCCTTCGTCAACGAAGTGTTTTCCCCTGAGTTCACCGACCTGGTGTTCCAGCAGCCAGGCAGCGAGCGCGAGCGCCTGGTGAACGAGTACCACAACACCAACTACTCGGTGGTGGACATTGATCTGATCGAGCGAATCTACGGCATCTTCTATCGGCAGAAGGTCTCGGGCATCGCCCGTCATGCGTTCCACACCCTGACCACCATCGAAAGGGCTACCGCCAACGAACGGGGCATCGAACTGGTGTTGCGCAACAACGCCACCGGCGAAGTTTCGGTGCGTCACTACGACGCTGTGGTGCTGGCCACTGGTTACGAGCGGCAGATGCACCGCAAGCTGCTGGCACCGCTCGAAGAGTACCTGGGTGATTTCGAGGTCGATCGCAACTACAAACTGATCACCGATGAACGCTGCAAGGCCGGCCTCTACATGCAGGGCTTTTGCCAGGCCAGCCATGGGCTGAGCGACACCTTGCTGTCGATCCTGCCGATTCGTGCCGATGAAATTGCCGCGTCACTGTATGAGCACGGCAAGCATCGCGGGCATGGGCGGTCGGTGGTGGATTTGTTGTTGGCGACGGCCAGCTGAGTCCTGCGGCGACTACAACACCGCCATCGCGAGCAAGCTCGCTCCCACATTGGTCCTGTGAACACCGGTCCACTAATGAAATGGCTCCCCCCTCACACCCTGTGATCATTCTCTAAGCTTTCACAGGGTGTCTTTCGGAGGCTAT
>NZ_JBYTDD010000028.1:81248-104636 GCF_058791055.1 Pseudomonas sp. EU05-FHT14B02 | reverse complement strand
GGCGTACGGTTACCGGGATAGTGAGTTCTTTTTCATGAAGATCAAGAGCGTCTTTCCCGGCAATCCGTGAAGAACCTAAAAAATCCACACCGCCTGTCATCCAACACACCCCTTTCAGATACCCCCGATACCTGTTCCCCCAAAACCACATGGTCCGTTTGAGGGATGCCCGCCCGGTCTTGCATTGCTTGAATGCCAGTGTAGGGGCGCTACACCCGCCCCGTTGCACGCGCGCCCCGGCGGATGGGGTGAACAAAGGAGAACAATAAAAATGCTCAACCAAGACCTGATTCGCCAGCGTCTGAGCCAACGTGCCCGCGAGCTGGTGCCGATCCTGCGTGAGCGCGCCCTGAATGCCGCGCAAGCCGGCCAGTTGCCCGAAGAAACCCTGAAGGATTTCCAGGACGCCGGGTTCTTTCGCATCCTGCAACCGTCCCGTTGGGAAGGCTACGAGCTGGAGCCCAAGGATTTCTTCGACGTACAGATGACCCTTGCCGAGGGCTGCATGTCGTCGGCCTGGGTGCTGGGGGTGGTGGCGATCCACAACTGGCAACTGGCGCTGTTCGACGACCGCGCCGCGCAGGATGTCTGGGGCAGTGATTCCAGCGTGCTGATCTCTTCTTCCTATATGCCGGTGGGCAAGGTCGAGCGGGTCGAGGGTGGTTTCAAATTGAGCGGTCGCTGGGGCTTTTCCTCCGGCAGCAAGCATTGCGAGTGGGCGTTCCTCGGTGCGCTGGTGCCGCCGGAAGAGGCGGGCGGTGCGCCGGATTATCGGACGTTCCTGGTGCCGCGCAGCGATTACCAGATTCTCGACAACTGGAACGTCATGGGCCTGGAAGCCACCGGCTCCCACGACATTCTGGTGGCGAACGCCTTCGTTCCCGAGTACCGCACCCATCGCGCCCTCGACGGCTTCATGCAGAACAGTCCGGGCAATGCGGTCAACACCGCGCCGTTGTTCCGCCTGCCATTCGGGCAGATTTTCGTGCGTGCGGTTTCGTCCTCGGCCATCGGTGCCCTGCAAGGTGCGGTGGATCAGTTTGTCGGGCACAACCGCGCCCGGGTCGGGGTCAACGACGGTCGCAAAATGGTTCAGGACCCGGCTGCGCAATCGGCGCTGGCCAACGCCATGGTCTGCGTCGATGAGTGCAAGACCGTGCTGCTGCGCAATTTCGCCCTGATGCTCGAGCGTGCGCAGAAGGGTGAGCCGCTGAGCATGCCCGAGCGGGTGAAGATGCGTTACGACTCGGCGCTGGTGGCCGACAAGTGCGCCAAGGCCGTTGGCGACCTGATGTTCAACAGCGGTGCCTCGACGATCTTCCGCAGCCACCCGATCAACCGTGCCTTCCGCGACATTCACACCGGTCGCGCCCACGTCGCCAACAGTCCGGCCAAGTATGCGTGGAACCTCGGCGGCGTGAGCATGGGGCAGGACAGCAACGACTTTTTCCTCTGATGGTTTCTGCTGAATCAGCTAGTCCGTTTGCGTGATTCGAGCGCCCTGCCAATACCCGAGCATGGGCGCAAGGCGTAGGTCTCTGGCGCCGACTGCGCATCCAAATAAGCACAAGGATCAACCATGAAATTTTCCCTGATTTACGAAGCCCAGACGGTGGACTCCAGCCGCGAAGGCGACCGCAAGATTTTTGAAGACACCGTTGAGCAGGCTGTGCTCGCCGACAAGCTCGGCTTCGACACCTTCTGGTGCGTTGAACACACCGCGCTGAGCAACTACTCGCACATGTCCGCGCCGGAAACCATGCTGGCTTTCGTGGCCGGTAAAACCGAGCGCATCGGTATCGGCCACGGCGTGGTCTGCCTGCCTCCGGCGATGAACCACCCGGTCAAGGTCGCCGAGCGCATCGCCACCCTCGACCTGCTGTCCAAGGGGCGTGTGCACTTTGGCGTGGGCAAGGGCGGTACCCAGCAGGAAGCCGGCACCTTCGGCTACGACTTGGCGACCTTGCAGCCGCAGATCGACGAGATGATGTACCTGATCCCGAAAATGTTCGTGCAGGACGAGATCGAGCACAACGGCGACTTCGTGCAGATCCCCAAGCGTCCGATCCATCCAAAGCCGTATCAGGATCCGCACCCGCCAATGTACCTGGCGTGCACCAACACCGAGTCGCTGAAGAATGCCGGCGGTCGTGGAATGGGCGCGCTGGTGCTGGGCTTCGGTGGCCCGGAAGAAATCGCCAAGAAGGTTGAGGTGTATCACACGGCCTACGACAACCGCGATGAAAAGAAGCAAGTGGGCTTCCGCCCTAACCGTCACATTGCCGCGTTGTGCCCGGCCATCGTGCTGGACGACAACGCAGAGGCGCGCCGCATCGGTATCCGTGGCCAGCGTTACTTCATGGAGTCGTTGGGCTACTGGTACGGCGGTGGCGAGCGTCCGGATCCGGAGAAGTGGAAGGACGACACCTTCGTCGATGGCAATGGCCAGAGCGTGATCAAGTCGCGCTTCGCTTCTGAAGAAGTCAGTGTCGACTTCTCCGACCCGACCATGGCCATGATGAACCCGAACCACGCCTACGGCACCGTCGAGGATTGCATCGGCTACGTGCAGCGCCTGATCGATGCCGGCGCCGACGAAATCCTGTTCATTTGCCAGATGGGCACCGTGCCGCAGTGGGCGCAGCTGGAGACCTTGAAGAACATTGGCGAGAAGGTGATTCCGCATTTCCGCAAGGCGTGATAGTTGACGCTAAACGCATGAACACCGCATACCCCTTGTAGGAGCGAGCCTGCTCGCGATAAACCTGAGAACGCCGCGGGGTGCCAGGCTTGCAGCGTTATCGTTGGCGACCATCGCGAGCAGGCTCGCTCCTACAGTTGACGCATTTCAGGCATGGCACGGACGTCAGGCCCACTTTCCAACGGGTCCCCAAGGCCCGTTTTTTTATGCCTGCACTAATCTTGACCATCACATACCTCCCACAGGTTTTTGGGTTGTTAAACGAAGCCTGTTTAACGGCTGTCAGTGTTACTTGATGAAAGCTACACCGCCTTGCGTCGTTGCCTACAGGTACGCCAGAATCCGCCGGCTTGTGCGCCTTGGGGCCGCTCGGTAACTTGATTCGCGTCACTGCCCATCAGTGATCGGGTTTAGTCGCCCGGGGTGCTACGAAGCGCATTTGCATACCAGACAGTCAGGTCATTTCATGCCTGCACTCCATGGTAGCTGTGCGCAGGGCGCCTTCGGGCGCGCCGGTATCGTGCTCCCCCGGTCGACTAACCTGCGTACAGCTGCCACCCTCTTGTTTAGTCGCAAGTAGGTGATGGCTCCACATTTTGGAGCATTCAACCATGGTCAAACCTTCACCTAATCCCCCTGAAACCGAACGCATCCCCTCACTCGCCGACATCCGCGCCATGCCGCGCAAACCCAGCACGATGTACACCATCAACCCCGAACTCGATGCCCAAACCCTGCTGGGCGATGCCTGCCAATCGCTGGCCTCGGCCAATGTCATGACACTCGATCTGGCGGATCATACCGAGGGCCCAAGCCGCCACACCCTGCTGGGCATCGCCCAGATCATCATGCTCGGCGAGCTTTCGGTGAACCGCGCACTGGATCAGCTGAACCCGCCTGAATAACTGCAAATGAAAACTCTGTAGGAGCGAGCTTGCTCGCGATGGTCGTCAACGATGACGCGGGCTGTCTGATGCCCCGTGGAGTCTGGTCGTCCATCGCGAGCAAGCTCGCTCCTACAGGGGGGGTTATGCGCGCAAGCATTGTTTTTCGCTAGTCCCATTGGACGATGTTGCCCCTCCCCGAACCCGTTTGAATAGGCCCTACATAAAGTCTCCCCCGGCAGTCGCCGAAGGGCGGCACCGCCTGAGAAAAACGAGGAGTGCATCCATGGATATCCGCGGTCTGGGTTACGTCACCCTGTTATCCAGCGACCTGGCGCAATGGCGCCACTACGCAAGCCAGGTGCTGGGCATGATGGTCATCGGCAACGATGACGACGAGCACCTGTACCTGAAAATGGACGAGCGCCACTACCGCATCCTGGTGCAAAAAAGTGTCGGGAACGGCTTTGGTGCCTGCGGCTGGGAAGTGGCCGGCAAAGCGGCGCTGGAACAGGCGGTCAGCGAGTTGCAGCAAGCCGACGTGCAAGTGACCCGCGGTACCGCGGCCGAGGCCGAGTTGCGCAAGGTCCAGGAGCTGGTGCACTTCAGCGACCCGGATGGTAATCGCCACGAACTGTTCTGGGGCCCGCTGCAGGACTTCGCCCGTTTCGTCTCGCCGGTGGGCGTCAAGGGTTTTGTCACCAATGAGCTGGGCATGGGCCATGTAGTACTGCCAGCGCCGGCCTTCGAACGCTGCCGCGACTTCTACGAACAGGTGATGGGTTTTGGCCTGTCGGACCTGATGAAAGTGCGCTTCACCCCGGACCCGGCCGAACCGCAAAAGCGTATTCACTTCCTGCACTGCAACAACGGCCGCCACCACTCGCTGGCGATTTTCGAGTGCCCGATGCCCCACGGTTGCGTGCACATGATGGTCGAGGTCAATGCGCTGGACGAAGTCGGTCGCGCCCTGGACCGCGTCCACGCCAACGGCGTGAAGCTGTCGGCCACCCTCGGCCAGCACACCAACGACCAGATGATTTCTTTCTATATCAAGACCCCGTCCGGGTTTGACCTGGAATACGGCTGTGATGGCCTGGTGGTCGACTGGGACCGCCACACGCCGTTCGAAAGCACCGTGGTCAGCCACTGGGGCCACGACTTCAGTGTCGGTCGCCAATGAGGAACAAGACGATGGACAAGCAAATGACCACCGCCGAGATCGTCGGCCAACTGCGTGACGGCATGACCATCGGTATCGGTGGCTGGGGCCCGCGCCGCAAACCGATGGCGCTGGTGCGCGAGATTCTGCGCTCGGACCTCAAGGACCTCACCGTGGTCGCCTATGGTGGCGCCGATGTCGGCATGCTCTGCGCCGCCGGCAAGATCAAGAAACTGGTGTTCGCCTTCGTTTCCCTGGACTTCATTCCGCTGGAACCTTACTTCCGCAAGGCGCGCCAGGAAGCAGCGCTGGAAGTGATGGAGATCGACGAAGGCATGTTGCTGCTCGGTCTGCGGGCGGCGGCGATGAACGTGCCGTTCATTCCGACGGCGGTGGGCCTGGGCACCGATGTGCTGCGCCACAACCGCCAGATCAAGTTGATCGCCTCGCCCTATGCCGATGGCAAGGATTGGGTCGCCATGCCGGCGCTCAAGCTCGACGCCGCGCTGGTCCACGTTGACCGTGCCGACAAACGCGGCGTGTGCCAGATCAGCGGTCCGGATCACTACATGGACGACCTGTTCGTGCGGGCTGCGACCCACAGCTACGTGACCTGCGATGAGCTGGTCGACAGCGAGTATTTCCATCAGGACTCCGCCCACGCCCACCAAGTGTTCTGGGAACGCAACCTGACCACCGCCGTGGCCCACGTGCCGGGCGGGGCGCATCCGTCGTCCTGCGCGCCGCTGTACGGTTTCGATGTCGCGCACTTCAAGGCCTACAACGCCACGGTCCAGGTGGCCGACGGCTGGCAGGGCTATGTCCGTGACTACGTCGATTGCACCCACGAACAGTATCTGGAAAAGGTCGGCGGCCTGGCTGCGATCCGTGAACTGCCGTTGCCGATTTTCTAAGGGAACCTTCCGATGAGCACTACTGATTACAGCCTCGCCGAGTTGATGATCTGCGCGGCCTCCGAAGCCTGGCGCGAAGACGGCGAAGTATTGGCCTCCGGCATCGGCGTGATTCCGCGTCTGGCCGCTTCGCTGGCCATGCTGACCAGCAACCCGCAACTGCTGATGACCGACTCCGAAGCCTACATGGTTGCCGAGCCGGTGCCGCTGGGCGCACGCAAAGGCTATGAACCCAAGCGCGACAGCTGGATGGGTTTCTCGCGGATTTTCGACAACGTCTGGGGCGGCAAGCGCCATGCCCTGGTGGGCCCGACCCAGATCGACCGCTTTGGTCAGGCCAACATTTCCTGCATCGGCGACTACGCCAAACCCAAGGCGCAGATGCTCGGTGTGCGCGGTTTCCCCGGCAACTCGATCAGCCACGCCAACTCGTTTTGCGTGCCGAGCCACAACCGTCGGGTGTTCGTCGAAGGCGAGGTCGATATGGTCGCTTCGGTCGGCTACAACCCGGCCCGACTGGCACGGGGCTGGAAGCTGGACGACATCGACATCCGCCTGATCATCACCGACCTCTGCGTGCTGGATTTCCAGGGCCCGCAACGGCAGATGCGCATCCGTTCGCTGCACCCCGGCGTGACGGCGGCGCAAGTCCAGGACAACACCGGCTTCGAGCTGCACGTACCGGACGATTGCCTGACCACTGCCGCGCCGACGGCCGAGCAGTTGCAGCTGATCCAGCGTCTGGACGCGCACAACCTGCGCGCCCTGCAACTTAAAGACAACCCGCCAGGCCAACGCTGAGCAACGCGTTGCGGAGACAAGTGATGGCTGAAGATAACGATAACAATCAGGCCGAGGTGGTGCTGTACGAGGTGCGTGGCGCGGTGGCCCTGGTCACCATGAACCGCCCCGAGTTCCACAACGCGCAGAACTCGCAGATGACCTATGCGCTGGACGCGGCGTTTCGCCGGGCCTGCGATGACGATGAAGTGAAGGTCATTGTGTTGCGTGGCACCGGCAAGCATTTCTCCGCCGGGCATGACATCGGCACCCCGGGCCGCGACGTCGACAAGACGTTCGACCGCGCCAGCCTGTGGTACGACCATGTGAACAAACCGGGCGGCGAGTTTTTGTATGCCCGTGAGCAGGAAGTCTATCTGGGCATGTGCCGCCGTTGGCGCGAGATGCCCAAGCCGACCATCGCCATGGTCCAGGGCGCGTGCATTGCCGGTGGGTTGATGCTGGCCTGGGTCTGCGACCTGATCGTGGCCAGCGAGGATGCTTACTTCGCCGATCCGGTGGTGCGCATGGGCATTCCCGGGGTGGAGTATTTCGCCCACGTGCACGAATTGAATCCACGCATCGCCAAGGAATTTTTGTTCCTCGGCGAGCGCATGCCGGCACCGCGTGCCTATCAGATGGGCATGCTCAATCGGGTGGTTGCTCGCGACGAGCTGGAACAACAGACCCTCGACATCGCCGGGCGCATCGCACAGATGCCGCGCCTGGGCTTGCAGCTGAGCAAGCAAGCGGTGAACAACGCCGAAGACCTGATGGGCAAGCGCGCGACCATGGACATGGTGTTCGGTCTGCATCACTTCGCCCATGCTCACAATGAACTGGTGTCCGGCGACCGCCTCGGCGGCTACGACGCCAAGGCCATGGCCAGTTCCCAGCGCAAAACGGGCGAGGCGTGAGCATGGCGATCTCGTTGAATACCCGTTTGACACAACTGCTCGGGTGCCGTTATCCGATCATCCAGACCGCCATGGGCTGGGTCGCCGACCCGAAACTGGTGGCGGCCACGGGCAATGCCGGTGGTTTCGGTTTCCTGGCCGGGGCGACCATCGAACCGCAGCAGATGGAAGCCGCAATCATCGAAACCCGGCGCCTGACCGATCAGCCGTTCGGGGTGAATTTCCATATGTACCAGGCCAATGCCGGCGAGATCGTCGAGTTGGTGTTGCGCCACAAAGTCCGGGCGGTCAGCTACAGCCGTTCGCCGGGCAAGCAAATGATCAGCCGCCTGAAGGACGCCGGCGTGGTGTGCATCCCCACGGTGGGCGCGCTCAAGCATGCGCAGAAAGCCGTGGAAATGGGCGCCGATGCGGTGACCGTGCAAGGCGGCGAGGGCGGTGGGCATACCGGCTCCGTGCCGACCTCGATGCTGCTGGATCAAGTGGTCAATGCGGTGTCGGTGCCCGTGGTGGCGGCCGGCGGTTTCAAGGACGGCAGGGGCCTGGTTTCTGCCCTGGCCTACGGCGCCGAGGGCATCGCCATGGGCACGCGTTTCCTGATGTGCGCCGACAGCCCGGTGCCGCAAGCGACCCTGGCGCGCTACCTGGCGGTCAAGGACCCGGCGGCGATCATCATCAGCCGCGCCATCGACGGCATGCCGCAACGGATGATCCGCAACGAATTGCTCAACCAACTGGAAAACAGCGGCGGCCTCAAGCGCCTGTTGCTGGCATTGCAGAGTGGCCTGGCCTACCGCCGCCACACCGGCATGAGCCTGATGCAACTGCTGACCAGCGCGCTGAAGATGCGCGGCAGCGGGGAGCTGACCGCCGCGCAAAGCATCATGGCCGCCAACGCGCCGATGGTGATCCAGAAAGCCATGGTCGACGGGCAACCGGCCGCGGGCGTCTTGCCCGCCGGGCAAATCGCCGCCTCCATCGACAGCTTGCCCAGCTGCGCCCAATTGATTGAACAGATCGTCCGCGACGCCGAAGTGCGCCTGGGCGAGCTGTGCCGCCGTGTGTCGTAAGGGGAAAGCATGAAACCATTTAGCGTCAGCATCGATAACGGCATTGCCGAACTGGTCTTCAACCGACCACCGGTCAACGCCTTCAACTGCCAGGGCTGGGCCGATATCGCCAGCGAAATCGAAAGCCTGGGGCGCAATGCCGAGGTGCGGGTGATCCTGATCCGGGCCGAAGGGCGCGGCTTCTGCGCCGGGGTCGACATCAAGGAACTGGCCGCCGACGGCAACCTGATCGTCGCGGTGAACAAGGGCAACTACGACAGCTTCAAGGCGATCCACCGCAATCCGAAACCGGTGATCGTCGCCGTGCACGGCTTCGTGCTCGGTGGCGGCATCGGTATCTGCGGCGCTGCCGACATCATCGTCGCGTCCGAGTGCGCCACCTTCGGCGTGCCGGAAGTGGATCGCGGGGCCATGGGCGGCGGTGCGCATTTGCAGCGGTTGTTCCCGGTGCAGAAAGTCCGCCACATGTACTTCACCGGCGAGGCCATCGACGCCGCCGAGGCTTACCGCCTGGGCGCCGTGGAGCAGGTGGTCAAGCGCGAAGACTTGCGCGAAGCCGCGTTGCGGATCGCCCGCACCATCGCCGCCAAGAGCCCCGGCATGATCAGCCTGGCCAAGGAAGCGCTGACGGGCATCGAAGACGGCAATCTGGAAGACAAATACCGCTGGGAGCAGGGTTTCACCCTCGAAGCCTACCGCTCACTGGACTCTCAGGAAGCACGCGACTCGTTCGTCGAGAAACGCGATGCCCGATTCAACGGCTGAAGGCATATCCATGGACCTGACCTATACCCCGGCCCAGCAGGCCTTTCGCGTCGAGGCGCGGACCTGGCTGGCGGCCAATGTACCGAGTGAACCGCTGCAATCGTTCGACACCGAGCAAGGTTTTGCCGAGCACCGTGCCTGGGAAGCAAAACTCAACGAAGGCCGTTGGGGCATGGTCACCTGGCCGACCGAACTCGGCGGCCGTGGTTGCGACCTGATCGAGTGGCTGATTTTCGAAGAGGAATACTACCGTTCCGGGGCGCCGGCACGGGTCAACCAGAACGGCATCTTCCTGCTCGGCCCGACCCTGATGGAGTACGGCAGCGAAGAGCAGAAAGCGCGATTCCTGCCGCGCATGGCCACCGGTGAAGACATCTGGGCCCAGGCCTGGTCCGAGCCGGGTGCCGGCTCCGACATGGCGGCGATTCGGTCCAAAGCTGAACGAGTGGGCGACCATTACGTGATCAACGGCCAGAAAACCTGGTCGACCCGCGCGGTGTGGGCTGACTGGGCGTTCGGTATTTTCCGCACCGACCCGCAGTCTCAGCGCCATCACGGCCTGACGTTCATCCTGCTGCCGCTGAACACGCCGGGGATCACCGTGCGACCGATTCCGCAGCTCAACGGCCTGCCGGGCTTCGCCGAGATCTTCTTCGACGACGTCAAGGTGCCGGTGGAAAACGCCCTCGGTGGCGAAGGCATGGGCTGGCACGTGGCAATGTCCACCGCCGGTTTCGAGCGCGGTTTGCTGCTGCGCTCACCGGCGCGCTTCCAGGAAACCGCCAGGCGTCTGGTGCAGTTGTACCAGGCCAACCGCGAACAGGCCGACCGCGACCCGGCCATTGGTGAAGCAGTGATGCGCGCCTGGCTCGATGCCGAGGCCTACACCCTGGGCACCTACATGACCGCTTCGCAACTGGTGCGGGGCGGCAAGATCGGTCCGGAATCGTCGACCAACAAGATCTTCTGGTCCGAACTCGACCAGCGCATGCACGACACTGCCATGAGCATTCTCGGATTGCGCGGCGAGCTGCTGCCCGATGCCCCGGCCGCCGGCGACGTCGGCCATTGGCTGGAAGGTTTCCTGTTTGCCCAGGCCGGGCCGATCTATGCCGGCACCAACGAGATCCAGCGCAACATCATTGCCGAACGCATGCTCGGCATGCCGCGTGCCTGAGGAATAGACCATGGACTTTAGTTTCAGCCGCGACCAACTGCTGTTTCAGGACAATGTCCGCAGCTTTCTGATCAACGAAGTCACCCCGGAACGCATTCGCGAACTGTGGCAGAGCGACAGCGGGCGCAGTGAGCGACTGTGGGGCCAGTTGGTAGAACTGGGCCTGACCGCGCTGACCGTGCCAGAGGCGCAGGATGGCATGGGCATGAATGAGCTGGATTTCGTGCTGATTGCCCAGGAATGCGGTTACGCCGGCCTGCCTGAGCCGCTGGTGGACACCATGCTGGTCGGCGTGCCGCTGTTCGCTGCCCTCGACGAGCAACAGGCAACGCTCAAGCAATACTGGTTGTCGCGGGTCGCCGGGGGCAATGCGCGGCTGGCGGTCGGCGAGCCCGGTAACCCGCTGGTCAGTGACGCCCATGTCGCCGATCTACTGTTGCTGGCCCATGGCGATGAAGTGCATGCGCTGGAGCGCGATGCCGTGCGCCTGACCCGCAACGAGTCGGTCGACCCGAGCCGCCAGTTGTTCCAGGTCGAGTGGACGCCAACACCGGACACCTGCGTCGCCAGTGGCGAACAGGGCCGACGTTTGTGGGCCGCTGCCTTCAACCGTGGCGCCCTCGCCAGTGCCGCGCAATTGCTCGGACTGGCCAAGCGCATGGTCGACCTGGCGGTGGACTACACCTTCGAGCGCAAGCAGTTCGGCAAACCGGTGGGGTCGTTCCAGGCGGTCAAGCATCTGATGGCTAACGTCGCGGTACAGATCGAGTTCGCTAAAGGCCCACTGTATCGCGCCGCCTATGCGGTCGCAGAGCAGCAGGCAGATCAGGACGTATTCGTCTCCCACGCCAAACTGGCAACGGCGGAAGCGGCCATGCTTGCGGCGAAGAACACCATCCAGGCCCACGGCGCCATGGGGTACACCTGGGAAGTCGATTTGCATCTGTTCATGAAGCGCGCTTGGGCGCTGGACAAGGTCTGGGGCGATCGCGGCCATCACAAAGAGCGGATTCGCGCTGTGTTGCTGGACGGCAAGCCTGCGCTGGGTGCGGGCAGTACGTTCTAACCCGTCAGTAAGGGTGACTACATCTCTGTGGGAGCGAGCAAGCTCGCTCCCACAGGTTTTTCGGCGCACTCAAAACCAGATTTCAATTTTTCACAGAGGTAGACCATGCCTGAAGCCTACATAGTCGACGCCCTGCGTACGCCCACCGGGCGGCGCAAGGGTGGTCTGAGCCAGATCCATGCCGCCGACCTGGGCGCCCACGTATTGCGCGCGCTGGTCGAGCGCAATGCCATTCCCGACGAGGATTACGACGACGTGATCTTCGGCTGTGTCGACACCATCGGCCCGCTGGCCGGTGACATCGCCCGCACCAGTTGGCTGGCGGCCGGCTTGTCGCAATCGGTGCCGGGCACCACCATCGATCGCCAGTGCGGTTCGTCCCAGCAAGCGGTGCACTTCGCCGCCCAGGCGGTGATGAGCGGCACTCAGGACGTGGTCATCGCCGGTGGCGTGCAGACCATGACCCAGATCCCGATTTCCTCGGCGATGATCGCCGCCGAACCCTTGGGCTTCACCGATCCGTTCAGCGGTTCCGAAGGCTGGGTGAGGCGCTATGGCGCGCAACCCCCAACGCAGTTCCGTTCGGCGCAGTTGATCGCCGAAAAGTGGGACCTGTCCCGGGCGCAGCTAGAAGCCTATTCGCTTGAGTCCCATCGACGTGCCTTGCAGGCCATCGAGCAAGGCCGCTTCAACCGCGAGATCGTGCCGCTGGCTGGTGTGCTGCATGACGAAACCCCACGCCAGACCAGCCTGGAAAAAATGGCCGAGCTGGAATTCCTGTTTGGCTGTGACCGGGTCACCGCCGCGGTGTCGAGCCAGACCTGCGACGCGGCCAGCGCGATGCTGATTGTCTCGGAGGCGGCGCTCAAGCGTTACGGCCTGACGCCACGAGCACGCATCCATCACCTGAGCGTGCGCGCCGAAGACCCGATCTGGATGCTCACCGCGCCGATCCCGGCCACCGCTTACGCACTCAAGCGCGCCGGCATGAAGCTCGAAGACATCGACCGGGTGGAGATCAACGAGGCCTTCGCCTCGGTGGCCATGGCCTGGCTGAAAGAGACCGGCTATCCCCACGAACAGACCAACGTCAATGGCGGCGCGATTGCCCTCGGCCATCCGCTGGGCGCCACCGGCACTCGCTTGATGTGCACCTTGCTGCATGAACTGGAGCGCAGCGGCGGACGCTTCGGCATGCAGACCATGTGCGAAGGCGGCGGTCAGGCCAACGTGACGATCATCGAACGCTTGTAAACCAGGATGCACACCGCTCCTACAGGGAATTGTGTCGACCCGTGATGAATTTGAAGGATGAGCAACATGAAGATCTGTGAAAACCGCGTCGTCATCATCACCGGTGCCGGCGGTGGTCTGGGCCGGGCCTACGCACTGGCCTTCGCCGCTGAAGGCGCGAAAGTGGTGGTCAACGACATCAACCGCGACGCAGCGCTCGCCGTGGTTGGCGATATCCTCGGGCAGGGCGGCAGTGCCGTGGCCAACAGCGACGACATCACCCGCTATGACTCGGCGGGCTTGATCGTGCGGCAGGCCATCGAAACCTTCGGCGACCTGAACGTGGTGGTCAACAACGCCGGCATCTGCCGCGACCGCATGTTCGCCAGCCTCAGCGAAGCCGACTGGGACGCCGTGGTGGCGGTGCACCTGAAGGGTCACTTCTGCATTTCCAGCCACGCCGTGAAGTACTGGCGTGAGCGGGCCAAGGGCGGCGCCAGGGTCGATGCACGGATCATCAACACCAGTTCCGGCGCCGGTTTACAGGGCTCCATCGGTCAGTCCAACTACGCGGCGGCCAAGGGCGGCATTGCTTCGCTGACGCTGGTGCAGGCGGCTGAGCTGCGCCGCTACGGGATCACCGCCAACGCCCTGGCGCCGGCCGCGCGCACCGGGATGACCGAGCAAGTGTTCGCCGACACCATGAAAAAGCCTGAAGAGGGCTTTGACTACTTCGCCCCGGAAAACGTCGCGCCGCTGGTGGTGTGGCTCGGCTCCGAGGCTTCCGCCGAGGTGACCGGGCAGATGTTCGAAGTCGAGGGCGGCAAGTTGTCGATTGCCGACGGCTGGCGCCGTGGTCCGCAACTGGATCGTCAGGGCCGCTGGGCGGTCGGCGAGATGGGCGATGCCGTCGCTCAACTGATGACGCAGGCGGTTCCTGCGGCCAAAGTTTACGGCAGCTGAAAAAGACCGGTCTCGGGAGGCGTGTGCATGGCTATAATCGGCCCACGTTCCAACGCTGATCACCTGTAGGAGCGAGCTCGCTCCCACAGGTTACCTGCGATCCCTCCAGTCACCATACGAGACCTGCCATGACCATTTCCCTGTACGACGCTTCCGTGCCTGTTTTCCAGCAAATGCTCAACGCCCTGAGCGATGTGCTGAAGAAAGCCGAAGCCCACGCCACCGCCAAGAACATAGACCCAAACGCCTTCCTGCAAGCTCGCCTGTACCCGGACATGTTCCCGCTGGTGCGTCAGGTGCAGATCGCCGTTGATTTCAGCAAGGGTGTTACCGGTCGTCTGGCTGAAGTCGAGCTGCCGAAGTACGACGACAGCGAAACCACCTTCGCCGAACTGCAAGCGTTGATTGCCAAGGCACTGGCCTTCATCGGCTCGATCAAGCCGGAGCAGATCAACGGCAAGGAAGGCATCGAGATCGTGACCCGTCCGGGCACGCCTAAAGAGAAGCGCTTCAGCGGCCAGTCCTACCTGCTGACCTACGGCCTGCCGCAGTTCTTCTTCCACATCACCACCACTTACGCACTGCTGCGCCATAACGGCGTGGAAGTGGGCAAGCGCGACTACATGGGCGCGTTCTAAACCGTCCGGGTACAAAAAAGCCCCCGGAGCCTTTGGCTGCGGGGGCTTTTTCATGGGTACCCAGTCTTCAGCTACACCACAAATCCTGTGGGAGCGGCGTTACGCCAAACGCTCGGCTTTTTGCTCTTCGCCCAGGCAAGCCGCCGCGGTGAACAGCACATCGGTGGACGAGTTGAGCGCGGTTTCCGCCGAGTCCTGCAACACGCCGATGATGAAACCGACCGCCACCACCTGCATGGCGATTTCGCTCGGAATGCCGAACAGGCTGCACGCCAGTGGAATCAGCAACAGCGAACCACCGGCTACACCGGAAGCACCGCAGGCGCAGATTGCCGCGACGACGCTCAGCAGGATCGCCGTCGGAACGTCCACGGTGATGCCGAGGGTGTGCACGGCCGCCAGGGTCAGTACGGTGATGGTGATCGCGGCACCCGCCATGTTGATGGTCGCACCCAGCGGGATCGATACCGAGTAGGTGTCTTCGTGCAGGCCCAGACGCTTGCTCAACTCCAGGTTGACCGGAATGTTCGCCGCCGAGCTGCGGGTGAAGAACGCCGTGATGCCGCTCTCGCGCAGGCAGGTCAGCACCAGCGGGTACGGGTTGCGGCGCAGTTTCCAGAACACGATGAGCGGGTTCATCACCAGTGCCACGAACAGCATGCAGCCCAGCAGTACGGCCAGCAGATGTGCGTAGCCGATCAGCGCACCGAAGCCGGAGGTGGCCAGGGTCGAGGCCACCAGGCCGAAGATGCCCAGCGGGGCGAAGCTGATCACCAGGCGCACGATCACCGTCACGCCGTTGGACAAGTCGCCCAGCACTTCACGGGTGGTGTCGCCAGCGTGGCGGATGGCAATACCCATACCGATGGCCCACGCCAGGATGCCGATGAAATTGGCATTCATCAGGGCGCTGACCGGATTATCGACCACGCTCAGCAACAGGCTTTGCAACACTTCGCCAATCCCGCCAGGCGCTGTGACCGCGACGTCCTGGGTCGACAGCACCAGGCTCGACGGGAACGTCATGCTGGCAACCACCGCGACCACGGCCGCCGCGAAAGTGCCCAGCAGATACAGGAACAGAATCGGACGGATGTGGGTTTCCTGGCCGTGCTTGTGGTTGGCAATCGACGCCATGACCAGCACGAACACCAGAATCGGTGCGACGGCTTTGAGCGCCGAGACAAACACTTTGCCAATGAACGCCGCGGACTTCGCCATGTCGGGGGCAATCAGCGCCAGGGCAATACCGGCGATCAGGCCGATCACGATCTGTGTGACCAGACTCAGGCGTTTAAGGCGTTGTAATAGAGAAGGGGATGAAGCTGTCATAAAACGGCATCTCTGAATTTTTATAAGTGCATGGTTTCGTCGCAGTTGCAGCAACAAGCAGGGCAGGCCGCAGACCGGAAACCGAGAGGGGAATACAGGGTGTAGAACACCGTATTCCTTGTGGGAGCGAGCAAACTCGTTCCCACAGGTTTTGCCCCTTAAATGATCGGCATTGATCACAGGGTGTACGTTTTTCAGGGCGCGGACTTTATCACAGCGCAGGAACGATCTTTCAGACCTGTGACGAACTGCCGCCCTGGTCTTCAACGCGAATTGCAGGTTCGTGCAACCGCATCCGAAAACACTCTGTTAAGATTCGCCATCCTCATTTTCATGTCTGCCAGTGGGCCTTCGGGCTATCGCTGGTGTTTTCGTTTTCTGGAGTTTTGCATGCTGCTGCCCATTCTTCTGTTGTCCGCCGCCGGCTTCACGGTGCTGACCACGGAATTCATCATTGTTGGTCTGTTGCCGGCTATCGCCAGGGACCTGGAGGTCAGTATCCCGCAGGCCGGTTTGCTGGTGACCCTGTTCGCCTTCACCGTGGCCGCGTTCGGGCCGTTCCTGACGGCGTATTTCGCCCGCTTCGAGCGTCGCAAGTTGTTCATCTCGGTGCTGATCATGTTTGGCCTGGCCAACACGGTCGCGGCGTTGGCGCCGAACATCTGGGTGATGGCGTTTGCCCGCTTGATCCCGGCGCTGGGGTTGCCAGTGTTCTGGGCATTGGCCAGCGAAACGGCGGTGGACATCGTCGGGCCGGATTACGCCGGTCGAGCCATCGCCAAGATCGGCTTCGGCATCGTTTGCGCCACGGTGTTCGGCATTCCCGTGGGCACGCTGATTTCCGATGCGTTCGGCTGGCGCAGTGCTTTCGCGATTCTGGCGGTCATCGCCTTTGCCAAGGCGTTGCTGCTGTTTATCTATCTGCCCAGGACCAACCTGCACCAGCATCAGGTGAGCTTTCGCTCGCAGTTCAAGATCCTGCGCAGCCCGCTGATGCTCGGTCACGTGCTGCTGTCTGTGATTGTGTTCAGCGGCATGTTCACCGCGTACACCTATCTGGCGGACATCCTTGAGCGACTGGCCGGCTTCAACGGCACCGTGGTCGGCTGGTGCCTGATGGGCTTTGGTGCGGTCGGGCTGATCGGTAACTCCCTGGGTGGCCGTGCGGTGGATCGTCATCCGCTGATGGCGTCGATGATGTTCTGTGCGTTCATGATTGCCGGCCTGGTGGCGCTGGTGCCGAACATTCATTCGCCCCTCGGTCTGGCGGCGGCGATGGGCATCTGGGGCGTGACCCAGGCGGCGTTGTTCCTGGTCAGCCATGTGCGCCTGATGAAAGCGGCGCCCGAAGCGCCGGCCTTCGCTGCGTCGCTGAACATCGCCGGGGCCAACCTCGGTATCGGTCTGGGCGCGATGATCGGTGGCCGGGTAATCGACAGCGTCGGCCTGCAAGGCCTTGGCTTCGCTGCGGCGGCGTTCATCCTCGCCTCGATCCTGCTGGCCATTGCGCTGATGACCTTCAAGCCCCGGGAAGTCTGCGCCTGAGTGTCCTAAAACTCGGTAAACAGCTCGCGTCGGGCACCTTCGGTAATGGCGACAATGCCGGGGTGCTTGACCTTGCGTTCCACTGAGATGGCATAGAACGACTCGCTCACCGCGTCGGTCTGGCCGATCACTTGCACGCCATATTGGCGTCGCACCTCATCGGCAATCACGCTCGGGCCGATAAAGATCCCGCTGCCGGATTGGCCGAAGGCCTGCATCAGGGCGCTGTCGTCGAACTCGCCGACAATTTGCGGCTGGATCTGTTGTTCGGCAAACCACCGTTGCAAACGGCTGCGCACCACGGTTTCCGGCCCGGGAATCAGTAGCGGCGCACCGTGCAGGTTGCGCGGAAAGTCGTGACCGTAACGGGCCGCCAGCTCTGGGGTGGCGAAGAAGCTGATCCCGCACTCACCGAGTTTCTGGCTGTAGCCCTTGATATCCAGGTGCGATGGCATGGGGCTGTCGGATATCACCAGGTCCAGGCGCTGGATTGCCAGGTCGGCCAACAAACGTTCTAGCTTGTCTTCGCGACAAGTGATGCGCAGCGGTTCGCTCAGCTCCATGGTCGGTGCAATCAGGCGATAGACGATGGATTTGGGCACCACGTCGGCCACGCCGACGCGAAACAGGATCTGCTGCTCATTGGGTTGTGCCCGCAGCATCAGTTCCAGTTCGCCACCCAGCTGGAACATTTGTTCGGCGTAGGGCAGTGCCTGGCGGCCCGCCTCAGTGAGTTCGAGTTGGCGTCCTACACGCCGAAACAACTCGATGCCAAAGGTCTGTTCCAGTAATGAAATCTGCCCACTGATGGTTTGTGGCGTGAGATTGAGCTGCTCACAGGCGCGCACGATGCTGCCGGTCTTGGCCACCACCCAGAAGTAATGCAATTGCCGATAGTTGAGCATGGTGATCTACAGTTCGTAAAAATCGAAGTATAGCCGCTGAAAATACGAATTTTCCTGAAGTATTCACTTCCCTAGAATGCATCGCTATCAACGGGCCATCGTTTAGGCCCCGTTCGTTCTATCGAGGAAAGCATCATGAAGCTTAAAGCCACGGCATTGCTGATCACGTCTTTACTGGTACTGGCCGGTTGCGACCAGGCCGAGAAAAGCGCGCAACAACTGATGGGCAAGGCTGCCGAAAGCGCCAAACAGGCGATTGACGATACCCATAAGGCCGCCGAGCAAGCACTCAGTGACGCCACCAGCGGGTTGATCAGCAAAAAAGAATCATCGGAAAAAGACTCGGAAAAAACCGAATCTTCCTCCCAGGAAATCTAAACCGCATTACAACGAGTCAGGACTGACCCATGGATTACCTTTTACAACTTGCCGCCAGCCCCACCGCCTGGGTCGCCCTTGCCACCCTGATCGTGATGGAGATCGTGCTCGGCATCGATAACCTGATCTTCATCTCGATCCTGACCAACAAGCTGCCCTTGCACAATCGACAGCGGGCACGGCGCATTGGTATCGGCATGGCGTTGATCCTGCGTCTGGGCTTGTTGAGCACCATCGCGTTCATCGTCCAGTTGACCAATCCGGTGATCGAGATTCTCGGCCACGCGTTCTCCTGGAAAGACATGATCCTGATTGCCGGTGGCCTGTTCCTGTTGTGGAAGGCGACCACCGAGATCCATCACAGCATGGACCCGGCACCGGAAGATCCGAAGTCGGCGACCTCGACCGTGACCCTGGGCTTCGCGGCCGCGATCGGTCAGATCCTGATGCTGGATATGGTGTTCTCCATCGACAGCATCATTACCGCTGTCGGCATGACCGAGCATTTGCCGATCATGGTCATCGCGGTGGTGGTGTCGGTACTGGTGATGTTGCTGGCAGCTGATCCGCTGGCCAAGTTCATCAACGACAACCCGACAGTGGTGATGCTGGCCCTGGGCTTCCTGATCATGATCGGCATGACGCTGATTGCCGAAGGCTTTGGCGCCCATGTACCGAAAGGCTACGTCTATGCGGCCATGGCATTCTCGGCTTCGATCGAGGTGTTGAACATGATGTCCCGTCGCTCCAGGCAGAAGCGTGCAGTCACTGAGGCCTGACCCACGCTAAAAGAAACGGCCGCCTGAACTCGAAGGAGTGCAGGCGGCCGTTTTTGTTGGTCTCGGATAAAGGAGGTGTCAGTGAGCGTTTGCGTGCTGGCTCGGTGCCTCGCCCGCTTCTTGTGCAGGTGCCGGCTGGACAGGGTGATGGTGGCGGCGGGTAATGCGCAGCACACCCCACAGCATGGCGGCAGCTACCGCCAGCCAGCCGCAAACCAACATTACAATGATCATGGTCAGGCTCATCGGTGCCTCCTCTTTGCCCCTCTATGGGCACTCACAGCTTCGCTGTCGTCTCTTTAGGGAACAGTCTAGCCGCTGCTGCATTTCAGGCTATTGACCGAAAGTCGGCAGTCACCAACCAGTTCGCTCTATCGAATGCAAACAACTACCGGTTAAGGCTATACCGCTGTCGCGCGGCGTCCTATGATCAACGGCCTTGCCGGGAACATTGTTGCCTGGTGCCTGAACAAGAGAGTGATGATGGTGCGGGTATTTTCTCGAATGCTGTCGGCGGCGCTGATGGCGGGATGTGTGGCGGCGCTGGCGGGTTGCGCCGGGAGTGTTGCACCTGAGATCAAGCGTCTGCCGGAGCGGGTCGAACTTAGTGGCCGCTTCTACAGGGGCGTGGCCAATCAAAGCGGACCGCAGGTGCTGGCCAGCATGCTGTCCCAGCAGAACATCGTGATTACGCCGGGTTTGCTCGACAAACCGCTGCATTTGCCGGGCGCCGAAGCTCAGCTGGAACAGAACATGGTGAACCTCGCGCGTGAGTACGGGATGGTGGTCTATCCCCTTGACGCGACCTTGCCAGCCTTGTTGACTCAGGTCGCGGCCGGTTATCCGGTGATGGTGCGCTTCACTGAAGGCTCGGCGATGTGGGCCGAACCGCGTTATGCGATTCTCACCGGATACAACCGTCAGAAGCAGACCGTGCTGCTGCGCGCAGGCATGAGTCAGCGGACGTTGATGAGCTTCAGTTCTTTTGAATCGGCGTTCAAGGATGCCGGCGGTTGGGCAGTGTTGATCCAGAGTCCAACGCAGATTCCCGCCCAGGTCGATCAGCAACGCTGGCTCAAGGCAGCCAATGATCTGGCGCAGGCGGGTCAGGAGCCGGCGGCAGCAAAAGCTAGAAAGGCCTTGGCCGCACAGTAAGTCCGTTCGTCACCTTGCGGGCACCAGCGCTCGATGCCAGCCTCTAATCTGCAAAGGCCCGGATCTTTCCGGGCCTTGATACAGGAGGCGCCCATGGCTCATTCAACTACGCCCGTCGGTCCACACTCATCAGAGCATTCGTCTGGCGATGAGCTGGGTTTCGATCCCGATTCCCCGGATCTTGCCGATCCTCAGGTCGACCCGATCGGGCCCGCCAAGGCACCGAGGGACGTGAAGCCAGGTGACAACCCCAAGGCTCCGGCCAAGCCCTACGATCCACTGGGTGATCTGAAGCCTTAGGACCAATGGAGGTGTGTATGTCTACCGATTCCAGTTTCGACGACAAACGTCCGGAAACCGTCCCCACAACCCCCGAGCAAAGCACCGATCCGGTGATGGATCCCGACAGCCCATTGAGGGATCCTCTGGCACGTCCAACGGTGGTGCCCACTGAAAAGCCGAAGGGTTGGAGAGATCCAAGTACCGGCGACGGCATTCCGGATGACGACCAGATGCCGCTGCCTAACGACTGACTTTGGGACGAAAAAAAGCCCCGGATGTCCGGGGCTTTTTCATGCGTTTGCAGCAAGGTTACTTCGAAGCTTCTACCACGCCGCTTTGCCGCTGCTTGAGGTTCTTGTCTGCCTTGTACTGCAAGGCTACGGAAGGCACGTCCGCGCTTTTTCCGCTCTCTACCCAATTACGCATGCGCGTGGCATCGGCAAAATGGGTGTACTTGCCATAGGCGTCAAGGATCACCAAGGCCACCGGGCGGTTAGCCATCCGGGTCACCAGCACCAGGCAGTGGCCGGCCTCGTTGGTGAAGCCGGTTTTTGTCAGCTGGATGTCCCAATCCGGCTTGCGGACCAAATGGTCGGTGTTGCGGAAACCCAGGCTGTAGTTCGGTTTGCGAAACGAAACGGTCTTTTCCTTGGTTGTACTCAGCTCGGTCAGTAGCGGGTACTTGTGCGCGGCGATCAACAGTTTGCTTAAATCGCGAGCGGTTGAAACGTTGCGCGGCGAGAGACCGGTCGGCTCGACGAAATGGGTATTGGTCATGCCCAAGGCCCGGGCCTTGGCGTTCATTGCAGCAATGAACGCGGCATAACCACCCGGATAGTGGTGGGCCAGGCTTGCAGCGGCTCGGTTTTCAGATGACATCAGGGCAATCAGCAGCATTTCCCGGCGCGGCAGTTCGCTCTTGAGCTTGACCCGGGAGTACACACCTTTCATTTCCGGTGTGTCGCTGATGTTGATGTTGATGTATTCGTCCATGTTCTGCCGAGACTCAACCACGACCAGGCCAGTCATCAACTTGCTGACGGAAGCGATCGGCACCACCACGTCAGGATTGCTGGCGTAGATGACTTTGTTGGTCTGCATGTCCAACAGCAAGGAGCTGCCGGAAGCGAGCTTGAGTGTCTTCGTATCTCGCGGTGCTGCGGTGGTTTCGCCAGCGCTGGCGAAGGGCATGATGAAAGTCCCTGCAACTGCAAAAAATAGGCTCAGGATGGAAAGACGGATTTTCACGCTGGCAGACTCATAAAGTGTTGATAAGCCGTTCTGTAACGGACTGTTTCCTGAAAAGCGCGTCATTCTGGAGTATGGCTGAATAACTGTCGATGGTTGTTCAAGTAACCGGTGAAAGTCCTGAGAAACATGAAAAAAAAGTCATTTTCCGGCGGGCGGTCGGTGTTTCTAGCAGGCAAAAAAAACCCCGCCAGGGCGGGGTTCCTTGTCACGCTGAAGGCGTGCGCGTTGAAACTCAGCTGTGCAGGGTTTCGGCGGCGTACAGAGTGTTTTCCAGCAGGCAGGCACGGGTCATCGGGCCTACGCCGCCCGGTACCGGGGTGATCCAGCCAGCGCGGGGCAGGGCGGTTTCGTAGATCACGTCACCGACCAGCTTGCCGTCGTTCTGGCGGTTGATGCCGACATCGATCACGATCGCGCCTTCCTTGATCCATTCGCCCTTGACCAGGCCCGGCTTGCCGGCGGCGACGACGACCAGATCCGCACGGCCGACATGGCCGGCCAGGTCCTTGGTAAAGCGGTGAGTGACCGTCACGGTGCAGCCTGCCAGCAGCAATTCCATCGCCATCGGGCGGCCAACGATATTGGACGCGCCGACGACCACGGCATCCATCCCGTAAAGGTCGACACCGGTGCTTTCCAGCAGGGTCATGATGCCTTTTGGGGTGCATGGGCGCAGCAGTGGAATGCGCTGGGCCAGGCGACCGACGTTATAAGGATGGAAACCGTCGACGTCTTTATCCGGACGAATGCGCTCCAGCAGCCTGGAGGCGTCCAGGTGTTCGGGAAGCGGAAGTTGAAGCAGAACGCCGTCGATTGCAGGGTCGTCGTTCAGGCGATCGATCAGCTCGGTCAGCGCTTCTTGAGTGGTTTCGGAAGGCAGGTCATAGGCTTGGGATAGAAAGCCGACCTCTTCACAGTCTTTACGCTTGTGCGAGACATAAACCTGAGAGGCAGGATCGCTGCCGACCAGGATCACCGCAAGGCCGGGCGTGCGCAGGCCTTGCTGGCGACGCTCGGTGACACGTTGGGCGATCTGCTGGCGCAGGCTGGCGGCGATCGATTTGCCGTCGATAAGTTGTGCAGTCATTGCGCGTGATTAACCATCGAGAGGGGAAAAAAAGAGAACGTATTCTCGCATGTCATGCGGTGAGGGCAAAGGCGCTTGGTCTGCAAATTCCCCTAACTCCTTTAATTAAATGAATTTTTTTTAAAAAGGATTTGACGACCTTCGGGGGGCTCTATACTATTCGTCGCACTTGTCGGGCACAGCCTAGCACTGGTTAGGAAGGTTGAGCAGGATTACGATTCTGCAAGACTGGAAAGCACTTAGTTTGTAGTCCTCCAAGGTTACAGCTAACAAGGCGCCCGTAGCTCAGCTGGATAGAGCATCCGCCTTCTAAGCGGATGGTCGCAGGTTCGAGTCCTGCCGGGTGCGCCATTAGGCAGCTTTGGCACAAGTAGCGCGATATGGTGGGCGTAGCTCAGTTGGTA
>NZ_JBYTDD010000028.1:0-81149 GCF_058791055.1 Pseudomonas sp. EU05-FHT14B02 | reverse complement strand
AGAGCACGGGATTGTGACTCCCGTTGTCGTGGGTTCGATCCCCATCGTCCACCCCATATTTCGAAAGGCGCCAGATTAACAGTCTGGCGCCTTTGCTTTAAAGGCTTCATCCGCGGATGTGGTGGAATTGGTAGACACACTGGATTTAGGTTCCAGCGCCGCGAGGCGTAAGAGTTCGAGTCTCTTCATCCGCACCAAATAAAGCTTCATTCAGGCACTTGGCCTGGCTGGAGCTTGATAAAGAAGTTGTTTGGCTTCTTTAACAGGCAATATGGTGGGCGTAGCTCAGTTGGTAGAGCACGGGATTGTGACTCCCGTTGTCGTGGGTTCGATCCCCATCGTCCACCCCATATTTCGAAAGGCGCCAGATTGAAAAGTCTGGCGCCTTTTTTGTTTCGGCGGCCTCAGGTTACGGGTCGCAGGGGCGGGCGCTTCGTCGTATTTATGTTTCTCGATGATGCTGTCCTGCCCGCCGGCCTTGCTTGCGAGATCGGCTGTCAGGGCGATGATTGGCGACCTTCTCTATATAAGGAAAGGTTGGCGCAGAGCCTTGGCGTGATTGGTTGTATTTGCCATCGGGGCGAGGTGCATTCGTGCATTCGCACCTATAAATTGCCTGCTGCGTTTTTACCCGTTTTCAGTAGGGTGACTTCTTGAGTTTGACCCACTAGAATGCATGCCCTTGATTCTGGGGTCGGAAACGGCCGGCTAACGTCTGTGCAACGAGGAATATCCATGCAAGTTTCTGTTGAAAATACTACTGCTCTTGAGCGCCGCATGAGCGTCACCGTGCCGGCTGAGCGCATCGAGAGCCAGGTCAACAAGCGTCTGCAGCAGACCGCCCAAAAGGCCAAGATTGCTGGCTTCCGTCCAGGCAAAGTGCCGATGAGCGAAATCAAGCGCCGTTTCGGTGCTGACGCTCGCCAGGAAGCTGTAGGCGACGTGATCCAGTCTTCCTTCTACGAAGCTGTGGTTGAGCAGAAGCTGAACCCGGCTGGTCAGCCTTCGATCGAGCCAAAATCCCTGGAAGCGGGCAAGGACCTGGAATACGTAGCCGTATTCGAAGTGTTCCCTGAGTTCACCGTTGCCGGTTTCGAAGGTATCACCGTAGAGCGCCTGAGCGCTGACGTGACTGATGCCGATCTGGACAAGATGCTGGACATCCTGCGCAAGCAGAACACCCGTTTCGAAGTGGCCGATCGCGCTGCTCAAAACGAAGACCAGCTGAACATCGATTTCGTCGGCAAGGTCGACGGTGAAGTGTTCGCTGGCGGTTCCGCCAAGGGTACCCAGCTGGTTCTGGGTTCCGGCCGCATGATCCCTGGTTTCGAAGATGGCCTGGTTGGCGCCAAAGCCGGTGAAGAACGCGTTCTGAACCTGACTTTCCCAGAGGACTATCAGAACCTGGACCTGGCTGGCAAAACCGCCGAGTTCACCGTGACTGTCAACACCGTTTCCGAGCCAAAGCTGCCAGAACTGACCGAAGAATTCTTCGCTCAATTCGGCATCAAGGAAACCGGTCTGGAAGGCTTCCGCGCCGAAGTTCGCAAGAACATGGAGCGTGAACTGCGTCAGGCGATCAAATCCAAGGTCAAGAATCAGGTAATGGACGGTCTGCTGGCCACCAACCCGATCGAAGTGCCAAAGGCTCTGCTGTCCAACGAAGTTGACCGTCTGCGCGTGCAGGCTGTTCAGCAGTTCGGCGGCAACATCAAGCCTGACCAACTGCCGGCCGAGCTGTTCGAAGAGCAAGCCAAGCGCCGCGTAGTACTGGGTCTGATCGTGGCTGAAGTGGTCAAGCAATTCGACCTCAAGCCTGACGAAACCCGCGTTCGCGAGATGATTCAGGAAATGGCTTCGGCCTACCAGGAGCCTGAGCAAGTTGTGTCCTGGTACTACAAGAACGACCAGCAACTGAACGAAGTTCGCTCGGTTGTGCTGGAAGAGCAAGTTGTGGATACTGTTCTGCAGAAAGCTAGCGTGACCGACAAATCGGTCTCTTACGAAGAAGCAGTCAAGCCGGTAGAAGCACCACAAGCCGACTGATCGCTTTTGCGGTAAGAAGCAAACACCATAAGCCAGCCTTCGAGCTGGCTTATGCGTATTCAAGACATAACTATTTGGGAGTGACTGCAGAGCATGTTCCGTAATTCGTATATTCAGCAGAACTCTGATATCCAGGCCGCCGGCGGCCTGGTCCCGATGGTTGTCGAGCAGTCCGCTCGTGGCGAGCGCGCCTACGACATCTACTCGCGTCTCCTCAAGGAGCGGGTGATCTTTCTGGTGGGCCCCGTAGAGGACTACATGGCCAACCTGATCTGTGCGCAACTGCTGTTCCTTGAAGCGGAAAACCCGGACAAGGACATCCATCTCTATATCAACTCCCCGGGCGGTTCGGTGACGGCGGGCATGTCGATCTACGACACCATGCAGTTCATCAAACCCAATGTGTCGACCACTTGTATCGGTCAGGCGTGCAGCATGGGCGCGTTCCTGCTGACGGCCGGTGCACCTGGCAAGCGTTATTGCCTGCCGAACTCGCGTGTGATGATTCACCAGCCGCTGGGTGGTTTCCAGGGCCAGGCGTCGGATATCGAAATCCATGCCAAGGAAATCCTCTTCATTCGTGAGCGTCTCAACACGCTGATGGCCAAGCACAGCGGGCGCACTCTCGAAGAAATCGAGCGCGATACCAATCGCGACAACTTCATGAGTGCAGACGCCGCGCGTGAGTACGGCTTGATCGATGAAGTGATCACCCAGCGCCCCGCTTAAAATAAGCAGCTCAAAATAAGGTTGGTCGGCGAGTCCGATCACCGGCGGGCTTGAAAAAGCCCGCAATAGCCTTCATCTTGTGTTGCAAGCCTATCGGATTTGGATCGAACGAATGACTGACACCCGCAACGGCGAGGACAACGGCAAGCTGCTCTATTGCTCCTTCTGTGGCAAAAGCCAGCATGAAGTACGCAAATTGATTGCCGGCCCCTCGGTCTTTATCTGCGACGAGTGCGTCGACCTGTGCAACGACATCATCCGCGAGGAGGTGCAGGAAGCACAGGCCGAAAGCAGCGCGCATAAATTGCCTTCGCCTAAAGAAATCAGCGGCATCCTTGATCAGTATGTGATTGGTCAGGAGCGTGCGAAAAAGGTTCTGGCCGTAGCGGTGTACAACCACTACAAGCGCCTGAATCAGCGTGACAAAAAGAATGACGACGTCGAACTCGGCAAGAGCAACATCCTGCTGATCGGCCCGACAGGCTCGGGTAAGACCCTGCTTGCCGAAACACTGGCCCGCTTGCTGAACGTTCCGTTCACCATCGCTGACGCAACCACCCTCACCGAGGCGGGTTACGTGGGTGAAGATGTCGAGAACATCATTCAGAAGCTGCTGCAGAAATGCGATTACGACGTGGAAAAGGCCCAGATGGGCATTGTCTACATCGATGAAATCGACAAGATTTCGCGCAAGTCTGACAACCCGTCGATCACTCGGGACGTTTCCGGTGAAGGCGTGCAGCAGGCCCTGCTCAAGTTGATCGAAGGCACGGTCGCTTCCGTTCCGCCTCAAGGTGGTCGCAAGCATCCGCAGCAGGAATTCCTGCAGGTCGATACCCGTAACATCCTGTTCATCTGCGGTGGCGCGTTCTCTGGTCTTGAGAAGGTCATTCAAAACCGTTCCACCAAGGGTGGCATCGGTTTCAACGCAGAAGTGCGCAGCAAGGAAGAAGGCAAGAAAGTCGGTGAGTCCCTGCGTGAAGTCGAGCCTGACGATCTGGTCAAGTTCGGTCTGATCCCGGAATTCGTCGGTCGTCTGCCGGTACTTGCCACGCTGGACGAGCTCGACGAGGCTGCATTGATGCAGATCCTCACCGAGCCGAAAAATGCTCTGACCAAGCAGTATGCCAAGCTGTTCGAGATGGAAGGCGTGGATCTGGAATTCCGGACCGACGCTCTGAAATCGGTCGCCAAGCGTGCCCTGGAGCGTAAAACCGGTGCCCGTGGCCTGCGTTCGATTCTCGAAGGTGTATTGCTCGACACTATGTATGAAATCCCCTCGCAATCGGAGGTGAGCAAAGTAGTGATCGATGAAAGCGTGATAGAAGGCAAGTCCAAGCCACTGTATATCTATGAAAACAGTGAGCCGACCGCCAAGGCTGCGCCAGACGCATAAGCGTCACGCAGCTTGAATAAAGAAGGGGCCTTCGGGCCCCTTTGCTATTTCGGGGTCTGGCCTGCAGGAGCTGGCTTGCCAGCGAAGGCGGTCTTTGAAGGCTTATCCGGCCTGTCGCAGTAGCTTCCGTATGCTGCAATCTTTCAAGTGGTTCTTTTATCCGCTTGTTTTTTTCCTGGGCAGCCCCCATCTTGGTTTCAAGCTTACTTCCATCTGTTTACGGCCTTATGGCCGCCGTAGAGGCGAAATCATGAAGACAACCATCGAATTGCCTCTCCTGCCATTGCGTGATGTCGTGGTTTATCCGCACATGGTTATCCCGCTGTTCGTGGGGCGCGAGAAATCCATCGAAGCCCTCGAGGCTGCGATGACGGGTGACAAGCAGATCCTTCTGCTGGCCCAGAGAAACCCGGCTGACGACGATCCCGGTGAAGATGCCCTGTATCGCGTTGGTACGATTGCCACCGTTCTGCAGCTGCTCAAGCTGCCTGACGGAACGGTCAAGGTTCTGGTCGAGGGCGAGCAGCGGGGCGCTGTCGAGCGCTTTAGCGAAGTGGACGGCCACTGCCGTGCCGAAGTCTCCCTGATCGACGAAGTTGAAGCACCAGAGCGCGAGTCGGAAGTATTCGTTCGCAGCTTGCTGTCCCAGTTCGAGCAATACGTGCAGTTGGGCAAGAAAGTCCCGGCTGAAGTCCTGTCGTCGCTCAACAGCATCGATGAGCCAGGCCGCCTGGTGGACACCATGGCCGCGCACATGGCGCTGAAGATCGAGCAGAAGCAGGAAATCCTCGAAATCATTGATTTGTCGGCCCGGGTCGAGCACGTTCTGGCGTTGCTGGATGCCGAGATCGATCTGCTGCAAGTCGAAAAACGCATTCGCGGCCGCGTCAAGAAACAAATGGAGCGCAGTCAGCGCGAGTACTACCTGAATGAGCAGATGAAGGCCATTCAGAAAGAGCTCGGCGACAGTGACGAAGGCCACAACGAAGTCGAAGAGCTGAAAAAGCGTATCGATGCCGCCGGTCTGCCGAAAGATGCGCTGGCCAAGGCGACGGCCGAGCTGAACAAGCTCAAGCAGATGTCGCCGATGTCCGCGGAAGCGACCGTGGTGCGTTCGTACATCGATTGGCTGGTTCAAGTGCCGTGGAAGGCCCAGAGCAAGGTGCGCCTGGACCTGGCGCGCGCAGAAGACATTCTGGATGCCGACCACTATGGTCTCGAAGAGGTCAAGGAGCGCATCCTCGAATACCTCGCCGTGCAAAAGCGCGTGAAGAAAATTCGTGGTCCGGTGCTGTGCCTGGTCGGTCCTCCCGGGGTGGGTAAAACGTCCCTGGCGGAGTCGATTGCTCACGCCACCAACCGTAAATTCGTGCGCATGGCCCTCGGCGGTGTGCGTGACGAGGCGGAAATTCGTGGCCATCGCCGTACTTACATCGGTTCGATGCCAGGAAGATTGATTCAAAAGATGACAAAGGTGGGTGTCCGCAACCCGCTGTTCCTGCTCGATGAAATCGACAAGATGGGCAGTGATATGCGTGGCGATCCGGCATCGGCGTTGCTGGAGGTGCTTGATCCCGAGCAGAACCACAACTTTAACGATCACTATCTGGAAGTCGATTACGACCTGTCCGATGTGATGTTCCTGTGCACTTCAAACTCAATGAACATCCCGCCGGCGTTGCTGGACCGGATGGAAGTGATCCGTCTGCCGGGCTACACCGAAGACGAGAAGATCAACATCGCCGTCAAATACCTTTCGCCTAAGCAGATTACAGCCAACGGCCTGAAGAAAGGCGAGCTGGAGTTTGACGCAGAAGCGATCCGCGACATCATCCGCTACTACACCCGTGAAGCCGGTGTGCGTGGGCTGGAACGCCAGATTGCCAAGGTTTGCCGCAAGGCCGTCAAGGAACATGCACTGGAAAAACGTTTCTCGGTGAAGGTCACCGCAGACATGCTGGAGCACTTCCTGGGCGTGCGTAAATTCCGCTACGGCCTGGCCGAGCAGCAGGATCAGATTGGCCAGGTGACCGGGTTGGCGTGGACTCAGGTGGGCGGCGAACTGCTGACCATTGAAGCGGCCGTCGTACCGGGCAAGGGCCAGTTGATCAAGACCGGTTCCCTGGGGGACGTGATGGTCGAATCGATCACCGCAGCCTTGACCGTTGTCCGCAGCAGGGCGAAGAGCCTGGGGATCCCTCTGGACTTCCATGAGAAGCGCGACACACACATCCATATGCCGGAAGGGGCGACGCCAAAGGATGGCCCTAGCGCCGGTGTAGGCATGTGCACGGCCTTGGTATCGGCATTGACCGGCATTCCGGTCCGCGCGGATGTCGCCATGACCGGCGAGATCACGTTGCGAGGCCAGGTCTTGGCCATTGGCGGCTTGAAAGAAAAACTGTTGGCTGCCCACCGTGGCGGAATCAAGACTGTGATCATTCCTGAAGAGAATGTGCGCGATCTCAAAGAGATTCCGGACAATATCAAGCAGGATCTACAGATTAAACCGGTTAAATGGATTGACGAGGTCCTGCAAATTGCGTTGCAATACGCGCCGGAGCCCTTGCCGGACGTGGCTCCGGAGATAGTCGCGAAGGATGAGAAACGCGACGCAGATTCTAAGGAAAGAATTAGCACGCATTAGTACGTATTTGCCTGGGGGGCTTTCTTGACAGCTTTTTAGAGCCCTTGTTATAAAGCGGCTCTTAAGTGTCTGTAGGCCATTCAGCACTCGTTTTTGCTTTCACCAAAAAACTTAGAATCATACTCAAATAGATATAAGGGGACTTAGAGTGAACAAGTCGGAACTGATTGATGCTATCGCTGCATCCGCTGATATCCCGAAAGCTGCTGCTGGCCGTGCGCTGGACGCTGTAATCGAATCCGTCACTGGCGCTCTCAAGGCTGGCGACTCTGTTGTTCTGGTTGGTTTCGGTACCTTCTCCGTAACTGATCGTCCGGCTCGCATTGGTCGTAACCCACAGACCGGTAAGACGCTGGAAATCGCAGCAGCCAAAAAACCAGGTTTCAAAGCCGGTAAAGCACTGAAAGAAGCTGTCAACTAAGTTCGATTCAGGTTTTTACCCATCCGGGTCGGGGTCATGCCTGACTTGGCAGCGGAGCGGCAGTCCTGACTGCAGGTCGCCGGTTCAAGACACCGAGGGTCGCCAGTTCGAGCCCCTCGATCCGCTCCGCCAGTTACGAGAAGGCGCATCCTCGGATGCGCCTTTCTTCTATCCGGATTCTACCCACGCTCCACGGTTGCCTAATTTTGAAGTTCAACCGTTTCTGGGGGACGCATGCTGCAGAATATCAGGGACAATTCACAAGGCTGGATTGCCAAGACTATTATCGGGGTCATCGTTGCACTGATGGCTTTGACCGGTTTCGACGCCATTTTTCAGGCCACGACGAACTCGAATGAAGCGGCGAAGGTCAATGGCGAAGAAATCAGCCAGAACGAACTGAGCCAGGCGGTCGATATGCAACGCCGTCAGCTCATGCAACAGCTGGGCAAGGATTTCGATGCTTCCTTGCTCGATGAAAAAATGCTGCGCGAATCGGCTCTCAAGGGCCTGATCGATCGCAAACTGCTGCTGCAAGGCGCAGAAAACTCGAAATTCGCCTTTTCCGAAGCAGCTCTGGATCAGGTCATCCTGCAAACGCCTGAGTTTCAGGTGGATGGCAAGTTCAGCTCCGAGCGTTTCGACCAGGTGATTCGCCAACTCGGCTATACCCGCATGCAATTCCGCCAGATGCTGGCTCAGGAAATGCTGATTGGTCAGCTGCGTGCCGGTCTCGCCGGTAGCGGTTTCGTGACCGATGCACAGGTACTGGCGTTTGCCCGTCTGGAAAAACAGACCCGCGATTTCGCCTCGCTTAACATCAAGGCCGACCCGGCAGCGGTGAAGCTGACCGACGATGAGGTCAAGGCCTACTACGACGAGCACGCCAAGGAATTCATGACGCCGGATCAGGTGGTCATCGATTACCTCGAGCTGAAGAAGGCTTCCTTCTTCGATCAGGTCAGCGTCAATGACGAAGACCTGCAGGCGGCCTATCAGAAAGAAATCGCGAACCTGTCCGAGCAACGCCAGGCTGCGCACATTCTGATTGAAGTGAATGACAAGACCACCGAGGCGCAAGCCAAGGCGAAGATCGAAGAGATCCAGGCTCGTCTGGCCAAGGGTGAGAAATTCGAGGCGCTGGCCAAGGAATTCTCTCAGGATCCGGGTTCGGCGAACAACGGCGGTGACTTGGGTTATGCCGGTCCGGGTGTCTACGACCCGGCGTTCGAGAAAGCTCTGTATTCGTTGGCCAAGGACCAGGTTTCTGCGCCGGTTCGCACCGATTTCGGGTTCCACCTGATCAAGCTGTTGGGCGTAGAAGCGCCTGAAGTTCCGACATTCGCCAGCCTGAAAGACAAGCTGACCCGCGAATTGAAGGCCCAGCAGGTCGAACAGCGTTTTGTCGAGGCGACCAAGCAACTGGAAGACGCTTCATTCGAAGCGTCGGACCTGGCACAACCGGCACAAGACCTGAAACTGAACGTCCACACATCCAAGCCGTTCGGCCGTGAAGGGGGTGAGGGTATTGCAGCCAACCGTGCCGTGATCACTGCGGCGTTCAGCCCGGAGGTCCTGGATGAGGGTGCGAACAGCACCGCCATCGAGCTCGATCCGGAAACAGTGGTCGTGTTGCGTGCCAAGGAGCACCTGAAACCTTCGCAATTGCCGCTGGAAAGCGTTTCTGCTGCGATCCGTGTGCAATTGGCCAAGGAACACGCCAGCGCCGATGCCAAGACCAAGGCTGACGCCCTGATTGCCAGCCTGCGCGACGGCAAGACCCCGCTGGATCAGGCGGTCGATGGCCAGGCCTGGAAAGTCACGGAAGCGGCGACTCGCGCTCAGGAAGGGGTCGACCCTGCGGTGCTGCAAGCGCTGTTCCGCATGGCGAAGCCTGCGTCCAAGGACAAGCCGACCTTCACCAGCGTGACACTGGCTGATGGTAGCCTGGTGATCGTGCGCCTCAATGGCGTGAACGAAGCAGCGGCGCCGACCGAAGAAGAGAAAGCACAGTATCGTCGCTACCTCGCTTCCCGCATCGGTCAGCAAGACTTCGCGGCTTACCGCAAGCAGCTGGAAAGCCAGGCAGAGATCAAGCGTTACTGATACCTGATCAGGTTTAGCGCTGCACAAAAGACCCCGGCCGGAAGGCCGGGGTCTTTTTGTTTGGCCGTACGTCACTTGCCGCGGTGACTTTTGCGTAAAACCGGGGTCAATCAGCCTGTAACCGTTTTAAGACACGATCGATGCTCCGCTAAGCATCGATCTGTTGCACAATATGCCCCAACTGTTTTCCTCAGGATGTTCAATGTTTAAATCACTTCCCATGCGGGTTGTCGGACTGGCAGCCGTGCTTGCTGCTGCGGCCGGTTGTTCATCGAACAAGACCGCCATCTATGAGCATGAGAATTTCGACGACTCTGGTACCTTTTCCCGAAACTATCCGGTCACCGATACCCAGAGCTGTGAAGCCGCGCGTCGTGCCTTGCTCAGCCAGGGTTATATCATCACCAGCAACGATTCGAAGCTGGTCAGCGGTCACAAGAGCTTCCAGCAAACCGGCGAGAACCACATGGAGATCAGCTTCAGCGTGGTCTGTACCGATGACGGCAGCGAAGGGCACCATGCGACCGTATTCGCCAACGCCCTGCAGGATCGTTATGCGCTGAAGAAGACCAACAACTCCGCCAGTCTCGGTGTGGGTGTGTTGGGCTCTGTGTCGATGCCGATCGGCTCCTCCGATGACTCGATGGTCAAGGTCGCCAGCGAAACCGTATCGTCTGCCAAGTTCTACGAGCGTTTCTTCGCACTGGTCGAACTGTTCCTGCCGCCGGAGGCAAAAAAGGCTGCGCATATCCCCGAAAAGCCGAAAACGGACCTGGGCATGCCTGAAGCCCAGGCAGCGCCGGCACCACTGGCACCTGCTCCGGCAGCGGCCCCCGCTGCAGAGCCTGCTGCACCAGCGCCTGCACCTGCATCCATTGAAGCGGCTCCAGCGGCCTCCGAGCCGGTTGCTCCACCTCCTGAAGCGGCGCCGATCACGCCGACCGAACGTGTAGAGCCTGCATCGTTCCAGGAAATCGTCACGCCACCGTCGAACCCGAGTGACTTGCCTGCGCCGAGCGAACCCATCCCGGCGATGCCTGCCTCCGGCCAGTGATGGAGACGATCACGGGATCGGGTCGGATGACCCGATCCCGTGGCCAGCCAAAAGATTGACCCTCGTCAACCAAGGCCACTGTTCTGTGGCCACCCGCGAAAAAATCCGATGATAAATTCCTGACCAGCTGCTACGTTTTATTCAGTAGCGACAGAGTGTCGTGTCCGCGTCATTTTTCTTTCACGTGGGCACTTTATGCTTAGAGAGTTGGTCATTTTATTTAGACGTTTTCAGCATGGGTTGGGGGATTCAAAAATGGACGATTATCAAGAAGAGCTGCTCGAGTACCAGGCTTTCGAACTGGACCCATTGGAGCCGGCGGAAGACGCTACCGAGTTGTAGGCATCAGGCGGATTGGCGATGACTGCGGCGAAATTCGCCGGGGGTCTGTCCGTTCCAGCGTTTGTATGCGCGTTGAAACGCTTCGGCTGAGGCAAAACCCAGCAGGTAGGCGATCTCTCCGAACGCCAGTTCGGTGTCGCGTATGTAGGTCATGGCCAGGTCGCGACGGGTGTCGTTGAGAATTGCACGAAACTGCGTGCCTTCTTCGGCGAGCTTGCGGCGCAGGGTCCAGGTGGGCAGCTTCAGGCGTGCCGCCACCTCTTGCAGGTCGGGTTCCCGGCCACCATTGAGCAATGGGCCCAGCAGCGCGATGATGCGCTCGCGCAGGCTGCGGGTGCGTGTCAGTTGTTCCAGTTCTCGCTCACATAGTTGCAGCAAATGCCGCCAGGTACTCGGGCAATGCTCGGGGTTGCGCTGGGCGAGACTTTCCAGGCTCAAGCGCAGTTGATTGCGCTCGCTGCCAAACTGAATCGTACAGTCACCCAACACGTCATAGGCCGCGCGGTAACCGGGCTCCTCGAATTCGATCTCGATGCGTTCGGCGCGCAGCGGGACAGGGCTGACACTGGACAATTGCTGCAACCAACCGGCGATGATCGAATCCACCACAAAGCGGTTGTAGGCGTTATAGGGGCTGATCGAATAGAAGCGCAGCCAGGCGCCCTGGGCGTCTTCGTGAAAGCTTGATTGACCCCGATAATTGGAGCCATACAAGGCTTCGAATCGAATCAGGCAGCGTGCGGCTTCTCGTACCGTCGGCGCCTGGGCCGCAGTGACGCCAGCAAGGCCAGCCTGGCTCAGGCGACTGAGCTGGCCCATGCGCAAGCCAAGGGCCGGGTTGCCGGTCAGTTGAATGGCGCTGTGGCCCAGGCGCATGTAGCGCGGTATCGACAGTCGGGCACCGGCTTCACTCAGGCGTCCGGCATCGAGGCCGTATTGATCGAGCAGTGGCTGTGGATCGACACCATGACTGCGCACGGCATCGGCCAGGCTATGAACAAAGCCCACCGACAGATCGCCCAGGCGCATCGGCTGCGGCTTCATGGCTACAACCAGAGGTTCAGCAAGCGCGCACCATGGGCATTGCCGTCGGCAAAATGCTGGCCGTTGCTGCTGAGGAAACTGTATCCGGCGCTGCCCTGGTCCCAGAACTGACCCCGCAGGAACACACTCATGCCAGCGACGGCGTGACTGGCGGGAGTCCGGGTCGTGAGATTCAGGCGCTGCCAGGCCTGGCCTTCACTGACTTCTCCAGGCTTCAAGATGACCGATGTCGGCGTTGACGAGCCTCTGTAGCCACGCCACGGTTGATCCCAGGTGCCACGGCCGGTAACAAAGGCCGGTACCGCGACCAGTTGTACGCTTTGGTCGTTGAGCTTGAGGTAGTTTTCCGGGTACCAGCTGTCGTGACCGATCAATACGCCCAGTCTTCCGGCGGGGGTATCAACGACATTGAGCGAGTGCTCGCCGTTCGCCTTGATCCCGTTCTGTTCTGCGAAGAACGGGTGTATCTGGCGCTGGGGCTGGCCGATCGGCAGGCCTTCGCTGTTGAACACCACGCTGCTGTTGTACAGCGCGCCGCGGCCGATTCTCAAAGTGCCGTCGATGATGCTCGGTTCGGGCAGTACGATGGAACCCGCCACCAGCGTCACGTGGAATTCCTTGGCCAGCCCTCCGAACAATGCCTGGTAGTCTCTGGCCATCGCCTTGGCTTTCATGCGCAGGTGGGCATCGTCCAGACGGTTGCCGCCCTCGGCGCTGATCAACGCCTTGGCGAACTTCAGGGGATTGCTCACCGCCAGCCAGTTCATGGCCTCCTTGAGGGTGCTGGCCTGATACAACTCATCCTTCTCGCCGCTGACCATTAGCCAGGTACCGACGTGTTCCGGTAACACGACGACAGTCTTGCCGTTCAACAGACCCTGGTCCCGGGCTGCTTGCAGATAGGCCGCGAGCTTGCGGTGCAAACGCTGGGGGCTTTGATAATCGGTGGGAAACAGTTCGGGCTGAATGCCCAACAGATTGCCACGGTCCGCAGGCGTGCCCTGGTCGACAGCCAGATTGATCCGCAGATCCGAAAGGTAATGACCTACGGGCCGGTCTGCGGCCCACATCGCGTAGGTCGTGAGGGCGGCGAGCAACGCCATGGAGAATGTCAGGTACAAAAGTTTGCGCATGGGGAAACAGTTTACAGCCTGGAACTGGTTCGAGCATAAAGGGAATCAAGGCCTTAGTGGGCAAATTTCAAGCGTTGGCTGTTTTTTCCGCAGGCGGCTGCCTTTTTGTGCCGCGATGCGGCCATGAATGGCTGGATGGGGATCATGGGAGGAGGGGCGCCGGTCTGTCGTCATTCGACTTGACCGACCGGCAGGTGAGCGTCAGTTGGTGACCAGCAGTTCCGGGCCGAGGTAGTTGTTGATCTGGTCGATATCGTCGTCGCCCAGGCTGCCCACCGAGGAGGCCAGGCGCAGGCGCGACATCAAATAGCGTAACTTGGCATCGAACAGATCGTGGCGCGCTACAAAAAGCAGCTCTTCGGCATTGAGGACGTCCGAGTTGGTGCTGGTGCCGCCTTCCTTGAAGCCCTTGCGTGACGATGCCAGTGAGCGCTCGTTGGACGCTACGGCCTTTTCCAGCGCGCGAATGCGTTTGGCACCGCTCAGAATGCCTTGAAACTCACGGGTGGTTCCGGTGATGACTTCCTGTCGCGCGGCGTCGAGTTCATCCAGGGCCTTGTCGCTGTTGGCGCTGGCCTGGCGTGTCAGAGCACTGACGCCGCCACCGCTGAACAGCGGGAAATTGACTTCCAGTCCGATCGAACCGTAGCGGTTGCGTTGATTCAGCTCGGAGAGTGATTGGCTCTCACCCGCGGTGTAGCCAGCGATGAAATCCAGTGTCGGCCAGTGGCCGGCCCTGGCGCGTTTCACTTCTTCTTCGGCGAGGTCACGGCTATAGCGACGTGCATGGATCAGCGGGCTATCGGTCTGGGCTTTGACCAACCAGTCCTGCAGGTTGCTTGGTAGCAGTGGTGGTGTATCGAAGCTCGGACGCAAGGTGGTCAGCGATTCGGGGGTTTCACCGATGTATTCCTCCAGCTTGCGGCGCGCGTTGACCAGGTTGTCCTGCGCTTCGATCAGTTCGGCTTCGGCGAGGTCACGGCGGGCGGTCGACTCGTCGACGTCGGTGACGGTGCCGGCCCCAAGTTCTAGGCGCCGTTTCGCCGAGGCGAGTTGTTCGTCGAAGGCGTTTAGTTTGGACTTGGCCAGGGAGATGGTTTCGCTGGCCAGGAGCACATCGAAATAGCTTTCGGCCAAGCGCACCGCGGCGTCCTGGCTCTTGGCATCGAATACCGCATTGCTGTAGTCGGCACGCTGCTGACCCTGGCGGTACTCGGCCATCTTCTGTTTGTTGAACAGCGGTTGGCGCAGGCGCACGTTGGCGCCCTTGGAGTCGTAATGGAGGTCTCTGTCGATGTTGTTCTGGCTTTGGGTGCCATTGACCTTGTTGTTGTAGGCCGAGGCGTTGACCTGTGGTAGCAGGCCGGCCTTGCCGATGGCGCGGTTTTCCCCACCGGCCTTTTTTTCATTCACGGCGGCCTGGTAGATAGGGCCCTGGAACTGCAACAGGTCCCAGGCTTGCTTGAGGTCCATGGCGCTGGCCGGCAAGGCCAACCCCATCAGGCAGAAGAGCAGGCAATGACGATCCATTTCATTGTTCCTTGAATGAGCTGTCCACACGTTCGAGCATTGGTTTAAGAAGATAGCTCAACATATTGCGTTCGCCTGTCTTGATGGTGACGCTGGCGGGCATGCCGGGGCGAATGTGATTGGTGCCAAGCAGGTTCATGCCGTCGGGGGTGACTTCCACCTGGGCCAGATAGAACGGCTGCTTGCTTTCCTCGTCCATCAGGCGGTCCGCGGAGATGGTCATCACGCGTCCGGGGATATTTGGCGTCTGGGCATGGTTGAATGCCGGGAAGGAAATGTCCACGGGCAGGCCGGGGACCATTTTGTCGATGGCCTGCACGGGAATCATCGCGTCGACTTGCAGCGGCTCGTTGAGCGGAACGATTTCCATGATCTTGAAGCCGGGCTGAATGACCCCGCCGACAGTGGCAATGCTCAGGGCCTGGACCATGCCGTCGATCGGCGAGCGGATCACCGTGTGGGTCACTTCATAGTCGAGCGCGCGCAAGCGGTCGGCCAGGGTGGTGTTTTCCTTGGCGGTTTCAGTTAGTTGCGATTCGACTTCCTTCAGGTAGTCGTGCTGACGCTGCAGGATACGCAGCTTGATTTCAGTGGTCTGGCTACGTACCCGGGCGATGTTGTTGAGGTTCTCGGCCTGACCGGCGGAGAGCTCGGCATTGTTGCGTTCCAGCTCAAGCAGGCGGTTGCGCGGCACATAACCTTCGGCCGTCAGCACTCGGGTGCCTTGTAGTTCCTGGTTGAGGAAGCTGATCTGCGAGGCACGGGCGCTATAGACCTGCTGCAGGCCCTTGAGCTGCACTGCCGACGCCGCCAGGTTTTCCTGCAGGATGCTGATTTCGCCAGCGAGACCGGCGCGTCGTGTATCTAGCAGGCGCTGTTGCAGATCCATGGCGGCTTCCAGGCGTTGGTCACCCTTGAAGCGCTTGAGCAGTTCGGGATCGAAGTTCACCACGTCGCGGTTGTCACGTTCCGCTTCCAGACGGTTTTCCACCGTCTTGCTGACGATGTACTGGGCGCTGACCGCCCCCTGTTCGGCAAGGGCACGCAACGAGTCGAGGCGAACCACCTCCTGACCCTTTGTGACCAGATCGCCTTCGCGAACGAGAATGGCCTCCACGGTACCGCCGCTCAGATGCTGCACGGCCTTGCGATTACTGGTGACTTTGACCGTGCCTGTCGCCACCACACCGGCATCCAGCGGCGCCAGCCAGGACCACAGGAGGAAGCCGCCGAAACCGGCGAGCACCAGCCACACGCCCCAGCGCGCGGGCTTACCGACGTCCAGATCCACCACGCTCCTGGGATCGGCTTGAATCATCTCGGTGTGTTGGCTCAGTTGCATGATCGGTCACTCCCGTGCTTTGACGGAGGCCAGTGGGGTCGACGCGCCTGCAGGGATCACACTGGCCTTGCGCAGCGCTGCGAATACTTCATCGCGCGTGCCGAGCATCTGCACACCGCCGTCGCGCAGCATCAGTACCTTATCGACGGCACAGAGTACGTTGGGACGGTGAGAAATCAGAATGACGGTGGCGCCACGGCCCTTGAGTTCGGCCAGAGCATCGACCAAGGCCTTTTCGCCGACGTCGTCGAGGTTGGCGTTCGGCTCGTCCAGCACGATCAGATTGGGCTCGCCATACAGCGCGCGCGCCAAGGCGATTCGCTGCTTCTGGCCACCGGATAGCGGGCTGCCATCGGTGCCAAGGCGGGTGTCATAGCCCTGCGGAAAACGCAGGATCATCTCGTGCACGCCAGTGATCTTGGCGGCGCGGATAACCGCTTCGCTGTCCACTTCGCCAAAGCGCGCAATGTTGTCGGCGATATTGCCCTCGAACAGCTCCACGTCCTGTGGCAGGTAGCCGAGCCAGGGGCCAAGCTCGCCCTTGTTCCAGGTGAATATGTCCGCACCGTCCAGGCGCACCTTGCCGGCCTGCGTCGGCCAGACGCCAACCAGCAGGCGGGCGAGGGTGGATTTGCCCGAGGCGGATGGGCCGATAATGCCGAGGCTTTCACCGGGGACAAGGCTGAAACTCACTCCGCGCAGAATCGTGTTGGGGGTGCCCGGAGCGCCTGCATACACATTCTCCACCGCCAGCATGCCCATTGGTCGTTGCAGCGACATGCTCGGTGGCCGGCGCGGAAAGTCTTGCAGCATCTCGTTGAGCCGGCCCCAGGCCGAACGGCAGCCGAGCAGTTGCTTCCACGACGCGATGACCTGTTCCACCGGGCCCAGCGCGCGACCGGTGAGGATCGAGCAGGCAATCATCATCCCCGGGGTGATCTTGCCTTCGATCGCCAGCAGCGCGCCGGCGCCGAGGATCAGTGACTGCAAGGTGATCCGCACAAAGCGCCCGGTGCTGCTGATCAAGGCGGCACGATCGGAGGCCAGAGTCTGCATTTCCAGAATGCGCAAATGGCTTTGGAACCAGCGCTTGCTGATCGACGGCAGCATGCCCATGGCCTCGATGACCTCGGCGTTGCGCAGGTTGTTGTTGGCGTACTGGCTGGAGGAGAGGGCGGCCTGATTGGCTTCGGCCAGTGGCTTCTGCGTCGCCTTTTCAGTGAGCCAGGCCAGAGCCACCAGAATCAGCGAGCCGATCAGCGTGATCAGTCCGAGTATTGGGTGAATCAAATAGGCGACCAGCAGGTAGATCGGCGTCCACGGCGCATCGAAGAAAGCGAACAGGGAGTTGCCGGTGACGAACTGACGAACCTGGGAGAGATCTTGCAGGGCCTGGGCCGGGTTACCTCCGGCGCGGTTCAGGTTGCGCTCGAATGCAGCGGTGAAAATTCGTCGGTTGAGGTCCATGTCGAGGCAGTTTCCGACCCGGATCAGTACACGGGTGCGGACCATTTCCAGCGTGGACATCAGCAAGAACAAGCCTACTACCAGGACAGTCAGCATCGTCAGCGTCGTGACGTTGCGACTGACCAGGGCTCGATCGTAAACCTGCAGCATATAAATAGCTGGCGTCAACATCATGACGTTTATGACGCCGCTGAACCCTGCCAGCAAATAAAAGCTGCGGCGCAGACGAAAGAGCGTGTCGGCCAGTTCTGAACGGATGCTCGACTGCTTGGGCATTTTGATCCTCCCACTGCGAAAAGCCGATTGCCCTTGGAGCGCAACAGCCAACAGTAAATGTAGTCCCGTAAACAGCTTATGGACACGCAGGCTGGTCGCTCTATGGATGGCGAGTCTTCCGAAATCGCTGCGTTGCTCCCTTATCCAGCAGCGTAGGTGGCGCTGAATCACTCCGAAATAACATTTCGCTCTATACCAGCGCATAACTTTCTATATGTCCTTAAAAAACAGATAGTTGTGTTGCCTAACGCCGGTCGTCTGTTTTAGCGACGTATTATTGACAAAGTTTTGCTATGGAACTTTAGTCTTAGTTATCGGGGGGGCCACCCGCCTGAAGCCTGTCATCGTTTTGGCAACGCAGGGCGTAGTGATTTCCCGGGAGGAGCAGGACCATGTCGATCATTTCGTTGTTTTGCAGAGGGAAGGGGCTGTCCAGGACGTTCGCCTTCACTTCCAGATTCCATGGCCCGCCCAGGGTTCGATGCCGCTCTGCCTGATCGCCCGGCGAGCAATTCATATCGCGAATTCCAGGCGCGAATCCCGGGTCCCGGGTAACGCCAGCTATCGCAAAAAAAACATAACCAACTAACTGCGCAAGCCAGCACTTGACTTGGCGCGGGAGGATTTTTTCGTCCCGCGCCTTTAACCAGACAGATCGAGGGCAATCCAAAATGGCCAATTTCAACAAGTCGGACCTGGAATTCATCCTCAAGCAAATCTTTATCGCCGAGGCGAATGCCGCCGGCACCAGCCTCATTGATTTGCTTCCCAATACCCAGGTGCCGTTCGGCCTGCGTACCGTCGATGGCAGCTTCAACAACCTGGTCACCGGCCAGAGTGATTTTGGCGCCGCGGACGCTGACTTCCCACGCCTGCTCGATCCTTCCTTTCTATCGGCGCAGTACGCCGGAACAGGGACGGTGATCGACCCGCAACCACGGATTATCAGTAACCTGGTCGTCGACCAGACCGCCAACAACCCGGCGGCCTATGCCTCAGCGTTCGACCCGGGCCTGGACGGTGTGCTCAACTTCGGCACGGTGGGTAATGACGACGTACTCAAGGATGGCGTACAGATAGTCACCAGCCCCGGACTGGATGGCGTGTTCGGCACGGCCGATGACAAGGACGTGTTCTTCATGCCCAACGTGTCGCCGGACGTCGGCCTGACCGCCAGCTTCAACTCGTGGATGACCTTCTTCGGTCAGTTCTTCGACCACGGTCTTGACCTGGTCACCAAGAGTGCGACTGACGTCGTGTTTGTTCCGCTGCAGGCGGACGATCCGTTGTTCGTCCCGGGCAGCTCGACCAACTTCATGGTGCTGTCACGCGCAGTGCATACCGCCGGTGCGGACGGGGTAGTCGGCACGGCCGATGATGGTCAGACCAATACCACCTCGCCGTTTGTCGACCAGAGCCAGACGTACGCCTCGCACCCGTCGCATCAAGTGTTTCTGCGCGAGTATGTCCTCAATGCGGCAGGCGAACCTGTTGCAACGGGGCGCTTGATCACCAACCGCGACCTCGGCGCCGATGGCCTGTTCGGCACCGCCGATGATGGCGCCAGCGAAAATGGCGGCATGGCGACCTGGAAGGTGGTCAAGGCACAGGCCCGAGACATTCTCGGCATTGACCTGACTGACGCTGACGTACACAACGTGCCATTGCTGGCAACCGATGCATACGGCAACTTCATCCGCGGGCCTAACGGCATGCCGCAGGTGGTGATTCGCATCAGTAACGGCGCTGATGGCATCGCCGGGACAGCGGACGACGTCACTCAATTGGTCGAAGGCAACCGGGCAGCTCCTATCAGCCTGGCCAGTGCCGTGAGTACCGGGCATGCCTTCCTCGACGACATCGCCCACAACGCCGCGCCGGTAGTCGTAGGCGGGGTTCTGCAGGCGGATGCCGACATCGCGGTCGGCAATGCCCAGCCCGTTGGCCCTGGCGGCAACAACCTGACCTATGACAACGAGTTGCTTGACGCCCACTACATTGCCGGCGACGGCCGGGTGAACGAAAACATTGGCCTGACCACCGTGCACCATGTGTTCCACTCCGAGCACAACCGCCTGGTCCAGCAATCGAAGGACACCATCCTTGCCTCCGGCGACCTGGCTTTCCTCAATGAGTGGCTGGCGGACGATGTGGCTGCAATACCGACTACACCTGGCGAGATTGCGGCATTGGTATGGGACGGCGAACGCCTGTTCCAGGCCGCCAAGTTCGGTACCGAGATGCAGTACCAGCACCTGGTGTTTGAGGAGTTCGCGCGGACCGTTCAGCCACAGATCGACGAGTTCCTCGCGCCCTCCGGCTATGACACCTCGATTAACCCGGCCATCCTCGCCGAGTTCGCCCACGTGGTGTATCGCTTCGGTCACTCGATGTTGACCGAGACCGTCGATCGCTTCGACCCCGCGTTCAATCCGCTGCTCACTGACCCCACCAACCCGGACTCGCAACTGGGTCTGATCGCGGCCTTCCTCAACCCGCTGGCGTTCGCTGGCAGCGGGGTGACTGCGGACGAGGCGGCAGGGGCAATCATTCGCGGTGTTACCCGCCAGGTCGGCAACGAAATCGATGAGTTCGTCACCGAAGCGTTGCGCAACAACCTGCTCGGTCTGCCGCTCGATTTGCCGGCCCTGAACCTGGCACGTGGTCGCGACACGGGTATCCCTACCTTGAATGAGGCGCGTCGCGAGTTTTACGCATCCACCGGCGACAGCCAACTCAAGCCCTACATCAGTTGGGCTGACCTGGCAGACAGCCTCAAGCACCCCGAGTCGCTGGTCAACTTCATCGCGGCCTATGGCACCCATAGCACGATTACGGCGGCGACCACGCTGGCAGACAAACGCGCTGCAGCCTTTGCGCTGGTATTCAACGGTGCGGGTTCGCCGGCTGACCGCCTGGACTTTCTCAACAGCACCGGTGCCTACGCCAACGTAACCCAGGCCGGCGCTGATGGGGTACTGGGTACTGCCGATGACGTGACCGGTGTGACGGTCACGGGCGTCGACGACATCGACTTCTGGGTCGGTGGCCTCGCCGAACAGAAGATGCCGTTCGGCGGCATGCTCGGCTCGACGTTCAACTTTGTGTTTGAAACCCAGATGGAGGCGTTGCAGAACGGCGACCGCTTCTACTACCTGGCTCGTACCGCGGGCCTGAACTTCGGCGCCGAGTTGGAAAACAACTCCTTTGCCAAGCTGATCATGCTCAACACCGATGTCACCCACCTGTCGAACACCGTGTTCCTGACGCCGACGTTCACCCTTGAGGTGGATCAGACCACTCAGTTCACCGGCCTTGGCGTGGATGGCCGCGCCGATCCGACCGGCGGTATCATGATCAACGGTGTGGAAGTCGTGTCGCTGGTAATTCGCGACAACCCCGATACCGTGGGTCCGGACACCAATTATCTGCAGTACACCGGTGAAGACCATGTCGTCATGGGCGGCACTGCCGGCAATGACATCATCATTTCCGGTGAGGGCGATGACACCCTTTACGGCGACGGAGGCAACGACCGCCTTGAAGGCGGTGCCGGGAATGATGCGGTACTGGGCGGCGCGGGTGATGACATCATCAGTGATTCGTTCGGCGACAACCGACTGGAAGGCAATGACGGTAACGATGTGATCATCGCTGGCAGCATGCTTGTCGGAGGCAACCTGATCCTGGGTGGCGATGGCCAGGACTTCATCATCACCACGGAAGACATCTCCCTGACCTTTGGCGGGCAGGGTGACGACTTCATACTCGGTGCCAAGACCAACCTGCCACCTATGGGTGGCGAAGGTGATGACTGGATCGAGAAGGGTACCCAGGACGGTGCGCCTGGCGATAACTTCTCACCACTGCTCAATGACGATGTGATTGGTAACGACATCTTTATTGGTGGTGGCGGTTTCGACGAAATGATCGGCGAAGGTGGCGATGACATTTTTACCGGCAGCGATGCCCAGGACAAGATGGAAGGCATGTCCGGTTTCGACTGGGTGACCTACAAAAATGACAGGGTCGGCGTCACCGCTGACCTGACCATGGCCGCGCTGGCGCAGCCACACGGCAATACACCCAACCAGAATGCCGGCATATTCAATCCGGTCGGTGCCTCACCAGCCTCGATTCTCGACCGTTTTGCCGAGGTCGAGGGTTTGTCCGGTTCGAGTTTCGGCGATGTGCTCAAAGGCGATAATGTTGATGCAGTCACTATCGCCAACCACGGTGGTACCACGGGCAGTGCGCTGACCAATGTGGCGTTGATCCGCGGTCTGGACCAGTTCCTGGCAGATGCCGGTTTGCCGGTCACCGGTTTTGCCACCGGCAACATCATCCTCGGCGGTGATGGCAGTGACCTGATCGAAGGTCGCGGTGGCGATGACCTGATCGATGGCGACAAATGGATCAACGTCAGGATTGCCGTTTATGATCCGGCAGACGTCAACCATACCGGCCCTGAGATCGCCAGCTTTGACAGCATGGTCGATATGATCCCGTTGATGCTGGATGGCACCATCAACCCTGGTCAACTCAAGGCCGTGCGGGAAATCATGCCCGGCACCTCGACTGGCGGGGCGGCCTTCGATACTGCCATTTACTCCGGCCTCGAAGCCGAATATGCGGTGACTGTCGACGACCGTGGCACCGCCGATGTGACGGACGATGTCTGGACAGTGGCCGATACCGTCGCAGGTCGCGACGGTACCGATACCCTGCTGCATATCGAACGCTTGCAGTTCGCCGATAACCAGCAAGTGCTGATACCGGGTCTGAATGCACAACCGGTTGGCAGTCCGACGGTCGCTGATGGCAACGGCGGCGCGATCACCGTGGGCGATACGCTGACGGTCAGCGTGGCCGGCGTGCGCGATGCCGACAACGTTGCGGCGGGTAATCCGCTGGGCTTGATCACCAACTCCTCTGTGTCCTACATCTGGCAGTTCGAGGCCACTCCAGGCAGCGGCGTATTCGAGGACATCATCCTGTTGCCGGCCGGCGACCTGGCGTTCCAAAGCGCCGATGGTACGGCGTTCAAGGTCTCCCCTGACCTCGCCGGGTTGTCGTTGCGGGTCAAGGCTATCTATCAGGACGGTCACGGCACCACGGAGATTCTGTTCTCCACGCCGACGGCTGCCGTAGTCGCTGGTGCACCGGTCACGCCAACACCGCTGGTACCTGTAGTCGATGCCACCTCGGGTGGCGCGGGCCTGCACATGGTCCGCTCCGACCTCAACTTCATTCTTGACCAGATCAAGATTGCCGAGGCTGATGCGGCCGGTCAGGACATCCTCTCGCTGATCCCGAACATCCGCGCGCCGCTGGGCCTGCGTACGGTCGACGGGTCGAACAACAACCTGTTGAACCTCAACGGCAACAACAACACCGAGTTTGGCGCCGCCGATAACCTCTTTCCGCGCATAAGCGATCCGGTCTTCAATCCGGCGGAACAGGGAACGTCGTATACGCAGAACGGCGGCCTGGTGATTGACTCGCAACCGCGCACCATCAGTAACCTGATCGTCGATCAGACAGCGAACAACCCGGCGGCCTATGCCACGGCTTTCGACCCGGGCTTGGACGGTGTGCTCAATTTCGGCGCGGTGGGTAACGACGACGTGCTCAAGGATGGCGTACAGATTGTTGCCAGCCCCGGGCTGGATGGACAGTTCGGTACTGCCGACGACCGCGATGTGTACCTGTTCGAGAACACCACGGCAGACGCGGGATTGTCCGCGCCGTTCAACGCCTGGATGACCTTCTTCGGGCAGTTCTTCGATCATGGTCTGGACCTGGTGACCAAAGGTGGTTCAGGCACCGTGTTCATTCCGCTGCAACCGGATGATCCGCTGTTTGTGCCTGGTAGCCTGACGAACTTCATGGTCCTGACTCGCGCGACCAACCAGCCGGGGGCGGATGGCGTTCTCGGCACGGCCGACGATATCCATGAGCACACCAACACCACCTCGCCGTTCGTGGACCAGAACCAGACCTATAGCTCGCACCCGTCGCATCAGGTGTTCCTGCGCGGTTATGAACTTACCGCCAGCGGCCCCGTAGCGACAGGCCGGTTGATCACTAATCGTGACCTGGGGGCGGATGGCACGTTTGGCACCGCTGACGACGTTGAAATCGGTGGTATGGCAACCTGGAAGGTGGTTAAGGCTCAGGCACGCGACGTGCTGGGTATCAATCTGACCGACGCCGATATCGACAGCGGCCCGCTGCTGGCGACTGACGCCTATGGCAACTTCATCAAGGGGCCGAACGGCTTCCCGCAGGTTGTCATTCGGGTCAACAACGGGGCGGATGGCATTGCCGGCACCGCCGATGATGTCACTACGCTTGTCGAAGGCGATCCGGCCAATCCGGTAAGCCTCGTGAACGCGGTGCGCACCAGCCATGCCTTCCTCAACGACATCGCCCACAACGCCGTGCCGGTCGTTACCGGCGGGGTTCTGCAGGCGGATGCTGACACCCTTGTCGGTAATGCGCAGCCCGTTGGCCCGGGCGGCAACAACCTGACCTATGACAACGAACTGCTCGACGCGCACTACATCGCCGGCGACGGCCGGGTCAACGAAAACATTGGCCTGACCGCGGTGCATGCGATCTTCCACTCCGAGCACAACCGGCTGGTTGCGCAGACCAAGGACACCGTGCTCGATTCGGGTGACGTGGCCTTCCTCAACGAGTGGCTGTTGACTCCGGTGGCCGCGTTGCCAACTACCCAGGCTGAGTTCGATGCGCTGCAGTGGAATGGCGAGCGCTTGTTCCAGGCTGCCAAGTTCGGCACCGAGATGCAGTATCAGCACCTGGTGTTCGAGGAGTTTGCGCGGACCATCCAGCCCAACATCGACCTGTTCTTCGCACCGACCCAGGTCTATGACGTCGACCTCGATCCTTCGATCGTCGCCGAGTTCGCCCACACCGTGTACCGGTTTGGCCACTCGATGCTGACTGAGACTGTCGATCGCTACGATATCGACTTCAACGTGATAGGCGATCCGAGCAGCGCCAATCCCGATCAGCAACTGGGCTTGATCGCGGCGTTCCTCAACCCGTTGGCGTACGCCGCCAGTGGTGTGTCGCCAGAGGATGCGACCAGTGCGATCATCCGTGGGGTAACCCGGCAAGCCGGTAACGAAATCGACGAGTTCGTCACCGAGGCGCTGCGCAATAACCTGCTCGGCCTGCCACTTGACCTGCCGGCGATCAACATCGCCCGTGGCCGCGACGTGGGGATTCCTTCACTCAACGCGTTCCGCCGCGACATCTACAGCCAAACCGGTGACACCCAACTCAAGCCTTACAACAGCTGGGTCGACCTGGTGCAGCACCTCAAGCATCCGGAGTCGTTGATCAACTTCATCGCGGCCTATGGCACGCATGACACGATCACGGCGGCGACCACGCTGGAAGGCAAACGCGCTGCAGCTCTGGCGCTGGTATTCGGTGGAGTGGGGGCGCCGGCTGACCGCCTGGACTTCCTCAACAGCACCGGTGCCTTTGCCAACGTAACGCTGGCCGGCAGCGATGGGGTTCTGAATACTGCCGACGACCTGAGGAACGTGACGATCACAGGCGTCGATGCCATCGATATGTGGATTGGCGGCCTGGCCGAAGCGAAAACCCCGTTCGGCGGCATGCTCGGCTCGACCTTCAACTTCGTGTTCGAGAACCAGCTGGAAAAACTGCAGGACGGCGACCGCTTCTATTACCTGGAGCGTACCTCTGGCCTGTCGATGAATGCGGAGCTTGAAAGCAACTCGTTCGCCAAGCTGATCATGGCCAACACCTCGGCCACGCACTTGCCGGGTGTGGTGTTCACGGATCCGGGGTTCTATCTGGAAGTGGATCAGGGCAGGCAGTTCAACGAAGGTCTGCTCGCCGTCGATCCGCTCGGCCCGAATGGCGAGCAGGTGGTGTTCCGTGACAACCCGCTGACAGTGGGCGCGGACACCAACTACATCAAGTACACAGGTGACCAGCACATCGTGCTGGGCGGCACCGACAACGCAGACATCCTCATTGCCAGTGAAGGCGATGACACGGTCTGGGGCGATGGTGGCAACGACCGCATCGATGGCGGAGACGGCAATGACCAGCTGCGCGGTGGTGCCGGCGACGACATCATCACCGACACTGGCGGCGACGATAACATCCAGGGTGGCGACGGCCACGACGTACTGCACGGCGGCAACGGCGTCAACCTGATCATTGGCGGATTCGGCAACGACTTCATCATTACTGGTGAGGACGCCTCCGAGGCCATTGGTGGCCAGGGCAATGACTTCATCCTGGGCAGCAAAGCCAACGAACAGGACATGGGTAACGAAGGCGACGACTGGATCGAGAAGGGTACCTCGGACGGTGCGCCTGGCGACAACTTCGATCCGCTGGGCAACGACCCGGTCATTGGCCACGATGTATTCGTCGGTGGTAACGAGAACGATAAGTTCAACGGCGAAGGCGGCGACGACATCATGGTCGGCAGTCTCGGCCTTGGTGACCGCTATATCGGCGGCTCGGGCTATGACTGGGCGACCTTCAAGGATCTGGCTCAAGGTGTGAGTGTCGATTTCAGCGACCGCTTCTTCGATGTGCCTCCGCAGCCGGGTTCGGGAGCGTCGGCGCTGGTGCGCTTCGACATCATGGAAGGCCTGTCGGGTTCGTCCCACGGTGACTTCCTGCGCGGTGATAGCCAAGATGCGGCATCGCTACCCACCGCGGGTGCAACTGGCAGTGTGCTGACCAACATCAGCCTGATCAACGGTCTGGCGGGGCTGCTGCCAGTCGGAGCGACGTTCTTCGACGGCGGTAACATCATCCTCGGTGGCAGCGGCAGCGATCTCATTGAAGGTCGCGGTGGCGACGATATCATCGACGGTGACAAGTGGCTGAACGTACGCATCAGCGTACGGGCAAACGCTGATGGCACTGGCGCGGAAATCGCCACGTTCGACAGCATGGGGCCGATGGTCCAGGCAATGTTGAACGGTACTTACAACCCGGGCCAGCTTGTCATCGTGCGGGAGATCCTGACCGGCACTGACAATTTCGACACTGCAGTGTTCTCCGGCAATGCGTCGGAGTACACGGTCGCTGTCGATGGCAACGCTGTCATCGTGACCGACCTGGTTGCAGGGCGTGATGGCGTCGATCGCCTGACCGGCATCGAGCGCCTGCAGTTCGCTGACCAGGCGCAGGCTTCCGGAGTTGGCACTGCCTTGAACAGTGCTCCTGTGGGGCGTCTGGCGATCCTCGATGCCACCACCGGTGCGCGCGAAGATACTCCTGTCGCCGGCCAACTGCTGCGCGTCAGCAGTCAGTCGATACGCGACGCGGACAGTGTCAGTGCGGCCAATCCTACCGGCGCGATTACCGGTCCAGTGTCTTACTACTGGCAGGTCGAAACCATTGCCGGTTCGGGCATCTATGATGACATCACCATTCTCGCCGCCGGTGAGGTATCGCGGGTGACGGGCCTCACCTACCGGGTGACGGATGATGTCGCCGGTCTGAACCTGCGCGTTCGGGCGGTGTATCAGGATGGCAATAGTACGCTGGAGATCGTCGACTCGGCGGGTAACACCGCACCGACTGCAGGGCCGGGCATCCTCGGGCTTGCGGTGCAGAACCAGGTGTTGACCGCCGACCTGTCGACCATTGTCGACGTCGATGGCCTCAGCAATCCGCAGTTCACCTTCCAGTGGCAGGAGACCAACGGGGTTACCTTCGTCGACATCGCCGGAGCCACCGCCAGTACGTTCACACTTGGGCAAGCTCAGGTCGGCGATCAGGTGCGCGTGGTGGTCAGTTACGTGGATGACTTCGGTACCGCCGAAAGCGTTGCGTCCGACGCCACGGCTCCGGTGATCAATGTCAACGATGCACCGACAGGCGCGTTGCTGGTCAGTGACACGACACCGACCCAAGGTCAGGTGCTGACCGCGCTGACGGCCGGGATTGCCGATCCGGACGGGTTGGGCACATTCAGCTACCAATGGCAGCAAGGTGTCGGGACTACCTTCACCAATATCACCGGCGCGACCGCTGCGACCTTCACCCCAGGTGCGGCGCAAGTCAACCAGCAAATCCGGGTGATTGCGCGCTATACCGATGGCTTCGGCACACTGGAGTCGGTGACCTCTGCGGCGACGGCGCTGGTTGTACTGCTGGGGGCGGTGCAAACGGGCGACGCCCTGGCGAACACCCTCGTCGGTACCGCGGGTAGCGATGTGCTGTTTGGCCTGGGCGGGAACGATACGCTCATTGGCCAGGGTGGTGTCGACCAGTTGTTTGGTGGCATCGGCGACGACAATCTCAGTGGCGGAGACGGCAACGACTTCATCAACGGCGAGGACGGTAACGACTTCCTCAATGGCGGTGCGGGTAATGACCAGATGCTGGGCGGAGTCGGCAACGACACCTACCGCGTCGACTCAGCCGGGGACGTGCTGACCGAGTTGACGGGTGAGGGTGCGGATTCCGTACAGACCTCGCTGGCCAGCTTCACACTGGGCGCCAATGTCGAGCATCTGCTCTACCTCGGCGTCGCCAACTTCACCGGCAACGGCAACGCGCTGAATAACGTCATCACCGGCGGGACGGGTAATGACACCCTCAACGGCGCTGATGGCAACGACACATTGATGGGTGGTCTGGGCAATGACGTCCTCACTGGCGGTGCGGGTAATGACGCAATGGTCGGCGGAGCCGGCAATGATACCTATCGCGTCGATTCCGTCGGTGACCTGGTGGTCGAGACAGCGGGTGAGGGTGCCGATTCGGTACAAACGACGCTGAACAGCTACACACTGGGTGCCAATGTCGAGCATCTGCTCTTCACCGGAACCGGCAACTTCACCGGTAACGGCAACGCGTTGAACAACGTCATGACCGGTGGGGCGGGTAATGACAGCCTCGACGGCGCCGGCGGCAACGACACATTGATGGGTGGAGCCGGCAACGACGTCCTCACGGGCGGCGCGGGTAATGACGCGATGGTCGGTGCAGCCGGCAACGATACCTTCCGCGTCGATTCCGCCGGGGACCTGGTGGTCGAGGTGACGGGTGAGGGTGCCGATTCGGTACAAACGACGCTGAACAGCTACACACTGGGTGCCAATGTCGAGCATATGCTCTTCACCGGAGCCGGCAACTTCGTCGGCAACGGCAACGCGTTGAACAACATCATCACCGCCGGGGCCGGTAATGACAGCCTCAACGGTGGTGCTGGCAACGACACGCTGTTGGGTGGCATCGGCAACGACGTCATTGATGGCGCTGCAGGGGCTGACCGGATGGAAGGTGGAGTCGGCAACGATACCTTCCGCGTCGATTCAGCCGCGGACGCGGTTGTCGAGGTGGCGGGTAGCGGTGAGGACTCCGTACAGACGTCGCTGAACAGTTACACACTGGGCACCGATGCCGAGCATCTGCTCTTCACCGGAGTCGGCAACTTCGTCGGCACCGGCAACGCGTCGAACAACGTCATGACCGGTGGGGTGGGCAATGACACTCTCAACGGTGCCGGTGGCAGCGACACCTTGTTGGGCGGCCTGGGCAACGACACCCTCGATGGGGGGGCCGGCAACGATAGTGTTGCGGGCGGTGCCGGCAACGACACGATGAATGCCGCCAGTGGCGACGATATCTTCGTGTTCGGCGCGGGCTTCGGCAACGATCGGATCATCGGCTTCGATACCGACGCTGCGGGAGGGCAGGATCTGCTCAATTTCGTTGCGCTCAACATCACGGCAGCGACCTTTGGCAGCAGTGTCAACGTCGTCGATCTCGGTGCGGATACGTTGCTCAACTTCGGTGCGGGCTCCATCACCCTGGTAGGTGTGGGAGATCCAAACACCGTCTCGGCCACAGACTTCATTCTGGCCTCTTGAGGTCCTGATAAGGACTGTCGCAGGGAGCGTGAACCACGGAGGGGAGGGCAACGGATGCCCTCCCTTTCTCTTTTCACTCTCCGGGGTTTTGTCCGCAATACCATAGGTTATCGGGGTGCCAGCAACGTACTGGAACTCATCAAACTGGTTGGAGCCGCGCGGCGAAATCAAAAAACAATGGAAAAAAGGAAACCCTGCCTTGAACATTTCAGCCATCTGCGTCTTGAGCAGTCTATTGGTTTCGATCGCAGCTTTTGCGACTGGGATGACTCCACTCTTCGACCTGGACTTCACCAGGTCCGCCACGGAAACGCTGAAAAAACTGAATATCGACGACGCTGGCATTATCGCCGTCTCAAGTCCTGCCGCGTTTACCTTCTGCCGAAAAGGATCGCCAACGCTATGGAAGTATCAGGTGTTGGATCTGGAGCAACTGGCGGCGAACCAGACTGGCCAAAAGCGCACTTCGACAGATGATCAGCGTATTACCGTTGAGGAAGTCGAAAGCGCCGCCTGCGAGCAGGATCACCTTGCGCTACTGGTCAAACCGGCTTTTACGCGTGGACTGGTACTTGGCCTGATCACCCTGTTTCTTTTACTAGGCATCCGACACACCTACCGGGCAATCCAGTATTGCCGTTATGACCAGTCCGGGTTTTCGAAATCCGGATTGCAGCGGTTGAGCGAATCCCGGTTACCGCATCATTCAACGGTAATGGCGTTGACCGCGTGGGGTGTAGCCGCGGCCATGGCATTTGTTTACTTCGGGTTTTGGGCATGATCACTGATAGCCCAATGTTGCTGCTCATTTCGATCAATAAGTTGTCATTTACGGTCATTGAGGGATGACGGAACGACTCTTAGTCTGTCGAACATGACTGATGGGGGCCGCAGAGCTCCCGCACTTTCCGTGATCGCTCGATGTGGAGTTACCGATGACCGCCGCTCAATACCCGCACCTGTTGGCTCCGCTGGACCTGGGGTTCACCACGCTACGCAATCGCACCCTGATGGGGTCGATGCACACTGGTCTTGAAGAGAAACCAGGTGGCTTCGAGCGCATGGCGGCGTACTTTGCCGAGCGTGCCCGTGGCGGTGTCGGCCTGATGGTCACCGGCGGTATCGGCCCGAATGACGAGGGTGGCGTGTATTCCGGCGCGGCCAAGCTGACGACCGAAGAAGAGGCGCTCAAGCACCGTATTGTCACCCGTGCCGTGCATGACGCGGGCGGCAAGATCTGCATGCAGATCCTCCATGCCGGTCGTTATGCCTACAGCCCGAAACAGGTTGCTCCAAGTGCGATCCAGGCACCGATCAACCCGTTCAAGCCCAGGGAACTGGACGAGGAAGGCATCGAGAAGCAGATCAGCGATTTCGTCACCTGCTCGGTACTGGCACAAACCGCCGAGTACGACGGTGTGGAAATCATGGGTTCCGAAGGTTATTTCATTAACCAGTTCCTCGCCGCCCACACCAACCACCGTACCGACCGCTGGGGTGGCAGCTATGAAAACCGCATGCGCCTGCCGGTGGAGATCGTTCGTCGCGTGCGTGAAGCGGTAGGCCCGAATTTCATCATCATTTTCCGTCTGTCGATGCTCGACCTGGTTGAAGGCGGCAGCACCTGGGAAGAGATCGTTCAACTGGCCAAGGCCATCGAGCAGGCCGGCGCGACCATCATCAACACCGGTATCGGCTGGCACGAAGCGCGGATTCCGACCATTGCCACCAAAGTGCCGCGCGCGGCCTTCAGCAAGGTCACGGCCAAGTTGCGGGGTTCGGTCAATATTCCACTGATCACCACCAACCGTATCAACACCCCGGAAGTCGCCGAGCAGATCCTGGCCGAGGGCGATGCCGACATGGTGTCCATGGCACGACCGTTCCTCGCCGACCCGGATTTCGTCAACAAAGCCGCTGAAGGTCGTGCCGATGAAATCAACACCTGCATCGGTTGCAACCAGGCCTGCCTCGACCACACTTTCGGCGGCAAGCTGACCAGTTGCCTGGTGAACCCGCGTGCCTGCCACGAAACCGAGCTCAACTATCTGCCCGTGCAGCAACTGAAGAAAATCGCCGTGGTCGGTGCCGGCCCTGCCGGCCTGTCCGCCGCAACCGTGGCCGCCGAGCGTGGCCATCAGGTGACGTTGTTCGATTCGGCCAGCGAAATCGGCGGTCAGTTCAACATTGCCAAGCGCGTTCCGGGCAAGGAAGAGTTCTACGAAACGATTCGCTACTTCAACCGCAAGTTGCAGACCACCAACGTCGAGGTGTGCCTGAACACCCGCGTCGACGTGGCCGGACTGGTCGAGGGTGGCTACGACGAGATCATTTTGGCCACCGGCATTGCGCCGCGTGTGCCGGCCATTCCTGGGGTGGAAAACGCCAAGGTGCTGAGCTACCTGGACGTGATCCTGGAGCGCAAACCGGTCGGCAAGCGCGTCGCGGTGATTGGTGCAGGTGGTATCGGTTTCGACGTTTCCGAGTTCCTTGTGCATGAAGGCGTCGCCACCAGTCAGGATCGCGCCGCGTTCTGGAAGGAATGGGGCATCGATACACACCTTGAAGCGCGCGGCGGTGTCGCTGGTATCAAGGCCGCGCCCCATGCGCCGGCCCGCGAGGTGTTCCTGCTGCAACGCAAGACGTCCAAGGTCGGCGACGGCCTGGGCAAGACCACCGGCTGGATTCATCGCACGGGCCTTAAGAACAAACAGGTGCAGATGCTCAACAGCGTTGAATACCTGAAGATCGACGATGAAGGTCTGCACATCCGCATCGGCGAAACCGGCGAAGCTCAGGTGCTGCCAGTGGACAACATCGTGATTTGCGCCGGGCAGGATCCACTGCGCGAGTTGCATGAAGGCCTGGCGGCAGCGGGGCAGAGCGTGCACCTGATCGGCGGTGCGGATGTCGCGGCAGAGCTGGATGCCAAGCGGGCGATCAATCAGGGGTCGCGGTTGGCGGCGCAGTTGTAACAGACAGGTCAAGCGTGCCAATGGCCATCGCGAGCAAGCTCGCTCCCACACTGAATCTGTGTCGTTCAGCAGATCGAAGGTGGGAGCGAGCTTGCTCGCGATGGCTGCCTTTGAGCGACTAGAATGTAATTTCTTTTTTTAGCTCAATCAGGCGCCAATGCTTCTCCCGCCCTCTACCTGGTTACCCCAGGCTCCCCTCGACCCCCTTCATCTCGACTGGCTTACTCAAGCCGGCATCGAAGTGGCGGTCCTGCGTCTGGACCGGATCGACCCGCTGATCAGCGGCAACAAATGGTTCAAGCTCATCGAACACCTGAAAACCGCCGACCGTCTGGGTGCCGAAGGCATCATCAGTCTTGGTGGTGCGCACTCCAATCATCTTCATGCGTTGGCGGCGGCGGGCAAGCGATTGGGCTTTTCCACCGTCGGTCTGTTGCGCGGGCATCCTCAGCAAACCCCGACGGTCAAGGACTTGCAGGCGTTCGGCATGCAGTTGCACTGGCTGGGCTACGCTGGCTATCGAGCGAGGCATGAAGCGGGTTTCTGGCAACCTTGGCAAACCCGCTATCCGACATTGCATCCAGTGCCTGAAGGGGGAGGTGGATTACCCGGTGCTGAAGGTTGCATGCAATTGCGGGCCAAAGTTTGTACCCAATTGGCGGGCTTGGGCTGGAGTGACTATGACGGCTGGTGGCTGGCCTGCGGAACCGGCACGACCCTGGCCGGTCTGGTACTGGCCGAGGCGGGGGATCATCCGGTATATGGTGCCCTGGCGGTGCCTGATGACCACGGGGTGGCGCAGCAGGTCGAGAGGATCGTGCAGGAAGCGGGTGTGGTCGATGTGGTGTATGAACTGTTCGAGGCCAGTCGCGGCGGGTTTGCCAAGGTTGATCCACAGCTGCTCGACTTCATCGAAAAGACCGGGCAGGCCAGCGGCATTCCCCTGGAGCCGCTGTACACCGGTAAGGCACTCATGGTCCTCAAGCAACAAGTGGAGGCGGGCAAGTTCGCCCGTGGTACGCGGCTGATCTTTGTCCACACCGGCGGTTTGCAGGGGTGGCGGGGACTGAGTTCAGAAAACTGAGCGGTACTGCGCTCCCACATTGGAGTTCATTGGTCTGAGAGATCGCGGTTCACGCGCTTGGGCATCATCCGCAGCAAGGTGTTATCGCCCACCACATAATGGTGATACAGCCCGGCCACGGCATGCAGGCCGATCAGCCAGTAGCCGATAGTGCCGCCGAGTTCGTGCCAGCCCTGGAGCTCTTTGGCCAGGTCCTTGTTTTCCGCTATCAGCATTGGCAGGTCGACACCGTAGAACATCACCTGATTGCCTTTGGCGCTGGTGACCAGCCACCCGAGAATCGGCGTGACGATCATGAAAATGTACAGTGCCCAGTGCATCAGCCTGGCCAGCGTCGTTTGCCAGTGCGGCGAGGCCGGGAAGATCTGCGGTGCCGGGCCGAGGCTGCGTGCGAACAATCGCAGCCAGACCAGAACGAATACGGTCAGGCCGAGCATGAAATGTGATTCGACGATCAGCGTGCGCCCGCCACTGCCCTTGGGAAAGAACCCGCGAAACTCGATACAGGCATAAACCAGCACCAGCAGGACCAGCATCAGCCAATGCAGCGCGATCGATACGGTGCTGTAGCGCGATTCGGAGTTTTTCCACGGCATAGGGTGTTCCTCAGAGGTCCGGTTTAAAGCCACCGTTCTTGTCCGACGGTGTGCGTTAACTGTAATCCTGTTTCACCGGATTTGCCTGAGGCGATTGGTCGCTGTGTGCTCTGGGTCGGGTAACAGACGGAAAAAACTGTAGGAGCGAGCTTGCTAGCGATGGTGTGTCAGTCGACATCAATGTATCTGACACACCATCGCGAGCAGGCTCGCTCCTACAGGGGGGGCGTTGCGTTTTTTAGCTCGACTGTGGCATTTCGCCGTTGGCCAGGCGCTTGTTGATGTCGGCGATCACTTCCGGCAGATCGGTGATGGTGTCGATCATGTAATGCGGGCGTGAACCTTCGAACATCCCGTGGATGCGCTTACGCTCGCTGTCCAGTTGGTCGCAGCCCAAGGCGCGATAGCCTTCGTAGTCCAGGCCCAGGGCGTTGCCCGAGCAGATCAGCGCAACGGTCCACATGCCGGCGCGGCGACCCTCGAGAATGCCCGGCACCGTGTCATCGATCTTCACGCACGCGGCGACATCGTCGATGCCCAGGGCGATGACGTTGGCCAGCGCCTGGGCGGGCCATGGGCGACCATTCGGGACTTCGTCGGTAGCGACCACGTGGTCGGCCACGTAACCGTTGGTGGCGGCCAGTTCGACCACCTTGTCCATGACCTGTTTCGGGTAACCGGAGCAGGAGCCGATCTTGATCCCTTGCTGGCGCAGGTTGGCGATGGTCTCCAGTGCCCCGGGAATCAGCGCCGAGTGCTCGGCGATTTTTTCGATCTGCAGCGGCATGAAACGCTGGTAGATGGCAGTGACGTCATCGTCGGTCGGCGTGCGGCCGAACACTTTGCGATAACGCTCGGCAACTTCCGGCAGATCGCACAGGGTGCGGATGTGGTCCCACTTGCCCATGCCCATCGGGCCACGGGCCTCTTCGATGGACACCTGGACATCGAACTCGGCGAAGGCCTCGACGAAAATCTGCGTCGGGGCGAAGGAGCCGAAGTCGACCACGGTGCCGGCCCAGTCGAGGATGGCGGCTTGCAGTTTGGTTGGGTTGGCGTAGTTCATGGCGTTTGGATTCCTGTGATATCGATCTATTCGGAAATTCAGCTTTTCTGTGGGAATGTGGTGTGGTTTAGATGTCGAGGACTTCCATCTCGCGCAGTACCTCGCCAATCGCGGCCACGGCTTTGCGCATTTGCGCCGGGTTGACATGGCCGATGCAGCCGACGCGGAAGGTTTCGACCTGGGTCAGTTTGCCGGGGTAGAGGATGTAACCCTTGGCCTTGACCCGCTCGTAGAACTCCTTGAACTGGTACCGCGGGTCTTTCGGGGCATGGAAGGTGGCGATGATCGGCGCCTGGATCGCCGTCGGCAGGAAGCTGCGCAACCCCAGTTTGCCCATCTCCTCCATCAATGCCTGACAGTTGGCGGCGTAGCGTTCGTGCCGCGCCGGCAAGCCACCTTCTTCGTTGTATTGCAGCAGGGCTTCGTGCAGCGCGGCGACCACATGGGTCGGCGGGGTGAAGCGCCACTGGCCGGTCTTGGCCATATAGGCGTGCTGGTCCTGCAAGTCCATCGCCAGCGAATGCGAGTTGCCGGCGGCGCTGGCCAGGGATTCTTTGCGAGCGAAGACAAAACCCATGCCCGGCACGCCCTCCAGGCATTTACCCGAGGCAGCGATCAGAGCGTCGAACGGAATCTCTTGCGCGTCTACCGGTAGTGCACCGAAGGAACTCATGGCGTCGATGATCAGGCGTTTTCCGTGCCGGGCAATCACGTCGGCGATTTCCGGCAGCGGATTGAGGATACCGGTGCTGGTTTCGCAGTGAATCAGGGCGACGTGGGTGATGCCGTTGTCGGCGCGCAGCAGGCGGTCGACGTCGGCGGCGGTGGTCGGCTCGTCTTCGGCGGTTTCGAAGGTGCTGTAGGAGCGGCCCAGCACTTCGCAGATCTTCGCCAGGCGTTTGCCGTAGGCACCGTTGATCAGTACCAGAACCTTGCCGTCCCGAGGCACCAGCGTGCCGATCGCTGCCTCGACGGCGAAAGTGCCACTGCCTTGCAGGGGCACGCAGTGGTGCGTGGAGGCGCCGTTGACGATTGCCAGCAGTTGCTCACAGAGGCTGGCGGTCAATTGATTGAAGCGGTCATCCCATGAACCCCAGTCGATCATCATCGCCTGACGGGTGCGGGCCGAAGTGGTCAATGGGCCGGGGGTGAGCAGGATGGGTTCGGCAGTACTCATTCTCATGTCCTCGCAATCGATGGGATGAAGCTACGGGGCCTAAATTGCAATTTGCCGTGATATCAATCAAATTGTTTGTTGTTATGCCAGCCATCAGTGAGGGTTATTCATGAACCTGTTTCAGCTCCGCGCGTTCGATGCCGTGGCGCGCGAAGGCAGCTTTACCCGGGCGGCGGCGCGGTTGTTTATCAGCCAGCCAGCGGTTACCGGGCACATCAAGGCCCTGGAGGAGCACTACCAGATCACCCTGTTGCGCCGCACCGCCCGCCGAGTGGAGCTGACGGAGGAGGGCACCAAGCTGGCGGCCATCACCCGGGCGATGTTCGGCCTGGCCGAAGAGGCGCAGGTGATGCTTGAAGCCAACCGGCAACTGCTGACCGGGCGCCTGGAGGTGGCGGCGGACGGCCCGCACATGGTCATGCCAATGCTCGCCAGCCTGCGCGCACACTATCCGGGGATCACGGTGAACCTGCGCCTGGGCAACGCCCAGGAAACCCTGGCGGCGCTGCTGTCCGAGCATGCCGACGTGGCGGTACTGACCGAGGTCGAGCCGCGCAAGGGCCTGCATCTTCAGGCGCTGAACGAATCGCGGATTTGCGCACTGGTGCCTGACGGGCATCCTTGGGCGCAGAAGACTAAAGGTGTGCAGCTCAAGGAACTGGATCAGGTGATCATGGTGCTGCGCGAACCGAGTTCGATTACCCGGCGTACCTTCGATGAGGCTTGCGCCCAGGCCAGGGTCAGTCCGCGGGTGTTGCTGGAACTGGACAGCCGCGAAGCGGTGACCGAGGCGGTGGCCGCCGAACTGGGGGTGGGGGTGGTGTCGTCGGTGGAGGTCAGCCACGACCCACGGGTGGCGGCGGTGCCGATCATTGGCGAGGGGTTGGTGAACCGGCACATGATTGGCTGTATGGAGCGGCGGCGGGATTTGCGCTTGATTCAGGCGTTTTTCGGGTTGGCGCCCGTCAGGTAGACCGAGTTGCCTGCATCGCGAGCAAGCTCGCTCCCACAGGGATTTATGCACGTTCGCCGATATTGTGTACGACCCAATACCTGTGGGAGCGTGGCTTGCCCGCGATGGCGCCGGACCTGCCTACACAAGACTCTCGCGCACCATCTCAAGAAAAGTCGCCACCACCCGCCGTGAACTCTGCTCGCGCAAGCACACCAACGTCTCGGTCAACCGCCGCTTGCAATCGACAATCGGCAGCGCACACACACGGGAATCCGCGCCAAACTCGGCAGCCGATACAACGCCCACGCCAATCCCCACCACCACCGCCTCCCGAGCTGCCTCGCGACCTTCAACCTGAATCGCTGGCCGAATGCGAAATCCGGCACCTGCCATTTCCTCCTCCAGCGTCTGCCGGGTCACCGAACCGATTTCCCGCAATACCAGTGGCGTGTCGTCGAGGTCCGCCAGGGTGATGGATTCGCGGTCGGCCCACGGATGATTGCGTGACACGAACGCCACCATCGGGTCGTTGCGCAGGGGCAGTGAAATCAGGCGTTCATCGCTGACATCACGGCCCAGCAATGCAAGGTCGGCCTGATAGTTGAACAGTCGAAACAGCGACTCATCGGTGTTGCCGGTTTCGATCTTCACGCTGATCCCGGGGTAGCGTTCGCAGAACCGGGCAATCTGCGGCAGCACGTGCACCGGTGCATCCACCGCCAGAATCAGGCTGCCGGTCTGCAAGGCCTGGGATTCCTGAAGCAGTTCCTGGGCTTCCGCCTCGATCACAAAAAGCCGCTGGGTAACGCTCAACAGGCGCTCGCCCAGATCGGTCAGACGCACCGAGCGTTTGTTGCGGTGAAACAGCAAAACACCGTAGCGCTCTTCGAGCTTGCGCACCTGGTCGGAAATCGCCGGTTGCGTCAGAAACAGGCGTTCGGCGGCCTTGGTAAAGCTTCCATGGACCGCCACGGCGTGGAAAGCTTTGAGCTGGGCGTGGGACACCGACATGGGAATCTCCAGTAACAAGCTGAACTTATATTTGAAATACGATAAATCGATTTCACTTATTAATCAGTAATTGTTTTTATCCACCTCAGCCCCGCTGACTGGTCAGTCGAACAGCAGCGGGTGCCATGAGCCTGTGCGTGCAACTACAGGACTCATCTGACCGGTATCCGCCGTAGGGACAGGGCGATATCGCAGTGCTCAACAATAAAAACACAGGCGTTTTCTTCCAATTCTGCCGGCACACTCACACCCTGAGGTCAGAACCACAATGAACAAGCACATCGGCACCATCAAGCGTTGGCGCGTGCAGATCTTCGCGATCACCTGGCTCGCCTACGCCGCGTTCTATTTCACCCGCAAAGCATTCTCGGTCGCCAAACTCGGTATTGGCGAAGACCCGACCTTCATGCTCGACAAAATGGCCATGGCCAACCTCGACGCCATCTACCTGACGGCTTACGCCGTCGGTCAGTTCACCTGGGGCATCCTCGCAGACCGTTTTGGCCCGCGAGTTGTGGTGCTCGGCGGGTTGCTGATTTCCGCCGCCGCGGCGCTGGTGATGGGCAACTTCGCAACGTTACCGATTTTCGCTACCTGCATGCTGATACAAGGCCTGGCGCAGTCCACCGGTTGGTCGGGGCTGTGCAAGAACCTCGGCAGCTTCTTTCCCTCCGAGCAACGCGGACGGGTATTGGGCCTGTGGAGTTCCTGCTACGCCTTTGGCGGTCTGGTAGCCTCGCCGTTTGCCGGTTGGTGGGCGTACACGCTCATCGGCAGCTGGCATGCGGCGTTCATTTCCAGTGCGGCGGTGGTTGGGCTGGTCGCCGTGCTGTTTTTTATTTTCCAACGCAACAAACCGGAGGACGTCGGCTTGCCGGCGGTGGAGCCGGAGCCTGAGCTGACCGCCGAACAAGCCGAGGCGCAAAGCAAAATCAGCATGTGGGAGCCTTTGAAGGAAATCCTGCGCAACCGTACGGTGCTGGTATTGGGATTGGCGTACTTCATGCTCAAGCCGGCCCGCTACGCGATTCTGCTGTGGGGACCGGTGATCGTCTTCGAACAGATGCCTTCGGTAGGCAAGGTCGGCGCGGCGATCATTCCGACTGCGTTCGAGCTGGCCGGGTTGCTCGGGCCGATCCTGATTGGCCTGGCCTCGGACAAACTGTTCGGCGCCCGGCGCATGCCGGCCTGCGTGATCAGCCTGTTGGCGCTGACGGTGTCCCTGGCGTTTTTCATGGGCGCCCTGCAAACCGGCAGTGTGCTGCTGGTGGTGGCGCTGCTGTTCGTCATGGGCCTGACCCTCTACGGACCGGACTCGATGATCAGCGGCGCGGCCGCCATCGACTTCGGCACCGCCAAGGCCGGCGCCACTGCAGCCGGTTTCGTCAACGGCTGCGGTTCGGTCGGGGCGATTCTCGGCGGGCTGCTGCCTGGCTACTTTGACACCGTTACCGTGTTCATCGTCTTCGCCGGCTGCGCCATGTTCTCGGCGCTGGTATTGATTCCGCACTGGAACAGCCGCCCCGGTGGCCTGGGCACTCACTTCGCCTACGTGCCCAATCAAGCGATGACCATCAAACCCCTGCGTACCTGAATCCTGTCCCTCGTCGCCTGCTGCACCTGCGGCAGGCCGGCGTGTGGGCCACTGACCGGAGATTGACCCCATGAGACCCTTTTGGCTGGACCAGGCCTTGAAGGCTGATGCATCCGAAACCTGTCCGCCACTGGAAGGCGACGCCCGCGCCGATGTCTGTATCGTCGGCGGTGGTTACACCGGGTTGTGGACCGCGATCATGCTCAAGGAGCAGAACCCCGAACTGGATGTGCTGCTGATCGAAGCGGACATCTGCGGTGCCGGGGCGAGTGGACGCAATGGCGGTTGTGCGTTGTCGTGGTCGGCCAAGTATTTCACCCTCGAACGTTTGTTCGGCGTCGAAGAAGCCGTGCGTCTGGTCAAGGAGTCTGAGCGCAGCATCCATGCCATCGGCGCTTTCTGCGAACAGTATGGGGTGGATGCCGATTACCGCCTCGATGGCACCCTCTACACCGCGACCAATCGCGCTCAAGTCGGCTCGACCGACGCTGTGATCGCGGCGCTGGAGCGCAACGGCATCAACTCGTTCACCCAGCGGCCAGTGGCCGATGTGCAGCGCATGGCCGGTTCCAGCAAACACCTGGAAGGTTGGTTTTCCCCGTCCGCGGCCAGTGTCCAGCCTGGCAAACTGGTGCGTGGCTTGCGCAGGGTAGCCCTGCAACTGGGGGTGAGGATTCATGAAAATACCGCGATGACAGGGCTGGAGGAGGGCCGGCCGGCGGGTATTCAAACCCCCAAGGGCACCATTCGCGCCGACCGCGTGGTGCTGGCGATGAACGCCTGGATGGCCCGGGCGTTCCCTCAGTTCGAACGCAGCGTGGCGATCGTTTCCAGCGACATGCTGATCACCGAGCCTCGGCCGGATTTACTCGACGAAATCGGCCTGACCAGTGGCGTCACGGTGCTCGATTCGCGGATTTTCGTGCACTACTACCACAACACGCCGGACGGCCGGATCATGCTCGGCAAGGGCGGCAACACCTTCGCCTATGGCGGGCGCATGCTACCGGTGTTCGATCAGCCATCGCCTTATGCCGGCCTGTTGCAGAGCAGTCTCGCGGATTTTTTCCCGGTGTTTGCCGACGTCAAGGTCGAGGCGACCTGGAACGGTCCATCGGATCGATCGGTGACCGGGCTGCCGTTTTTCGGGCAGATGAGCGCCAGTGGCAATGTGTTTTACGGTTTCGGCTATTCCGGCAGCGGCGTCGGCCCCTGCCACATGGGCGGGCAGATTCTGGCGTCGATGGTTCAAGGCCTGGACAACCCCTGGACCCGTTCGCCGCTGGTCAATGGCCCTCTGGGCTTTTTCCCGCCGGAGCCGATTCGCTATATCGGCTCGCTGATGGTACGCAACGCCATCCGCCGCAAGGAGCGCGCGGAGGATCACGGGCATCGGCCACGGCATCTGGACGTGCGTCTGGCGAAGTTCGCTGCTGCAGCCGGCAAGGCTGACAAGGGTTGAGCGTCAGGGTGCAGGGTCCGAGCGGGTGAGCAGCCAGTCGAACAGCAGGCGGGTATCGCCACGGGGCTCATGCGGGCGAGGGCGGTGAGGTTGTGGCCGAGGGCCCATGGTCGTACAAAGCACCGGGCGATCCGGGTCACTGTCGAGGAAAATCACCAGTACCTCGCTGCCAGCCACGGGCAAGCGGGCCGGATCGATCCAGTCCTCGGCGGTGGTCAGTGCCAGCGGTAGCCACAGGCCGTTGGACTCTTCTGCGGCTGGTTGCGTGGCGGGCCAGAGGTTCACCTGAACCCGGCCATCCTCGTCCACTGCCGCCGGTTGCCCGACCGGGCCGCACACGCGACCGGGCTGATACCCGGGGATATTCGGCCTGGGTTGTTTGAGCGCTGGCCTGAATACCGTCGACCAGGGGATGGCGCTGAATTGATTGCGGTAACCCGAGGCCGTGCCCGGTGTGTCGTCGAGCAGAATGGATGACTGACACCCCTGATGGCGGATTTCGGTAACCAGCCACTGATCATTGAAATTCGCCAGCGGGTGCTCGGCCACTTGCAGGATTCGGCCACTGCGTAATGCCCCCTGGCTACTTTGACCGTGGATCTGCTGGTGACGGCAGCGCAGGCGTTCCAGTTGTCGACGGCTGAGCTGGTCGCGATGTTGTTGTTCGCCAGCGGGACAGTGCCTCGCCGTGGCGAACGAGTGATTGGCTGCGCCTTCGCTGATGTCCGCTGCACCCGGATTCCTGGCGCCTGGACGCACAGGGGAGAGTGTGGCGTCATGGCGCTGGAACAGTTCGCTGATCACCGGTTCCTGGTGTTCGCCGGGGGCGCCGCCGCTCATCGACATGAGCAGTGGCTCCTGGGGAAAGCTCAAGCTGTCGTCGGCCAGCACCAGCACATGGCCGTCGCGTTGATGCTCAAAGTGATAGTGAATGCCTTCTTCCTCGCACAGCCGTTGCAGCAACGCCAGGTCGGATTCTTCGTACTGAATGCAAAAAGGTCGCAGGGGATAGTGCCTGGTTGCCAGTTCAAAGCGATAACTGCTGGCGGGCAACCCATGTTGCTCCAGCAATTGGCGCAGGATCATGGGCACGCTGGCGTGCTGGAAAATACGTCGGCATGGTTGCTGTTCCAGCACCTGGAGACGAGGCACCAGCAGCAGCTTGTAAGCGACCCGGTGCCCGCTTCGATGTTCACAACTGGCGCTGTCCAGCACGCCATGAATGCCTTGATCGTGGCCGAATTCGAGGAACGCCGGTTGGTGCAGCAATCGCTCAAGGTTCAGGGCTGGTGCCAGCCCGATCACCTCGATGTCGAATCGATAGGGCTGGTTGAGAGCTTCATGACCACTGAACCGGACCACCTGGAAATTCAGGTCGTCTTCGAGAAGCGTCAGAGTGGTGGGACTTTCCTTGTCGTTGTGCATCGAACGCGCTACCGCTGTGGAGTAGGGTGCAAAGCGTACGAAACCCCGGCGCATTGCGGGCACGGTAAAGCGACATTTCCGAATTGCCCTACAACCGCTGGTGAAGATGTCGATGCAAGTCGGGATTTTTTGGTCGATTGCCAACTTTAGGCCGGGTAAACTTGTGCAAAGCGTCGGCCAATAGATGTCTCGGCGCCACAGATGCCACAGATAAGAGAGTGAGAAATGGGCGCACAGTGGAAGGTTAAACACAAAGAAGCGGCAGCCAATGCCAAGGGCAAGATCTTCGGCAAACTGGTGAAGGAAATCACCATTGCTGCGCGCAACGGCGCTGATACAGCTACCAACGCGCACTTGCGCCTGGTGGTTGAACAGGCCAAGAAAGCTTCGATGCCCAAGGAAACACTGGATCGTGCCATCAAGAAGGGCGCGGGCCTGCTGGGCGAAACCGTGCAATACCATCGCGTGACCTATGAAGGGTTCGCCCCGCATCAGGTGCCGTTGATCGTTGAGTGCGTGACCGACAACATCAATCGCACCGTCGCCGAAATCCGCGTGGCGTTCCGCAAGGGTCAGCTGGGGGCTTCCGGTTCGGTGGCCTGGGACTTCAACCACGTCGGCATGATCGAAGCGTCGCCGGACACCCCGGACGCCGATCCGGAAATGGCCGCCATTGAAGCCGGTGCGCAGGATTTCGAACCGGGTGAGGACGGTGCAACACTGTTCCTGACCGAGCCGACCGACCTCGACGCGGTACAGAAAGCCCTGCCGGAACAAGGCTTCACCGTCCTGTCGGCCAAACTGGGCTACCAGCCGAAAAACCCGGTCAGCGGCCTGAGCGATGAGCAAATGGCGGAAGTCGAAGCGTTCCTCGAAGGCCTCGATAACCACGACGACGTGCAGGACATGTTTGTCGGGTTGGCGGGTTAAGTCTTTGTGTCAATAACGGCTCTGTTGTCTGGCAGGCCGTCATCGTCGGATCGCCGCCCGGAGCAATCTCCCACAGGTTTAGCGCTACCCTGTGGGAGCGAGCTTGCTCGCGATTGACCGCGCAGCGGTCACAGACTTTCCAATTGCCGCATGATTTCGCTGAACCCCGGCCGTACCAGCACTTGCGGCTGGCAGCAACGCTGTTCCAGATCTTCCAGTACCCCACGCTGTTCGTCGCTCAACCCCGAATTAACCCGCTCCAGCAGTTCGCCCAGCAACACCCCGAACGCCCGCACCTCGATCCGCTGCAAGGCGCGGCTTTCCAGGCTGTCGGAAATCTCGTGGAACGACGCCGCGCCAAAATCCCCCAGCAAGCAATCGCCCTGCTCATTCCACAGAATATTGTGCCCGTAGAGATCGCCATGGGTGATGCCGTGGTTGTGCAGGTGTTCGGCCACCGAGGCAATGCCCGAAGCAATGCGCAGCGCCACCGCTGCACTGAAACGCAAGCCTTCGGCATAAATGTCGCGGCTGCACGACGCAAGGCTCGGCAGGCTGGCGAGGTTGCGAAAACTCGGCGGGATCAACTGCATGACCAGCCCGGCGGTTTGTTGCGGGTGATCGACAATCCTCCCTTCGACGCGAATCAGATTCGGGTGCAGGCCCGCGGTGATGCAGGCGTTCATCTCGTGCAGCGGCGAGCCATCGCTGGTCATTTCGCCCTTGTAGAGCTTCACCGCAACTGGCATGGCCGGTTGGTCGGTCGGTTGCCAGACAGCTTGATGAATCACTCCGGACGCCCCTTCGCCGAGTTTTTTCTCCAGGTGCAATGTCGACCAGTCAATGCGCGGTGTGGCATCGAGGGCGGCGGCATCGGCTTCGGTTTCCAGCGGATTACCGGCGTAGGCCAGCCAGGTCAGGCTCGGCAGCGTCAGCAGCCATTGCGGCAAGTCGGTGAATTGGTTGGCGGCGATGCGGATCAGCTCCAGCCGATGGCAATTGCGCATTGACTCCGGCAATGCCTGCAGGCGGTTACCGGCAAGCATCAGCTTTTGAAGGTATGGCCGCTCTCCCAACGCGCTCGGCAGCGTCTCGATGCAATTGTCGGTCAGGATCAGCCAGCGCAACAGCGGTGGCAGTGCCGCTGCGGGCACGTGGGCGATACGGTTGGCCTTGAAGCCGATCATCGTCAGTGCAGCGCATTGGCCAACACAGGCCGGCAACTCGGTGAAACGGTTATCGGAGCAGAACAGCACGCGCAAACGGGTCAGGCGATGCAAATCCTCTGGCAGCGCGCTCAGAGCATTGCCGCTGAGGTTGAGCACTTCCAGCGAATCCGCCAGATCGAAGATCTCCCGGGGAAACTCGGTCAGGTCTTCGGCCAGATCCAGCCGCGTGATGCCCGACAACTCGCCGGCGCGCAATTGAGCAAGGGTATGCATGAACAGATTCGCCATTAACCAAGAGGAGGGCGCGGGGGCCCTGGAAATGGGCGACATGATAGCGGGAAAGATGTGGGGCCGGGCTTGCTCGCGAAGAGGCCCCTCAATACAACAAAAAGCTATCGATCAGACCGGTTCGCTGACCTCGACCAGTTGTCCCAATCGGCTGCGCGTGCGCGCCAGATCAATGGCATCGCCACTCAGGCTTTCGCGCAATGAGTGCTGCCCAAGCAACGTCAGGTGCTTGTCCTGGTCGTACAGCACGTCGATGAGATTGATAAAACGCTGCTGGGCGGCAATCGTGCAATCGCCCAGCAGTGGCAGTTCATCGATGATCCAGCGGTCGAACTGGCGGCACAGCTCCAGATAATCCATTACCGCCGTGGGCTGATCGCACAAATCGGTGAAGGTAAAACCGATGCCGCGCCCTTCGCAGAAACGTGCTCGCAAATGCCGGGTACCTACCGACAACGAAACAGGCGGGGCATTGTGCCTGGGCAGGTTCAGCGATTGTCGTTGCGCCACGCTCGCGGGCCAGACGTAGTGACCTTGAGTGAATAACTGATGCGCATGGGTTCGGGCCTGGCTGCGGTAGTCGTGGGGCCCGCCGACCTCCATCACCTGCATGCGGGCATTGATCAAGTCGATCGCCGGTTTGAAGCGGGCGTGGTACAGCGGATTGGGCAACAGGCCTTCGGGTGGATAATTGGAGGTGACCAGCAACAGGATGCCGCGCTGGAACAGTGCCTTGAACAACCGGGTGATAAGCATCGCATCGCCGATGTCGTGCACATGGAACTCATCGAAACACAGCACCCGGCAATCGCTGAGCAGTTCATCGAGGGTGATCGCCAGTGCGTCGGCCTGATCGCGGTGCTTGAACATGCTCTGGTGCAGCTGAGCGAAAAACTGATGGAAATGCAGACGTTGTTTTTGCGCGAGGGGAATGGCCCGGAAAAACCCGTCGAGCAGCCAGCTTTTGCCGCGCCCCACGGCACCATGCAGATAAAGACCGGGAAGGGTTTTCGCCGCAGTGCCCATCAGCATGCAGGCATGCCGGGCCATGCAGTCGATCACCCGCTGTTGGCTGTGACTGAGGGTGTAGCCCTGTGCATGGGCCTGATGGCGAAAGTAGTCGTGGATGACTTGGCCTGTCGCGGCGCTACCGGCTGCCGGTGCCTTGCCGAGAAGGCGATGCAACGTTTGCCAGCGCGATTTGATTCGCGAACGGCTGGGCGGTCGAACGGCCACTGGGATATCACCTCTGGTGTACGGGCAGGCTCTTTGTGCTGCGGCGCCATAGTGTAACCAGAGCAGGGAATCTGCTTCCAGCAGTGTCGGAATATTCCGGGCCACCGTCACTGGGCTCTAAAGGAACACCGCAAACTCCCACAAAAAAAAGCAGCTGGATGGCGATCAGAATTGAGTGGTCTGTTTGAGCATCCGCGCCGCCGGTGTATCCGCCGGGCTGACCATCGCATAGTTGTAGCCACTTCCCGACCAGTACTCGGCCTGCAACTCGCCATCACTGCGACTGCCCCTGGGCAGCAGGAAGTTTTTCGGCCCTGGCGGGCGCACGTAGAAACTGATTTTCTGCCCGCTCTGGTTCTCGTAGACCACCATCGCCGCCGGGCCTTGCTCGGTGCTCAGCAGGCGCCCGCTGACCGGTTTGAAACCGGCATCCGAAAGGTCGGGCAGGCGGTTGGCCTGTGTGAAGTAGCGGTCGAGCCAGCCTTGCATGTCACCGTCGTCGCCGACTTTGAAATCCGCCGGCAGGAGGCCTTGCTGGGCAATCAGGCGATAAGCCTGCAGCGCATCGGTCATTGGAAGCTGGGGACTCGCCAGTGTCATCTCCCGCGCTTGCCAGCCGCTGACACCGCCGACGCTGACGGCGATGAACAACACCGCGGCACTGGCCAGGTGTCTACGGGATTGGCGTTTAAGGCGCTGGCGTATAACCGCCGGATCCAGGTCCGGGTTCGAGGGTTGTTGCAAGGCACCACTCAGCGCTGCGCGCAGTGTCTGGGCATCCTGCTGCCAGGCGCATACTTGCGCGGCCATCTGCGGGTTACCGGCCAGAAAAGTCTCCACCTGGCGTCGGTCGGCGTCGCTCAGTTGGTGGTCGACGTAGGCGTGCAGGTCACGCTCGCTGGGGGGCATGCTGATCATTTGAGTCTCCGCAGGGAAGGGCGGTTGATTTCGCCATCGCTGAGTTGGCGCAGGGCCTGGCGAGCCCGGGACAGGCGGGACATCACGGTGCCGGTGGGTACGTCGAGAATCTCGGCGACCTCTTTGTAACTCAAACCTTCCACCGACACCCAGAGCAGCAGCGCGCGCTGCTCGGTGGGCAGCCGGTCGAAGGCGTTGAGGGTCGATTGGGCAATCACGGTGCGCTCCACCGAGGGCTGGGCATCGTCACGCCCGGTGAAGAATTCGAGCATGCGCGCATAGCGCCGGGAGCGACGGTGGGCATCGAGAAACTGCCGATAGAGAATCGAGAACAGCCAGGCGCGCAAGTCGCCCTCGGCGCGTTTGCCAGCCCAACTCGAGAGTGCCCGCTCCAGGCTCGCCTGCACCAGGTCGTCAGCGCTGCTGGTGTTGCGCGTCAACGACACGGCGAACCGTCGCAATCCTGGAATGATTTCCCTCAGTTGTTCGTCGATATCGTTCATGAAGTTCTGACTAGTCACTACGCTTGGGACTAGGAAGACGTCCGGTACCGGAGGTTATTCCACGTCAGAAAAAATAAATATCGCGCGTGGGAATAAACCTGCATGCGGTTCGTCTGCTTGATTCTTCTCACTTGTGGCCGATGGCCCTGGAGTCTTTCATGGTAGATCGATCATCACCGCCAACCCGGCCACCCTTGAGTGCGGCAAGCCTGACGTTGCGTCTGGCTGGCATTGCTGTGGTCGTTGCCGCCTTGGCTGGGGCGTTTGCCTACGTCAACGGCACCTTTGACCCACAGCGCCTGACTCCGAAGAAACTGATCAACGTGCTGGAAACCAACAACGGCGTGCATCCGGGTTTCCGTCGCAACCATTCCAAAGGCGTGTGCGTGATCGGGCATTTCGAGAGCAGCGGTGAGGCGCGCAGCTATTCCACCGCCCAGGTGTTCAACGAAGCTCGGACGCCGGTGGTCGGACGTTTCGCCTTGCCGGCCGGCAATCCTTATGCTCCGGACAGTGCCGTGCCGATCCGCAGCATGGCCTTGCGCTTCACCCAGGCCAACGGCCAGCAGTGGCGCACGGGGATGAACAGCATGCCGGTGTTCCCGGTGGGCACGCCCGAGGCGTTCTATCAATTGCAGCAGGCGCAGTCGCCGGACCCGGCTACGGGCAAGCCGAACCCGACCGCGGTTCCGGCGTTTTTCGGTGCGCATCCGGAAGCTGCACCCTTTCTGGCCTGGATCAAGACCGCCAAACCGTCAGCCAGTTACGTCACCGAGACCTATAACAGCGTCAACGCGTTTTATCTGGTGAACGCTGCCGGACAACGCCAGGCTGTGCGCTGGAGCATGGTGCCGGTAGCGCAGGATGCGTCGGGTGCCATGGCGCCCGAGGGCAGCGACTTTCTGGAGAAAGACCTGGTTCAGCGTATAGCCGCAGGACCGTTGCGTTGGCAGTTGAATATCATCCTGGCCAATCCCGGCGATCCCGTGAACGACGCCAGCAAAGCCTGGCCTGAAGGGCGCAAAGTGTTGAACGCAGGCACGCTGGTGCTGGAAAAAACCCAGCCGCAACTCAATGGCGAATGCCGTGACATCAATTACGACCCGCTGGTTTTACCCGCCGGCATCGAAGGGTCCGACGACCCGTTGCTCGCCGCTCGTTCAGCCGGTTACGCCAATTCCTACCTGCGTCGCACCAGCGAAGTCAGCCAGTTGCCCGCCGCCAAACAGGAGGCCCAGCAATGAGCACTCAACCCAACCACTTCGCTCCATTGGCGCGACTGCTGCACTGGCTGATGGCACTGATGATCATCGCCATGTTGTTTATCGGTGCCGGCATGGTCGCCTCGGTGTCCGAACGGCATGAATGGCTGATCAATCTGCACAAACCTTTGGGTGTCGCGATTTTGCTGCTGGTGATCGTGCGGCTGGTGGTGCGGTTCTCCACCACGCAACCACCGCTGCCGGCGGATTTGCCGGGTTGGCAAGCGATGGCGGCCAAGGCCTCGCATGTATTGCTGTATGCCTTGATGCTGGTCTTGCCGCTGCTGGGCTGGACGATGATTTCGGCGTCGGGCGAACCGGTGATGCTCAGCAGTTCGCTGCAGTTACCATCGATCGTGCCGGCGGACGCGCAGCTGTTTGCGTTTTTGCGCAAGGCTCATGGGTATTTGGCGTATCTGCTGTTTCTGACCGTGTTGCTGCATTTGGCGGCCGCGTTGTTTCACGGCTGGGTGCGGCGGGATGATGTGCTGGACAGCATGTTGCGGGGTAAGGATCGCGGGTGATTTCAAAGACTGCGAGCCGGTTTTTGCTGAAGGTGGCTCGTTGACCTGTCAACTTTGACAGTTTCGCTCCCCTGAAAAAGCACGTTCAATGTTCAAAGACTGCAGTGGCCCCGGACGAGGTCAGTCGAACAGCACTGATCGTGTTATTCAGGGAGACGAAGCATGTTCAAGACTGCAGGTGTGCGTTCCATACGACGCGCTTTTTCCGGGCTGTCGTTAGTGTGCTTGGCTGTGATACTCGGTGCCTGTGCGCATCCGCCGGCGACTGATTCCGTGGAACCGAAACGCCAGATTATCGAGAATGTTGCGAGTAAATCGACAGCAGAGTTGTATGCGGATTTGATTGCTCCGGCGGTTTTCGAACGTTCGAGTTCAAAGGTCATTGATGGTTATACCGTGGAGAGCGGCAAGCTGCGGTTGCCAGACAAATCCGAGGGTTCATTGGTCACGGTTCGCTCGGTAGAGGGAGGTCTTGTAGCGTTAGTTAATAGGCCAGGTAAGAGCGGACTGTTTTTAGTAAACCAACAAGGATCAAGTACGTTTAGCCCTGAGCCTTATTTTGATCCAGCGGTCGAAGACGGCATTCCGAGTCCCGATGAAAAAGTTGCCACAGAGTCGGTAAACTCAGCCAGCGAAGAGCCAAAAATTGTTGATGTCTTGTTGGGTTATTCTCGTGCGGCGGTTGAACGAGTAGGCGGGGATGTGATGGCCCATGCGTTATCACAAATAGAGTCTGTTAATTTAGCCTTGCGAATCTCCCTCGTCTCCAACGTTTCACTTAGATTGGTTGGAGTTCAGGTAGTGGAGCAGAACTACCCGACAACGACAGGAACCCTGGGGCAGTTAACAACGATTTTTTCTGCAGGCATGGCCCAATTCGTACCTGACATGATTTATGGTTTTTTTAATTCAACTCCGGAGGATACGGCGCTAGGTTGGGGGTATATAAAAGGACGTGCGGGTATTGGATGGGCGCATAGCATCAACACGTATAGGCATGAGGTTGGTCACAATGCTGGAAGTTCTCATTGCAACACCGATGGCGCAGCCAATTACCGGTTTGGGTATAACAATGGGAAGACTTCTACGATTTTGTGTGGACAGTCAACCGGGTACTATTCAACACCTGCTCTGAGCGATGAATTCGGTTTGCCACGTGGGGATGCTATCACTGCGGATACAGCGCGTGTATGGCACGAAAATGCTGTGCGGCTATCCTCTTACGCTCCACCCCAATCCCCACCAATAGCGCCAGCAAATTTTGCCAAAGTCGGGTCAACCGCTAGCACGATTACTTTTAGCTGGAGCGCATCACCTAAAGCAGTTCGATATGAAATATACAGCGTGAAAGATACCGGGAGCCCCGTGCCCAAAAAAATTGGAGACAGTACGACGTTAACGTTTGCCGCAGCTAATATCTCAGGGTCGGCTCTGTACTTTGTTAAGGCGGTCAGCTTTATTGGAATGGTTTCACGGCCAAGTAATTCAGTCGTTACAAGGCCGTAAAACTCAGGAGAGTGACATGATCTTGTCAGGTCATGTCACCGTTAAGCCAACTAGCGCAAGCTATCGACGACATCCGCCATAGTCGTCAACACATCCTTCCCCAGCTGCTTCGAGCGCTTGCCTGACCAGCCCGTCAACGGGTTCGGATGATCATCGTGATCCTTGAACGGCATTTCCAGGGTCAGCGAAAGGCAATCGTACTTCTGGCCCACGCTGTTGCAGGCCAGCGTCATGTTGGCTTGACCCGGCTCGTCGCGGGTGTAGCCGTGTTTGGTCTGGAAATCCTTTGTGGTGTGTTTCAGGTGGTTGCGGAAGTGTTCTTCGAGTTTTTCGATCCGCGGTGTGTAACCTGGATTGCCTTCGCAAGCAGCTGTGAACACATGAGGGATTTCCTCGTCACCATGGACGTCGAGGAACATATCGACGCCATATTTTTCCATCTGTTGCTGAACGAACAGGACCTCCGGGCTGATTTCCTGGCTGGCGTTCTGCCAGGCGCGGTTCAGGTCCTGGCCCATGGCGTTGGTGCGCAGGTGTCCGTGGAAGGCGCCGTCCGGGTTCATGTTCGGTACCAGGTACAGGTCGGCGCTGGCCAGCAGTTTGTTCAGCACTGGGTCGTCGTTTCTTTCCAGGCGTTCGATCACGCCTTCCATGAACCACTCGGCCATGTGCTCGCCCGGATGTTGCTGGGCAATGATCCACACTTTGCGCTGGCCTTCAGTCCCGGTGCCTTTGCGCAATAGCTGGATGTCGCGACCTTCGACACTCTTGCCGGTGGCCAGCAGTTCGGTGCCAGCCTTGGTAAGCGCCTGCTCGATCAGCCAGTCGTGGCGACCACGGCTGTAGGGTTCGAAGTAGGCGAACCAGGCGTGGGTCTGCTCGGCTTCGAGGCTGAAGCGCAGGCAGTCGCCTTCGAAAATGGTCGGTACGCGGAACCAGTTGACGTGATCGTAGGACGCCACCGCCTGATAGCCGGCCCAGGCCTTGTTATAGGAGGATTGGCTGGCATTGTTCAGGCGAAACCAGTGCTCCTGGCCGACATGCAGGCCGCTGGCCTTGAAGTGGAACCATTGAAAATGGTTGCTCTTGGTATCGGGGCGGATCGCCAGCAGGGGCTTGAGCGGGTCGCTGACATCGATTACCTGGATATTGCCGCTGTCGAAGTTGGCACTGATGTCGAAAGAAGATTTAGCCACGGCCATAATCGGATCCTGAATATGATTTTTATGGTGGCTACTTTACACGCAAGAGTGGGGTGAAACCGAGGGGAATTGCGGGGTGCGAGGGTGGGGGCGTCCTCCTTGACGCCGCCGCAGCTTAGAGGCTATGCGATTGATTCTCAAGTGCTATCTGTCGCTGGTATGAACCAATGATGCCGGGCTTCTCTTGCCAACTGGAATTCTTTTGATGCCATCCGCGCCATCGAATTTGCGGCACCCAAAAACTTCATTAGCCTGAAGCCAAAGCCAGAAAAACTGGCAAAAAAAAACCCGGCAAAAAGCCGGGTCAAAAACCGTGATTAGCCTGATGAGGAGATAGTCCAGGAGACCGACCTAAGGTCACCTGGTCCATCGACTGATCTCTCGACCAGTTGATGCAATAATAATCATTCTCGTTTGCAAGTCAAACGTTTTTACCTGCGCGACAGGAAAATTCTTTCCTGCCCTCTCGATTTGTCTTCTCACCTCAACCGTTTTCATACTTCTCCAGCGATCGATCGACCATCGCCTTGGCCATGTCGATCATGTGCACCGTCGAAAATGCCAGGTCGCGGCTTGCGCCTTGCAGGTGATTGGCGGACTCGTACGCGGTGGCGGCAGCACAGCGCAACAGGCCCAGGGCATGGACCAGCGCCTCTTCGCCGCTGATATTGCGGTTTACATCAAAAAAACGCGGCTCGGCCACTCCCTCCGAAACAGCTGGTTTCAAGTAATAGTCCAGCGCGCGTTGTGCCGCCGCTGAGTCCAGGGGCGAGGTAAAGGTGGTGTCGATGTGCATGTCCGGCAGGTCATTGGTAGGTTGGTTCATGGCGATGGCAAGCTCCGTGTTAGATTCAGATCCGTGAACCGATCCTAATACGAACTGTATTTGTGACGACAATTTAAATACTACATTTTGTGTTTTGATGGCTGGAGTCGCCCACGTATCGTGCCGCACATGGATAAATGGATTGAATTGGTCAAGGCCAAGATGAGTGAACTCAAAATCACTCAAGAGATACTCGCCGAGCGCCTCGGGATGTCCCAGGGCGGCATTGGCCACTGGCTCAACAAACGTCGTGAACCCGGCATCGAAGACATGAACCGTGTGCTGCGGGCGCTGGGCCTTGAGTTTCTCGAAGTAGCGCTGGTGATCCGGGAGCCGCAGGCGTCAACGGACGACGAAATCACCCTGACACAGAAGTACAATCCGTACTTTCGCTACCCGGTCAGTGACTGGCGCGAACCTGCCGAAGTGCGTGACGGCGAGGTTCCGGTGTACGGAAAAGGGCAATTTGAACTGTCCGATTACCACGCCCGGGGGCCGGCATTCTGGTTGAGAGTAACAGGCGATGCGATGACCGCACCCAATGGCATCAGCATCCCGGAAGGCATGCTGATCCTGGTGGACCCCGCGGTGGACGTCGCGCCTGGCAAACTGGTCATTGCCCAGTGGCCGGGCAGCACCGAAGCCACGTTCCGCAAACTCATCGAAGAGGGCGGGCAGCGTTATCTGGTCCCGCTCAATCCGACATATCCGAAAGCTTTGTACACCGAAGAGTGTCGAATCATCGGTGTTGTGGTTCAGGCAACAGCCAGGTTCTGATCAGATCGGTCCTCGCGATGCGTAGGACCGATCTTCATTTCACGCTTCTTCCAGTTCGACCAGCGCACTGCCTTCGCTGACCATTTCGCCTTCCTGGCAATACAGCGCCTTGATCACCCCGGCATGGGGCGCGCGGATGCTGTGCTCCATCTTCATCGCTTCCAGTACCACCAATTGCGCCCCGGCCTCGACCGATTGCCCGGCCTCTACCAGTACCCGGACGATGCTGCCGTTCATGGGAGCGGTCAGCCCGCCCTGATGGCTGTGGCTGGCCTCGACGGCGCTGATCGGGTCGTAAGACTCGATGCGGCGCAACTCGCCATCCCACTGCAAATACACATAGTCGCCACGGCGTATTGCGCGGTGCTGACGGCGCACGCCTTCGTGCTCGGTCAGCAGTTGCTCGCCCTTGAGCCGAGCGCTATGGGCATTGATGTCGCCCAGCGTCAGCGCACGGTCCTGACCTTCACAACTCAGGTGAAGAGTGATTTCTCTCGGCAAGCCGGCACGCAGCCCGTTAGGTGCAGCCCACGGCGAACTCCGGTCATCGGCGCGGGTTGCATGGGGCTGGCTCTGGGCGAACGCCTGGGCGGCGGCTTGCCAGAAATCCTCGCTGAGTTCCTCTGGGGTCGGCAGCAACTGTTCCTGATAACGCGGAATGAAGCCGGTATCCAGTTCGGCAGTGGCAAATGCGGGGTGGCCTATGATGCGCCGCAGGAAATTGATGTTGGTCTTCAGCCCGCCGATGGCGAATTCGTCGAGCATGCTCAGCAGGCGCAAGCGCGCCTGTTCACGGTCTTCACCCCAGGCAATCAACTTGCCGAGCATCGGGTCGTAGAATGGCGAAATTTCATCGCCTTCTTCAACGCCGCTGTCCACTCGACGGCCGAGCCCTTGGGCGGATTCGCGATACAGCTCCAGGCGACCGGTCGCCGGCAGGAAATCATTGCCCGGGTCTTCGGCATACAGCCGCACTTCGATCGCGTGCCCCACCAGCGGCACCTGGTCTTGAGTCATCGGCAACGCTTCGCCGCGTGCCACGCGAATCTGCCAAGCCACCAGGTCGAGGCCCGTGATGGCTTCGGTGACCGGGTGTTCGACCTGCAGGCGGGTGTTCATTTCCATGAAGAAGAACTCGCCGCGCGCATCCAGCAAAAACTCCACGGTGCCGGCACCGACGTAACCGATGGCCTGCGCCGAGCGTACGGCGGCTTCACCCATGGCGCGCCGCAGTTCCGGACTCAGGCCCGGCGCCGGTGCTTCTTCGACGACTTTCTGATGACGACGTTGAATCGAGCAGTCGCGTTCGTTGAGGTACAGGCAGTTGCCGTGCTGGTCGGCGAAGACCTGGATTTCCACGTGACGTGGCTTGAGCAGGTATTTCTCAACCAGCATCCGCGAGTCGCCGAACGACGATTGCGCCTCACGCTGGGCCGAGGCCAGGGCTTCGGCCAATTGGCTGACGTCCTCGACCACTTTCATGCCTTTGCCACCGCCCCCGGCCGTGGCCTTGAGCAGCACCGGGTAGCCGATGCGTTCGCAGGCGGCGCGGAAGGTTTCCAGGTCCTGGGCGTCGCCGTGATAACCGGGCACCAGTGGCACACCAGCGGTTTCCATCAGGGCTTTGGCGGCGGACTTGCTGCCCATGGCATCGATGGCCGAGGCGGGCGGGCCAAGGAAAATCAGGCCGGCCGCTTCGATGGCGCGGGCGAACCCGGCGTTCTCCGACAGGAAACCATAGCCGGGGTGAATCGCCTGGGCGCCGCTGGCCTTGGCGGCGGTGATCAGTTTGTCGATCTGCAAATAGCTGTCGACGGCCTTGCTACCGCCGAGGTCAACTCGAATGTCAGCTTCACGGCTGTGCCGGGCGTCACGGTCGGTGGCGCTGTGCACGGCCACGGTGGTCAGGCCCAGGGCCTTGGCGGTACGCATTACCCGGCAAGCGATTTCGCCACGGTTGGCCACCAGCAGGGTGGTGAGGACTGGTGCGCTCATCAACGGGGCTCCTTGGTGGTTTGTGCTTGCCAGCTCGGCGGACGTTTTTGCAGGAAGGCGCGCAGGCCTTCCTGGCCTTCGGGGCTGACGCGGATGCGGGCGATAGCGTTTTCGGTGTAACGGCGCAATGCCGGGGTCAGTGAGCCGTCGCCGACTTCGCGCAACAGGTCCTTGCTGGCGCGCATCGCGGCAGGGCTGTTGAGCAGCAGGTTGTCGATCCATTGATCGACTTTCTGTTCCAGTTCGGCACCTGCATAGCTCTCCGACAACAATCCGATTTCCCGTGCCCGTTGCCCGCCGAAGCGTTCAGCGGTCAGGGCATAGCGACGTGTAGCGCGCTCGCCAATGGCTTGCACCACGAACGGGCTGATTACCGCGGGTGCCAGGCCGATGCGCACTTCCGACAGGCAGAATTGTGCATCATCGGCACCGATGGCCATGTCGCAGCAACTGATCAAGCCCAACGCGCCGCCAAAGGCTGCGCCTTGCACCACGGCCAGGGTCGGAATCTTCAGCTTGGCCAGGTTGTACATCAATTCCGCCAGTTCCCGGGCGTCATCGAGGTTGGTGGCGTAATCGAGCTCGGCCGATTGCTGCATCCAGGCCAGGTCGGCGCCGGCGCTGAAATGCCTGCCGCGACCGCGCACAATCAGGAACCGCAGGCTGGCATCGCTGGCGACTTTGTCGAGGGCGAGGATCAGTTCGCGGATCATTTCGGCATTGAAGGCGTTGTTCTTTTCTTCACGGCTGAGCCACAGCGTGGCAAATCCACGGGGGTCGGTCAGCAGTTCGAGGGTGTTGAAGTCGCTCATATTGTCCGTCTCCACAACTCTGTTCTTCTGTAGGAGCGAGCAAGCTCGCGATGAACGCTCAACCGACGCTGGCTACCTGATGCCCCGCGTTATCGTTAACGCCTATCGCGAGCAAGCTCGCTCCTACAGAGGTCGGATCACATCCGGAACACGCCGAAGCGGCTCGGTTCGATTGGCGCGTTCAACGACGCGGACAAGGCCAGGGCCAGTACGTCGCGGGTCTGTGCCGGGTCGATGACACCGTCGTCCCACAGACGCGCGCTGGAATAGTAGGGGTGCCCCTGTTCTTCGTACTGGTCGAGGATCGGTTGCTTGATCTCGGCTTCCTGTTCGGCGCTGAAACCATGGCCACTGCGCTCGGCCTGTTCGCGCTTGACCTGCACCAGCACGCCGGCCGCCTGTTCGGCGCCCATCACGCCTATGCGCGCATTCGGCCACATCCACAAGAAGCGCGGATCGTAGGCGCGACCGCACATGCCGTAGTTACCAGCACCGAAACTGCCGCCGATGATCACGGTGAACTTCGGCACCTTGGCGCAGGCCACGGCGGTCACCAGTTTCGCGCCGTGCTTGGCGATACCGCCAGCTTCGTACTTCTGCCCGACCATGAAACCGGTGATGTTCTGCAGGAACAGCAACGGGATGCCGCGCTGGCACGCCAGTTCGATGAAGTGCGCGCCTTTCTGCGCCGCTTCAGCGAAGAGGATGCCGTTGTTGGCGAGGATCGCGATCGGGTAACCGTGCAGGTAAGCAAAACCGCAGACCAGCGTCGTTCCGAACAGCGCCTTGAACTCGTCGAACACCGATCCGTCCACCAGCCGCGCAATCACTTCGCGCACGTCAAACGGCTGCTTGGCGTCGGCCGGGACCACGCCGTACAACTCGTCACTGCTGTAGAGCGGGGCGATCGGCGTGCGTTGCTGAACCTCACCTTGCTTGCGCCAGTTGAGGTTGGCGATGCTGCGGCGTGCCAGTGCCAGGGCGTGTTCATCGCTCTCGGCATAATGGTCGGCCACACCGGAAATCTTGCAGTGCACATCGGCCCCGCCGAGGTCCTCGGCACTGACCACTTCACCCGTCGCGGCTTTCACCAGCGGCGGGCCGGCGAGGAAGATGGTGGCTTGTTCGCGGACCATGATCGCTTCATCAGCCATGGCCGGCACATACGCGCCGCCAGCGGTGCAGGAACCCATGACCACGGCAATCTGCGGGATGCCCATGGCGCTCATGTTGGCCTGATTGAAGAAGATTCGTCCGAAGTGCTCGCGGTCCGGGAACACTTCATCCTGACGCGGCAGGTTGGCGCCGCCAGAATCCACCAGATAGATGCACGGCAGACGGTTCTGCTGGGCGATGGTCTGGGCGCGCAGGTGCTTTTTCACCGTCAGCGGGTAATACGAGCCACCTTTGACCGTGGCGTCGTTGGCGACGATCATGCACTCGACGCCTTCCACACGGCCGATCCCGGCAATTACGCCAGCAGCGGGTACGTCTTCGCCATACACCTCGTACGCCGCCAGTTGGTTGATTTCCAGAAACGGCGAACCTGGATCCAGCAAGCGGTTGATGCGCTCGCGGGGCAGCAGTTTGCCCCGCGAGGTATGGCGTTCCTGAGCCTTCGGGCCGCCACCTTGCGCCACTTGGGCGAGCAGGGTGTGCAACGCGTCGACCTGCTTGAGCATCGCTGCGCTGTTGGCGGCGAATTCCGCTGAACGGGGGTTGAGCTGGGTATGCAGGGTAGCCATGTGCAGCTCCGTTTAGCGGGTTTCGTTGAACAGTTCGCGACCGATCAGCATGCGACGGATCTCACTGGTGCCCGCGCCGATTTCGTACAGCTTGGCGTCACGCAACAGACGGCCGGCCGGGAATTCATTGATGTAGCCGTTGCCACCGAGAATCTGGATCGCGTCGAGGGCCATTTGCGTAGCGCGTTCGGCGCTGTAGAGGATCACGCCGGCGGCGTCCTTGCGCGTGGTCTCGCCGCGCTCGCAAGCCTGGGCCACGGCATACAGGTAGGCGCGGCTGGCGTTGAGTTGGGTGTACATGTCGGCGACCTTGCCCTGGATCAGCTGGAATTCGCCGATGCTTTGGCCGAACTGCTTGCGGTCGTGGATGTACGGCACGATCAGGTCCATGCACGCCTGCATGATCCCGGTCGGGCCACCTGAAAGGACAACACGCTCGTAGTCGAGGCCGCTCATCAGCACTTTCACGCCGCCATTGAGCACGCCGAGGATATTTTCTTCCGGCACCTCGACGTCATCGAAAAACAGCTCGCAGGTGTTTGAACCGCGCATGCCGAGCTTGTCGAACTTGTTGCTGCGACTGAAGCCTTTCCAGTCGCGCTCGACGATGAAGGCGGTGATGCCGTGAGGGCCTTTTTCCAGGTCGGTCTTGGCATAGATCACGTAGGTGTTGGCGTCCGGACCGTTGGTGATCCAGGTCTTGCTGCCGTTGAGCACGTACTTGTCGCCGCGTTTATCGGCACGCAGTTTCATCGACACCACGTCGGAACCGGCATTCGGTTCGCTCATGGCCAAAGCGCCGATGTGCTCGCCGCTGATCAGCTTCGGCAGGTATTTGGATTTCTGCTCGTGGTTGCCGTTACGGTTGATCTGGTTGACGCACAGGTTGGAGTGCGCGCCGTAGGACAACGCCACCGAAGCCGAGCCACGGCTGATTTCTTCCATGGCCACCACGTGGGCCAGGTAACCCAGGCCGGCACCGCCGTACTCTTCCGGCACGGTAATGCCCAGCAGGCCCATGTCACCGAATTTGCGCCACAGGTCGGCGGGGAACAGGTTGTCGATGTCGATCTGAGCGGCGCGCGGGGCGATCTCCTTGGCGACGAAGGACTGAACCTGATCGCGCAGCATGTCGATGGTTTCACCGAGGGCAAAGTTCAGGGATGGATAGCTCATGGGTCACCTTTTGGCTTTTTTGTCGGTTGGTGAGACTGTCAGTGGGTTCTCACCTTTACGTTAACGTAAGCCTGTGACGAATGGCTGTCAATCACCCTTTACGTAAACGTCAACTTGAGTGATTCTGTAGGAGCGAGCTTGCTCGCGAAGGACGTCAACGATAACCCGTGTTGTCTGGCTAAACGCGGTGCCTTGACGTTCTTCGCGAGCGAGCTCGCTCCTACAAAATAAAGACAATAGGGGTCGTCATGGATCAACCCAGTGCAAGCCCGCAACGCAGTTACACCCGTGGTTCCCAGGACAAAGCCTTGCTGGCGATGACCATCGGCCAAGCGTTCGACAACACGGTTGCGCAGTACCCGGACGGGGAGGCGCTGGTGGTGCGCCATCAACAGCTGCGTTACACCTGGCAGCAATTGGCCGAGGCCGCGGACCTGCACGCCAGGGCACTGCTGGCGCTGGGGCTGCAAGCCGGGGACCGCCTCGGTATCTGGGCGCCGAACTGTGCGCAGTGGTGCATCAGCCAAATTGCTACCGCGAAAATCGGCGTGATCCTGGTCAACATCAATCCGGCGTATCGCAGTTCCGAACTCGAATACGTGTTGAAGCAATCCGGCTGCCAATGGCTGGTGTGTGCCGGGGCCTTCAAGACCTCGAACTATCACGCCATGGTGCAGGGCCTGGTGCCGGAACTGGCAGAGCAGTCCATCGGCAAATTGCTCAGCGAGCGGTTGCCGGAGTTGCGCGGCGTGATCAGCCTGGATGTGCAGCCGCCCAGCGGTTTCCTGCCATGGTCGCAACTGACGGATCTGGCTGGCAGCGTGTCTCCTGAACAATTGCGCGAGCGTCAGGAAAGCCTGCATTTCGACCAGGCGGTGAATATCCAGTACACCTCTGGCACCACCGGTTTTCCCAAGGGCGCGACCCTCAGTCACTACAACATTCTCAACAACGGTTACATGGTTGGCGAAAGCCTGGGCTTGACGGCGGCCGATCGCCTGGTGATCCCGGTGCCGCTGTATCACTGCTTCGGCATGGTCATGGGCAATCTTGGCTGCATCACCCATGGCAGTACGATGATTTACCCGAACGACGCGTTCGATCCGTTGCTGACCCTGGGCACTGTCGCTGAAGAAAAGGCCACTGCGCTGTACGGCGTACCGACCATGTTCATCGCCATGCTCGATCAACCTCAGCGTGCCGGCTTCGACCTGTCGAGCCTGCGTACCGGGATCATGGCGGGCGCAACTTGTCCTATCGAGGTGATGCGCCGGGTCATCAGCGAAATGCACATGAGCGAAGTGCAGATTGCCTACGGTATGACGGAAACCAGTCCGGTGTCGTTGCAGACCGGTCCTTCAGACGACCTGGAACTGCGCGTGACCACCGTCGGCCGCACCCAGCCGCAGCTCGAAAGCAAGATCATCGACGAAGTGGGCAACCTGGTACCACGCGGTACCATTGGCGAGCTGTGCACCCGCGGTTACAGCGTGATGCTCGGTTATTGGAACAACCCTGAAGGCACGGCGGACGCCATCGATCAGGCTGGGTGGATGCACACCGGTGACCTGGCGAGCATGAACGATGAGGGTTACGTGTGCATTGCCGGGCGCAACAAGGACATGATCATCCGTGGTGGTGAGAATATTTACCCGCGGGAGCTGGAAGAATTTTTCTTCACTCATCCGGCCGTTGCGGACGTGCAGGTGATCGGCATTCCCTGCTCACGCTACGGCGAAGAGATCGTCGCCTGGATCAAGTTCCACCCCGGCCACAGCGCCACCGAGCAAGAGCTGCAAACCTGGTGCAAGGAACGCATCGCGCACTTCAAGACGCCACGCTACTTCAAGTTCGTCGAGGAGTTTCCGATGACGGTGACTGGCAAGATCCAGAAATTCCGGATGCGCGAGATCAGTATCGAGGAGTTGCGCGAAAAGCAGGAATGAAGAGGAAACCTGTGGGAGCGAGCTTGCTCGCGATGAGGGTGTGACATTCAACGTTTGTGCTGACTGATCCACCGCCATCGCGAGCAAGCTCGCTCCCACAGTGTCTTGAAGAGTTTTCAGAATCGCAGACAGCACAAAGGGGAGCCGAAGCTCCCCTTTAATTTTCGTTGCGCGTGCTCTTTTTTTATTATTGAGGGTCGGTCTGTTTTTGTTTTTGGCAACCGTTGCCCTTTACCGCTGTTTTTGGCGATCCCCATTCGGGATCAAGAGCAAACGTATTTTTTTGAGCGCTGATCTACTTTCTCGCTGAGCGATCCAACCAGTTCGGGAGCTACCTGAAGGTAGTTTTATTATTCTCTGCCCGGTTGCGGGTAACTCCGAAAAGCACCCTGAAAAGCACATCTTCTCCAAAAAAATCTGTTAGCTGCGTCTCTGCCGTGTTGTTTTTGTTATGTCAGAGTCGTTACGTCTTGTTTTTATTAGGTTTGCCGCAATTTTTTTATTCTTGTTATGCGATAGATATAGCAGGAGGCGTGCCAACTTTATAAAAACCTTTAAAATCAATGGTTTGAAAATTTGTAGGGTTTTGCGCCTCAGGCAAAACCCTACAATTTGTTTCCGTGTTACTCGCTTGTGCCCACGTTTCAGACACAGCGGTAACACCCGGACACACTCAGCGCACTCACTGTGCGCTGCGGGCCTTGGCCACGCGGGAACCGGTAGGGCGGCCCAATACCGTGCAAATCTGCTGACCGGCGAGCATCAGGGCGTCGAGGTCGATTCCGGTGTCGATGCCCAGGCCGTTGAGCAGGTAAACCACGTCTTCGGTGGCGACGTTACCGCTGGCGCCCTTGGCGTAGGGGCAGCCGCCGAGACCTGCGATGGAGCTGTCGAACACCGAGATGCCTTCCAGCAAGCTGGCGTAGATGTTGGCCACAGCCTGACCGTAGGTGTCGTGGAAGTGCCCGGCGAGTTTCTCCCGGGGCACCTCCTTCGATACCACTTCAAACATCTTGCGGGTTGCGCCAGCGGTGCCGGTGCCGATGGTGTCCCCCAGCGAGACCTCATAGCAGCCCATGGCATACAGCTCGCGGGCGACCAGGGCGACCTGCTCCGGGGTGACATGACCTTCATAGGGACAGCCCAGCACGCAGGACACGTACCCGCGCACGGTCACCCCATGTTGTCTGGCGGCGTCCATGATCGGCCCGAAACGCTCCAGGCTTTCGCTGATCGAGCAATTGATGTTACGCCGGGAAAACGCTTCGGACGCCGCCGCGAACACGGCCACTTCCTTGACCCCGGCGGCGAGGGCATCTTCGAAACCGCGCAGGTTGGGGGCGAGCGCGCCGTAGACCACGCCCGGTTTGCGCTGGATCTGCGCGAAGACCTCAGCGGAGCCGGCCATCTGCGGCACCCACTTGGGCGAAACGAAACTGCCGACTTCGATATAGCCGAGCCCGGCTGCGGTCAGTGCGTCAACCAGTTGCACCTTATCGGTAACACTGATGGGTTGGGCTTCATTTTGCAGGCCGTCGCGTGGGCCGACTTCGACAATGCGTACGTGGGTGGGGAGGGGCATGGGGTTCGACCTGTGCTGATTGTTCAGAGAACCCTGTAGGAGCAAGCCTGCTCGCGATGGACTCCCAGGCACCGCGTTTATCCAGCAGGCACGCGTTGTCGTTAACGGCCATCGCGAGCAAGCTCGCTCCTACAGGGGGCAGTGTGGATTTACTGAATCGACTCCTGGCTTTTGAGCGTCTGCTCCAGCGCCTGCACGCAGCGTTCTTCGGCGGTATCGAGTTCCAGTTTCATCTGTTCGATGTCCAGCATTTGCTGTTCAAGCTGCTCCCGGCGCTCGCTGATTTTCGCCAGCATGCTGTGCAACTGTTTGGTGTTACCGCTGGACGGATCGTAGAGCTCGATCAGCTCGCGGCATTCAGCTAGAGAGAAACCGATGCGCTTGCCCCGCAGGATCAGCTTCAGGCTGACCTTGTCGCGAGGCGAGTAAATACGTTCCTGGCCCCGGCGTTCGGGGCTGAGCAGGCCTTGTTCTTCATAAAAGCGAATGGCACGGGTGGTGATGTCGAGCTCGCGGGCGAGATCGGAAATGCTGTAGGTCTGGCTGCTCATGGACGCGCTCGCAAAAGGTCATGGCGCTAAGCTAATGGTAGGTTGACGTTTACGTCAAGGGGCAGGTCTTTCCGGTGTGGAGAAGGGCCTCATCGCGAGCAAGCTCGCGATGGGGACACCTCGGTATCAAGCCCTACACCTTCTCGAGCTTTTTCTCCTGCGCCGTCACCTGCTGGCACAACTCGATCATCTGTTCGCGCATCCAGCGGTTCGCCGGGTCCTGGTCAGTGCTTTCGTGCCAGTAGAGGTGGGTTTCCACCGGCGGTACATCGTTGACCGGCAGATAAAAGGCGTGCAAATCGTTACGACGAGCGAAGCGTTCCGGTACGGTCATGACCATGTCGGTCTGCTGCAACACTTGTGAGGCCATCAAGTAATGCTGGGAGCGCAGGGCGATCTTGCGCTGAATGCCCATCTTGCCCAGCGCCAGGTCGACATAGCCGAGGCCGCTGCGACGACTGGAAATATGGATGTGGGTCAGGCTCAGGTAATCGTCCAGTGCGAGTTTTTCCTTGCCCGCCAGCGGATGCCCCTTGCGCATGGCGCACACGTAGCGGTCCTCCATCAACTTGACGTGACGCACCTGCGGGTCGGTGTTGAGCGGCGCATCCACCGCAAAGTCGAGGCGTCCGGCGGCCAGTTCCTTGGTGGTTTCGCGACGTTTGGACAGGAAGCTTTCGATGATCACCGCCGGAGCCAGGCGGCGCAGGCGCTGGAACAGTGGCGGCAGGATCACCGCTTCGGTCAGGTCGGTCATGCTGATGCGATAGGTCTTGACCGCTTGCTGCGGGTTGAAAATGCGGCTTTCCTGCACCGACACGCGCAGCAGCGAGAGCGCGTTGCGCACCGGGCCGATGATGTTCTGTGCCATGGGCGTGGGCACCATGCCCTGGGCGGTGCGCACGAACAATGGGTCGTTGAAGGTCTCGCGCAACCGGGCCAGAGCGTTCGACACCGCTGGCTGGGTAATGCCCACAATCTGCCCGGCGCGGGTCAGGTTGGCTTCGGTGTAGATCGCGTCGAAGACGATGAAAAGGTTGAGATCGACCTTGCTCAGATTCATTACGCGGCTCTCTTATTGTGTGGGCGGGCTGACCGTGACGATCAGCCGATCATATATCGGTGATGAATGTTTATACACGCCGAGAATAGGCTAGGTAAATTATCAACGCTGTTCTAGCATCGATACATGACCTAAAACAACCTCCCCCAAGAAGGTATCTCGCTCATGGATTTCGCTTATTCGCCCAAGGTTCAGGAACTGCGTGAGCGCGTAACAGCGTTCATGGACACCTACGTCTATCCCGCCGAAGCCGTGTTCGAGCGTCAGGTCGCCGAGGGCGATCGCTGGCAGCCGACGGCGATCATGGAAGAACTCAAACTCAAGGCCAAGGCCGAAGGCCTGTGGAATTTGTTTCTGCCTGAGTCCGAACTGGGTGCCGGCCTGACCAACCTCGAATACGCGCCACTGGCGGAAATCATGGGCCGCTCGCTGCTGGGGCCAGAGCCGTTCAACTGCTCGGCACCGGACACCGGCAACATGGAAGTGCTGGTGCGTTACGCCAACGAAGAGCAGAAACAACGCTGGCTCGAACCGCTGCTGCGCGGCGAGATCCGCTCGGCGTTTGCCATGACCGAACCGGATGTCGCGTCCTCCGACGCCACCAACATGGCCGCCCGAGCTGTGCGCGATGGCGACGAGTGGGTGATCAACGGCAAGAAATGGTGGACCTCGGGTGCTTGCGACCCGCGCTGTAAAATCCTGATTTTCATGGGGTTGAGCAATCCGGACGCGCCACGTCACGCCCAGCACTCGATGATTCTGGTCCCGGTGGATGCGCCCGGTGTGAAGATCGTGCGTCCACTGCCGGTGTTCGGTTACGACGATGCACCTCATGGGCACGCCGAAGTGCATTTCGAAAACGTGCGGGTGCCATATGAAAACGTCCTGTTGGGCGAAGGACGCGGCTTCGAAATTGCTCAGGGTCGCCTTGGCCCCGGCCGGATTCACCATTGCATGCGTTCAATTGGTATGGCTGAGCGCGCCCTGGAACTGATGTGCAAGCGCTCGGTGAACCGCACAGCGTTCGGCAAGCCTCTGGCACGCCTGGGCGGCAACATCGACAAGATCGCCGACTCGCGGATGGAGATCGACATGGCACGCCTGTTGACGTTGAAAGCGGCGTACATGATGGACACCGTCGGCAACAAAGTGGCGAAAAGCGAGATCGCGCAGATCAAGGTCGTCGCGCCAAACGTGGCATTGCGGGTGATCGACCGGGCGATCCAGATCCATGGCGGGGCAGGGGTGTCCAACGATTTCCCGCTGGCCTACATGTATGCAATGCAACGCACCCTGCGCCTGGCCGACGGCCCGGACGAAGTGCACCGTGCGGCGATCGGCAAGTTCGAAATCGGCAAATATGTGCCGAAGGAAATGATGCGTAGCGGGCATTGAAGCGAGCACTGCGCCGAACCAGCTTTGGTCTGGATCGGCGCAGTTCTGGTTGTGTGAGCAGCCGGGCGAGAAAGCAGAGCCGTCAGCGCTGGATGCCGTACAGGACTGCTGCGTTGGGGGTGCGATAACTTATACCGGCAATAATGAATCGGTCCCCTTGCATCACGATGTCATAGGGAACACCTCTTAAGGTACGCCCATAAAAGTTGTTGGCAAACGTGGGATCCAGCGAACCGTCCTTATTCAAACGCCCCGAGAACATTTGATTCGATGAGCCGGGCATCCAGCCGGCCACCACAATCTTGTCATCCTCGGGTTGTACGCCGACTGCCGTCAAAAGGCGTCTTTCACTATTCAACTCAACTTTGACCTCCTTGCCCTGATTGAACTGAACATCAGGAGTACCGTTTGCGTTGTATCTCATCATCAGTGCGGCTGTACCCTTGGCGTTCCCGACACAAATCAGTTTGCCATCGGGCTGAGTAATCATCTTTCCAAGATGGTATGAGTCTACCTCGTGACTCAGGTGGGTATATCCGTCAATGCCAAAACTCGTATCGAGTTTCCCCCGTGACGTGTAGCGACAAAGGACTATTTTGGAAGCGGTTAACTGCTGCGTTATGTAGTTCATGCCTATGACAAATTTGTCATCATCCTGTACCGCCAGGCTAATCATTCGAATGAACTCGCTACCCATATCAATCTCGATGTGACCTTGATCTCCAAAGGACCTATCGAGCTCTCCATTGTTGTTCCAACAAGTCAGTAAACCCCTGTCGGCAAAGTCTTTATTAAGTCGCTGGCTGAGTATCAAAACTCTCCCGTCCGAGAGTACGCCCCCGTCGCAAGGATCTGCATTTGAAGAGAAAGCCGGGAGGGGGACAACGACGGATTGAAAAACCAGGTCAGGGCTACCGTTTTCATTCAGGCGTTTGGCTGCCGGTTTTCCGCCTGCATCCTCCAGCACATCGCCGACGATCAGTATTTTCTTGTCGTGCGAAACCAGTCGGGTCGGTTTTGAGTTGTTACCGGCCTGGAATTGCCCCGTGACGCTGCCATTATTGCCAAACGATGGATCAGGCAGGCCATCGGCGTTTATGCGGTAAATTTGATATTGATTTGAGCTGTGTACGGCATAAATCAATCTACCGTCGGGTTGCGAGACCACCGAGTGAGTCGTTCCGCCTACGGGACCGTCTACAGCGCCGTTGGTGCCGAACCGGGTGTCCAGATCGCCGGGTGTTTTGGGGGATGTTCGCTCAGCGCTCATGAGTATTCCTCGAAAATCGCCTTGATGTACCGACGTCACCTGCATTCGGGCCAAATGTGCAGGACAGCATTCGTGGCGAGCTTACTTCAGGGAAATCGAGCAAACACCTGTCAATGTTGACAGTTTTTTAGTTCATTTTGCTTGGTCTGTTTGCCAATCCAACGTTGTGACGCCTAATACACCCAAACCTCAACCCGCCGATTCTTGATCCTTCCCTCATCGGCGCTATTGGCCGCCACCGGCATTTCCGCACCGAATCCGCGAATCTCACGAAACACCACGCCGCTCTTCACCAACTCCCGCCGTACCGCCATGGCCCGCAGCTTCGACAACAGATCGGCGCGCGCCGGGTCGCTCTTGGCATCGCCAAACCCCACCAGCGTCACTTGCCCAGCCGTTTTGTCGTGCTGCTTTATATAGTCGAGCACCCGCCACAGGTCTTGTCGGGCCTTGTTGTCCAAGGTGGCGCTGCCTTCCTCGAAACGGAAGTTCACTGACAACCGTTGAGCATGTCTGCTTAGCGTCTGATAACCCTCTGGCATCAACGCATTGGGGGTAACGGCCATGGCCTGGACGGTTTGGGCAATAAAACCGTTGGCGGCGACAATGGCCTGACCCTTAGTGCTTTGGGCAAACGCCACCAGGGCATTGGCCCAGGGATTTTTCCCGTTGGGTGGCAGATAGAAGAACAGCCGGCGGGACAGCGGATAATCTTCCGTGGCAATCAGGCTGTTGAGCGGCGGCATGGCTTGCGATTGACCGTCGACAATGGCCACGGCTTTAGCCTGGCGCACGTAGGGCAAACCGATGAAACCGATGCCTTGCGGGTCAGCGCTGACCGCATCGGACAGTTGTTCGCTGGACTCGAAGCGCTTCGCCGCACCACCGAGGGTTTTCCCGTGGCCGCTGAGGACCAGTTCCTTGAAGGTGTCGTAGGTCCCGGACTGATCATCCCGTGCATACAGATGAATCGGCCCGCCGCGACCGCCAATGTCTTCCCAGCTCTTCACCTCGCCACTGAAAATGCGCGCCAGTTGCACGGTGTCGAGTTGGTTCAGCGGATTGTCCGGATGAAGGATGATTGCCAGGCCATCGATGGCAATGACCTGCTCGGCGCTCGGGCTTTTCAGGTCACCGAGCGATTGCAGGCTGGCCAGTTCGCTGTCCTTGATCGGGCGCGACGAGGCGGCCAGATCGGCGCTGGCTGCTTTGAGTGCAGTGAAACCGGTGCTGGAACCATGGGCCGCTACCTCCACCACGACCCGACGGCCCTGAACGGTTTCGCCGACGATGCGTAGTTCGTTGGCGGTGTCCGGGGTTTCACGGCGGATCTTGCGCAGGCCCTGTTCACTCAACAGACCCTCGACCAGCGCCGGCCCCAATGCCGCACCGATTGTGTTGGAACCCTGAATCCGCAGCACCGGGCCGTGTTCGGGAGTCGGCAAGTCGCCGGCCGAGACCGCCTGCGGCAAGCCCGTGCACAGCATCAACAGGAGCAACACGCGCAGCATCATGCCGGCACCTTATAAAGCCAAAGGAGGTGTCGGGAGATTAAGTCAGCAAGGTTTCCGAAAAATGACAAATTGCAGTGGTGATCCCCGGTGGTTGGTCCTGAATCAGCTCAACTCAAGCCAGATCGGCGCATGGTCCGAAGGTTTTTCCATGCCTCGCAGTTCATAGTCCACGCCGGCGGCCTTCACCCGTGGCAACAGGCCGTGGGAGGTGAGGATCAGGTCGATGCGCAGGCCACGCTTGGGCTCGTCTTCGAAACCACGGCTGCGGTAGTCGAACCAGCTGAAGGTGTCGGTGACGTCCGGATTCAAGTGACGGAAACTGTCGACCAGGCCCCAGTTTTTCAGACGGGCCATCCACTCGCGCTCTTCCGGCAGGAAGCTGCACTTGCCGGTTTTCAGCCAGCGCTTCATGTTGTCCGGGCCGATGCCGATGTCGCAGTCTTCCGGGGAAATGTTCACATCGCCCATCACCACCAGCGGCTGGTCGTTCTTGAACTGGCTTTCCAGCAATTGCTGCAAGTCGCCGTAGAAACGCTGCTTGGCCGGGAATTTGGTTGGATGATCACGGCTTTCGCCCTGTGGGAAATAACCGTTCATGATGGTCACCGGTACGCCATTGGCGTCGGCGAAGGTGCCCCAGATGAAGCGCCGCTGGGCGTCCTCTTCGTCGGTGGCGAAACCTTTATGCAGGGCCAGCGGCTCCTGGCGCGAGAGCAGGGCCACGCCGTAATGGCCTTTTTGCCCGTGGAAGTACACGTGATAACCCAGAGCCTGCACCTCGGCCAGCGGGAACTGTTCGTCGTGGACCTTGGTTTCCTGCAAGCCGATCACATCGGGCTGGTGCTTTTCGATCAGCGCCGCCAGCTGATGGGGACGGGCGCGCAGCCCGTTGATGTTGAAGGAGACGATCTTCATGGTCGGCAGTCCTGGCAAAAGGGCGATGCTAGCTGACATGTGGGAATCGGGCCAGTGCGGGGTGAGGGGATTCGGCTGTGCCTGTCAGTTGAGTATGGGCAGTGATGGCCCTTTCGCGAGCAAGCCCGCTCCCACAAAAGCAAGGCTGGCGCATCACCTGTGGGAGCGGGCTTGCTCCGGGCGGCGTTCCGACGAAGGCGATTTCATTGCCTACACTCATTTCGGAACTGTGTCAGCGCCAACAGGCTCGTAACAACAAGAGCGCAGCCACCCGAGCTGTGCCGGGGAGATTAACCGTCATGCCCGAAACCTCGACCGCCATCGCCGATATTCACATGCTCGACAGCGGCTACGCTCGCGAAGCGCGTTCGTTGCTATACCAGGCTTATCGACACGAGCCGACCTTCGGCTATCTGTTCGAAGCCGAGCGCCCCGGTTACGAACAGCGGGTTCGCGCCACCGTGCGCGAGTTGGTGACCCAGCACTTTTTTCAGGACCTGCCGGCCATCGGCCTGCTGGTCAATGACCGCCTGATCGGTATCGCCCTGATCGCACCGCCACAACGTCGCCTCGGCGTCACCGAAAGTTGGGCCTGGCGCTTGCGCATGGTGCTCAGTACGGGATTTCGCTGCACCCGTCGCTACCTCGAATATCACGCGGCCGTTGAGGCCTGTGTGCCGAATGAATCGGTGCACGTCTTGCCATTGTTGGGGGTTCATCCGCAGTTCCAGGGCAAACATTTCGGCGAACAACTGTTGCAAGCCGTGCACAACTGGTGCGCCGTGGATGAAAATTCACAGGGCGTGATCCTCGATACCGGGAACCCTCGCTACCTGGAGTTCTATAAGCGCCAGGGCTATCAGGAAATCGGTGAAGTTGCCGTAGGACCGATTCGCGAGCACGTGTTTTTTCACCCCAATCCCCAGGTGTTACATACTGCAACCGCTTGAACGGCGAACTTTCTTTGCATGTCAGGCTCTATCACGCTTCCATGTTCATGATCCATGCTCGTGATAGCATCCGCGCCTATGAAGTTTCCAGGAAGAATTACCAGCGGTGTGCTGATGCTGATGACCAGCTGCGCAGCGCTGGCACAAAGCGAATTGGATGTACGGATCAAACCGTCCAATGACGAGCTGAAAGCCAATATCGAAGGCTATATCGGCAGCCTCGGCGATCGCGATGAAGAAGCGTTGCTGCGCTTCAGCCGCGGCGCCGAAGAACAGGCGCGCAAGGCCGCCCAGGCCCTGGGCTATTATCAGCCGCACATCGACAGTGAAGTGAAGGGCGGCGAAAAGCCGCGCCTGGTGTTGACGGTCGACCCCGGCGAGCCGGTGCACTTGCGCAACGTCACGGTACGTGTCGACGGTCCGGCAGCCTCCCTCAAGGCCTTTCGAATTCCCAAAAGCGACGCGCTCAAGCCCGGCGCCGTGCTCAACCATGGGCATTACGAGGACGCCAAGCGCCTGATCCAGAATCAGGCTTCGCGTTATGGCTTTTTCAGCGGCCGTTTCACCCGTTCAAAACTGTCGGTCGACCCCCGTGCCGGCGTCGCCGATATCGAACTGATCTATGAAAGCGGTCCGCGCTATACCTTGGGCAAGGTCAGTTTCGAGGGCGATACGCCGTTCGATGACGAGTTGCTGCAACGCATGGTGCCGTTCAAGACCGGCACGCCGTATGACTCGGAACTGATCGCCGAACTCAACCAGAACCTGCAATCGAGCGGCTACTTCGAAGGCGTGCGTGTGGACGCGGCACCTACGGCGTCCAGGGACGAGGCGATCCCGGTGGACGTCAAACTCGAAACCCGCAAGCCGCGAACCATGGGCCTGGGCCTTGGTTTCTCCACCGACGTCGGCCCGCGGGCCAAGGCCAACTGGACCCGGCACTGGGTCAACGCGCAAGGACACAGTTATGGCTGGGAAACCGAAGTCTCGGCACCTCGGCAAAACGTCGGGCTGTTCTACGACATTCCGCTGGACCCGCCACTGACCGACAAACTGCGTTTTGCCGGTGGCTACCAGAATGAAGAAATCGCCGATAAGGACAGCCACAGCAAGTTGCTGACCCTCGGGCCCGAGTGGCACAGCAAACTGCCCAGCGGCTGGCAACGGGTGGTGTCGCTGAAGTGGCAGCGCGAGGATTACCAACTGGGCGACGACTCGGGACTCAGTACCTTGCTGATGCCCGGTGTGAGCTATTCGTACCTCAAAAGCGATAACCGCATCGACCCCCACAACGGCTATCGTCTGCAATTCGAATCCAAAGTGGCCAAGGAAGGTCTGGGTTCCGACAGCAACCTGCTCTACGGCACGGCATTGGTCAAAGGCCTGACCACGGTGTTCGATAAACACCGCCTCCTCGGGCGGGTGCAGGTCGGCGGCAGTGCCACCAATGGCTTCAAGTCGGTGCCGCCATCGTTGCGCTTCTTCGCCGGTGGCGACCAGAGCGTGCGTGGCTACGACTATCAGAGCCTGTCCCCGGAAAACTCCGACGGCGACCGCATCGGTGGTCGCTACATGGTCGCCGCCAGCGCGGAGTATCAGTATTCCATTGCCGAAAAATGGCGGATCGCGACCTTTGTCGATCAGGGCAACTCCTTCAACACGCTCGAACTGCCGAACCTCAAGACCGGGGTTGGTATCGGTGTGCGCTGGGTATCGCCGGTGGGGCCGATCCGCCTCGACCTGGCCCATGCGCTGGACGACGATGGCGGTATTCGACTGCACTTTTCCATGGGGCCTGAGCTGTGAAGCGTGGTTTGAAAGCAACACTGCTGACGATGGTGGCGCTGGTGGCAGTGGTTGTCCTGACGCTGGCCACGGTGCTGGGCACGGCGACGGGCAGCCGCTGGGCATTGGGTTTCGTGCCGGGCTTGACCCTGGAAAACTTCCAGGGCCGGTTGGGCGGGCAGTGGAGTGCCGACCGGGTGCTGTGGCAGCAGGACAGCAACCGGGTTGAACTGAGCAAGGTGATTTTCGCCTGGTCGCCGTTGTGCCTGACCCGCATGACCCTGTGCATCGAGCAATTGCAGGCCGATCAGGTCAGCCTGACGTTCCCGCCGGGTGCCGAAGAGCCAGACAGCGGCCCGATCACGCTCCCGGAGCTGAAGTTACCGTTGGCCCTCGAACTGGGAGAGATCAAGGTCGGCAGCCTGTTGTTCAACGGCAGTGAAGAGCTCAAGGGCTTGCAACTGGCGGCGCACTGGACGACGGCCGGTTTGAAGATCGACGCGCTATCGATACAGCGCGATGATCTGAGCCTGAATCTGTCCGGCCTGCTGCTACCGAGCGGTAACTGGCCGCTCAGCGCCGAAGGCAAGCTGACCCTGTTGTCGACCCCTGAGCCCCTGGCACTGGCGTTGAAGATCGACGGCGACCTGCTGAAAACCCTGAACCTGAAAGCCGACAGTAGCGGTTACCTCAACGGGCAACTGACCGGCGAACTGCAACCTCTGGTGGAAAACCTGCCGGCCAAGGTGCGGATCACCGCCGATGGCTTCAAGCCCAGTGCCGATCTGCCGGACACCCTGCAACTCAATCAGCTTGAACTCACGGGGGCAGGCGACTTGAAGAGCGGCTACGCGCTGCTCGGAAAAGCCACGCTGCCCGCCGAGCAAGGGCCCGTCACCCTGGCGCTGCAAGGCAAGGTCGACGCCAAGGGCGCGCAGATCGCTGCGCTGGACCTGACCGCTAACGACAAGCAAAGCCTCAAGCTCACCGGACAGCTGGATTGGAGCAAGGGCTTGAGCGCCGAGGCGAAAATCGACTGGCTGGATTTCCCGTGGCACAGGCTCTATCCGCTCATCGACGAACCGCAGGTTGCGCTTCGCACGTTCACCGGCGAAGTTTCTTACACCGACGGCAAGTACCTCGGGCATTTCGCCGCGGCGGCGGATGGTCCGGCCGGCGCCTTCACTCTGGCCAGCCCTTTCGCGGGAGACTTGACGAAAATCTACCTGCAACAGATTCAACTCCAGGCCGGTCAGGGCAAGGCTGAAGGGCACCTGAACCTGCAGTTTGCCGACGGCATTGCCTGGGACACCGCGCTGGACCTGTCGGCGATCAACCCGGCGTACTGGGTCGCGGAGCTGCCGGGTACACTGGCCGGGCCGTTGCGCAGCACGGGTGAGCTGAAGAACGAGGTGCTCAGCCTCATTGCCGACCTGGACCTCAAGGGCAAACTGCGTGGTCAGCCTGCGGTGATCCAGGCCAAGGCCGATGGCCGGGGCGAGCAATGGAACCTCAATACCCTGCAAGTTCGCCTCGGCGACAACAGCATCAGCGGCAAAGGCAGCCTGCAACAGAAACTCGCCGGCCAGATCGATCTCAAGTTGCCGCGCCTGGCCCAGCTCTGGCCGCAACTGCGCGGCCAACTCAATGGCCGTGTGGATGTCGCCGGCACACTCAAGGCACCTCAAGGCAAACTTGACCTGCAAGGCTCACAACTGGCCTTCCAGGACAATCGCCTGCAAAGCCTGAACCTCGACGTCACACTGGACAGTGCGCAACGGGCGAAAGTCGACCTCAAGGGCAGCGGCATCCGGGCGGGCGACACTTCACTGGGAACCCTGACCGCCAGCGGCCAGGGCGACATCAAGAACCAGAAGCTGAACCTCGATCTGCAAGGGCCGAAGCTGAAACTGGCGCTGGGTCTGGACGGTGCGCTGGACAAAGGCAATTGGCGCGGACGCCTGGCCAGTGGTGATATCCAGGCCGGTGGCCAGGACTGGAAGCTTCAAGGGCCGGCGAAACTCGAACGCCTGGCGGACGGCAAAATCAACTTTGGCGCCCATTGCTGGGCCTCCGGCCAGGCTAGCCTCTGCGGTGAAGACTCGCGCCTGATGCCCGAGCCGAAGCTGCGTTATCACCTCAAGCAATTCCCGATCGACAGCCTCGCGCAGTGGTTGCCGAAGGATTTCGCCTGGCAGGGCCGGCTCAACGCCGACCTGCAACTGGACCTGCCGGCCAGTGGCCCGAACGGCCAGGTCAGCGTCGATGCCGGCGGCGGCACGTTGCGCATCAAGGACAAGGACCAGTGGCTGGACTTCCCTTACCAGACCCTGAAACTCACCAGCAAGCTCACGCCCAAGCGCATCGACACCGAGCTCAACTTCGTCGGTGGCAAACTCGGCGAACTGATGGTGCAGGCGCAGCTTAATCCGTTGCCGAAGAACAAACCGTTGAGCGGCTCGTTCCGCTTGAGCGGGCTGGACCTGTCGGTGGCGCGACCGTTCGTGCCGATGGTCGAGAAACTGACCGGGCGCTTGAATGGCAGCGGCACGATTTCCGGTGGGCTGCTGGCACCGCAGGTCAATGGCAGTCTGCAACTCAGCGACGGTCAGATCTCCGGTCCTGAATTGCCAACGGAGCTGAAAAATCTGCACCTCCAGGCGCTCATTGTCGGTGAAAGCGTGCAACTGAACGGTGGCTGGGACAGCGGCAAGGCCGGGCATGGCAGCCTGAACGGCAACGTCGCGTGGGGCCAGGCGCTGGTGGTGGATCTGGCGCTCAAGGGGGCGCAGTTGCCAGTCACCATCGAGCCTTACGCAAAGCTGGAAGTCGCACCTGACCTGAAAATCTCGATGAAGGGCGATGAGCTGGCCATCGCCGGCAAAGTGCTGGTGCCCAGGGGCGACATCACCATTCGCGAGTTGCCGCCATCGACGGTCAAAGTCTCCGATGACACGGTGATCGTCGGTCAGCAGACCGAGGAGGGCAAGCCGCCGCTGGCAATGAAAATGGACATCGAAGTACTGGTAGGTGAGGACAAGCTGAGCTTTGCAGGATTTGGCCTGACTGCGAATGTGCAGGGGCATGTGCACATCGGCGACAACATGGACACCCGTGGCGAGTTGTGGCTCAACGATGGGCGATATCGCGCCTACGGCCAGCGGCTATCGGTGCGCCGGGCACGCTTGCTGTTTGCAGGTCCCATCGATCAGCCGTACCTGGACATCGAGGCCATTCGCAAGACCGACGACATCATTGCCGGCATTCGTTTGAGTGGCAGCGCCGAGCAGCCGACCACGCAGATCTTCTCCGAACCGGCGATGAGCCAGGAACAGGCCCTGTCCTATCTGGTGCTCGGGCGTCCGCTGAGCAGTAATGGCGAAGACAACAACATGCTCGCCCAGGCGGCCCTCGGGTTGGGCTTGATGGGTAGCTCCGGGGTGACCAGCGGCATCGCCAAGAACCTGGGCATCCAGGACTTCCAGCTGGACACCCAGGGCAGTGGTGACGCCACCAGTGTGGTGGCCAGCGGCAATATCTCCGAGAAGCTCAGCCTGCGCTATGGCGTCGGCGTGTTCGAACCGGCCAACACCATTGCCCTGCGCTACAAACTGAGCAAGAGGGTCTACCTCGAAGCCGCCGGCGGCGTGGCCAGTTCGCTGGACATCTTCTACAAGCGGGATTTCTAGGCCTGCGTTTTCGTTAAAACCGAGTCGCCCCCATCGCGAGCAGGCTCGCTCCCACAGGGTTATGCGTTTGGTTTCAGTTCGCGGGTGCTGCCAGTTGAGGTGGCGGAGTGAAATCAAACGGCGCCAGCGCAAACCCTTGCTCATCCACCTGCAATGCCCACCCTTGACGATCCCAGTCCCCCAGCACAATGCGCCGGGCCGCTTGCTCGCCAAGCTGCAACTTGTGAATCGCGGGACGGTGGGTGTGCCCGTGGATCAAGGTCTTCACGCCGAATTCCTGCATGATCCGCGGAATCTCTTCGGGCGTGACATCGACGATGTCATTGGCCTTCATCCGTGTCTGCGCGCGGCTTTCACTGCGCAGCTTGCGCGCCAGCTTGTGCCGGGTGCGCAGCGGCAGATTCCGCAGGATGAACAGGGTGATCGGGTTGCGCAGGTAGCGACGCAGCTTCATATAGGCTTCGTCGCGGGTACAGAGGCTGTCGCCGTGCATCAGCAGCACCGGCTCGCCGTTGAACTGCACGACACTCGGATCCTTCAACAAGGTGCAGCCGGCTGCTTTGCAGAAGGCCTTGCCCAACATGAAGTCGCGATTGCCGTGCATCAGGAAAATGGCCGTGCCGCTGTCGCTCAATTCGCGCAGGGCCTGGCAGATGGAACGCTGGAAGGGTGTCATGGCGTCGTCACCAATCCACACCTCGAAGAAGTCGCCCAGAATGTACAACGCACTCGCCGAGCGGGCGCGTCCGGCGAGCAAATCCAGAAACGCCCGGGTAATGTCCGGGCGCTCCTCTTCCAGATGTAAATCTGAAATCAGCAATATCACTCAATGATCTCGGCTTTCTCGATGATCACGTCGTCTGCTGGTACGTCCTGGTGGCCGGACTTGGAAGTGGTGGCCACGCCTTTGATCTTGTCGACCACGTCGGTGCCGGCGGTCACTTTACCGAATACTGCGTAGCCCCAGCCCTGAACGTTCTTGCCGCTGTGGTTCAGGAAGCTGTTGTCCGCCACGTTGATGAAGAACTGTGCGGAAGCCGAATGCGGCTCCATGGTGCGGGCCATGGCGACGGTGTATTTGTCGTTGGAAAGACCGTTGTCGGCTTCGTTCTGGATGCTTGGGCGCTTGTCTTTCTTTTCTTTCATGCCTGGCTCGAAACCGCCGCCCTGGATCATGAAGTTACCGATGACACGGTGGAAAACGGTGTTTTCGTAGTGACCGGCTTTAACGTACTCGACGAAGTTGGCCACGGTGAGCGGGGCTTTTTCGGCGTTCAGTTCGAGGACGATGTCGCCGAAGTTGGTGGTCAATTTGACTTGGGTCATGTTGGCTACTCTTTAAGGAATTCGTGGGTTTCGGGGCAGCAAGGCCCTCAACCGTGTTGGCCGGCTTCGACCAAGGAGCGCAGTTTAGCGCGACGCACGCGAATTTCGAGGCTGTTTTTCGTTTACATCCGATTAAATGCAGCGGTTTTCCGGCCTGCTCTGTCAGCTGCTTGACGGCATCGGCTATGATAGCGGCTTTGTTTTGTCAGGCCCTTACTCCCGGCCACGCACTTGTACGTCCAAGGATCCTATGAGCAAGCCCACTGTCGACCCTACCTCGAACTCCAAGACCGGCCCTGCCGTGCCGGTCAACTTCCTGCGGCCGATCATCCAGGCAGACCTGGACTCGGGCAAGCACACGCAGATCGTCACCCGTTTCCCGCCGGAGCCCAACGGCTACCTGCACATCGGTCACGCCAAGTCGATCTGCGTGAACTTCGGCCTGGCCCAGGAATTCGGCGGCGTCACGCACTTGCGTTTCGACGACACCAACCCGGCCAAGGAAGACCAGGAATACATCGACGCGATCGAAAGTGATGTCAAATGGCTGGGCTTCGAGTGGGCCGGCGAAGTGCGCTATGCCTCGCAGTACTTCGATCAGCTGCACGACTGGGCCGTCGAGCTGATCAAGGCCGGCAAGGCCTATGTCGACGACCTGACCCCTGAGCAAGCCAAGGAATACCGTGGCAGCCTGACCGAACCGGGCAAGAACAGCCCATTCCGTGATCGCTCCGTGGAAGAAAACCTCGACTGGTTCGCCCGCATGCGCGCCGGTGAATTCCCGGATGGCGCACGTGTGCTGCGGGCCAAGATCGACATGGCGTCGCCGAACATGAACCTGCGCGATCCGATCATGTATCGCATTCGCCACGCACACCATCACCAGACCGGTGACAAGTGGTGCATCTACCCCAACTACGACTTCACCCACGGTCAGTCGGACGCCATCGAAGGCATCACCCACTCGATCTGCACCCTGGAGTTCGAAAGCCACCGTCCGCTGTACGACTGGTTCCTCGACAGCCTGCCAGTGCCGGCGCATCCGCGCCAGTACGAGTTCAGCCGCCTGAACCTGAACTACACCATCACCAGCAAGCGCAAGCTCAAGCAGCTGGTGGACGAGGGCCACGTCAACGGTTGGGACGATCCGCGCATGTCCACGCTGTCGGGCTTCCGCCGCCGTGGCTACACGCCGAAATCGATTCGCAACTTCTGCGAAATGATCGGTACCAATCGTTCCGACGGCGTAGTCGACTTCGGCATGCTCGAATTCAGCATCCGCGACGACCTCGACCACAGCGCCCCGCGCGCCATGTGCGTGTTGCGTCCGCTGAAAGTCGTGATCACCAACTACCCGGAAGGCCAGGTCGAGAACCTCGAACTGCCATGCCACCCGAAAGAAGACATGGGCGTGCGTGCGCTGCCATTCGCCCGTGAGATCTACATCGACCGTGAAGACTTCATGGAAGAGCCGCCAAAGGGCTACAAGCGCCTGGAGCCGGCCGGTGAAGTGCGTCTGCGTGGCAGCTACGTGATCCGTGCCGACGAAGCGATCAAGGACGCCGACGGCAACATCGTCGAGCTGCGTTGCTCCTACGACCCGGACACCCTGGGCAAGAACCCTGAAGGCCGCAAGGTCAAGGGCGTGATCCACTGGGTGCCGGCCGCGGCCAGCGTCGAGTGCGAAGTGCGTCTGTATGACCGTCTGTTCCGTTCTCCCAACCCGGAGAAGGCCGAAGACAGCGCCAGTTTCCTGGACAACATCAACCCTGATTCACTGCAGGTACTCACCGGTTGTCGTGCCGAACCCTCGCTGGGCAACGCACAGCCGGAAGACCGTTTCCAGTTCGAGCGCGAAGGCTACTTCGTCGCGGATATCAAGGACTCGAAACCCGGTCAGCCGGTATTCAACCGTACCGTGACCCTGCGTGATTCGTGGGGCCAGTGATTCAAAGGATTTAACGTGCTAACGATCTACAACACGCTCACCAAGAGCAAAGAAGTCTTCAAGCCGCTCGATGGCAACAAGGTGCGCATGTACGTGTGCGGCATGACCGTGTACGACTATTGCCACCTGGGCCACGGTCGCAGCATGGTCGCGTTCGACCTGGTGACGCGCTGGTTGCGCTTCAGCGGCTACGACCTGACCTACGTGCGCAACATCACCGACATCGACGACAAGATCATCAACCGGGCCAACGAGAACGGCGAGTCGTTCGAAGCCTTGACCGAGCGCATGATCGCGGCGATGCACGAAGATGAAGCGCGCCTGAACATCAAGAAGCCGGACATGGAGCCTCGTGCCACGGACCACATCCCGGGCATGCACGCGATGATCCAGACCCTGATCGACAAAGGCTACGCCTACGCCCCGGGCAATGGCGACGTGTACTACCGCGTCGGCAAGTTCATGGGTTACGGCAAGCTGTCGCGCAAGAAGATCGAAGACCTGCGCATCGGCGCGCGCATCGAAGTCGACGAGTCCAAGCAGGACCCGCTGGACTTCGTATTGTGGAAAGCCGCCAAACCGGGCGAGCCGAGCTGGGAATCGCCGTGGGGCGCCGGGCGTCCGGGCTGGCACATCGAGTGCTCGGTGATGTCCACTTGCTGCCTGGGCGAGACTTTCGACATTCATGGCGGCGGCAGCGACCTTGAGTTCCCGCACCACGAAAACGAAATTGCCCAGAGCGAAGCGGCCACCGGCAAAACCTACGCCAACGCCTGGATGCATTGCGGCATGATCCGTATCAATGGCGAGAAGATGTCCAAGTCCTTGAACAACTTCTTCACCATTCGCGACGTGCTCGACAAGTACCACCCGGAAGTCGTGCGTTACCTGCTGGTGTCGAGCCACTACCGCAGCGCCATCAACTACTCGGAAGATAACCTCAAGGACGCCAAAGGCGCCCTGGAGCGTTTCTACCACGCGTTGAAAGGCCTGCCGAACGTGGCGCCAGCGGGCGGCGAAGCCTTCGTCGAGCGCTTCACCCAGGTGATGAACGACGACTTCGGCACGCCGGAAGCCTGCGCAGTGCTGTTCGAGATGGTTCGCGAGATCAACCGTCTGCGCGAGAGTGATCTCAATGCAGCGGCCGGTTTGGCGGCGCGTCTGAAAGAATTGGCCAGCGTGCTGGGTGTGTTGCAGCTCGAAGCCGACGACTTCCTGCAAGCTGGTGCCGAAGGGCGCGTGGATGCAGCCGAAGTCGAGGCGCTGATTGCGGCGCGTCTGGCGGCACGTGCCGGCAAGGACTGGGCCGAATCCGACCGCATCCGCGACCAACTCACCGCCATGGGCGTTGTGCTGGAAGACGGCAAGGGCGGCACGACCTGGCGTCTGGCTGACTGATTGCTGTAGTGCTTGAAAACAAAACCCGCCTTGTGCGGGTTTTTGTTTATGGGGTTGGACTCCAGGCTTGTGTTGACAGGGCTGACGCCATCGCGAGCAAGCTCGCTTGTATGGTAGGACTTGAAGGGAGGAGGAGGGACAAGGCTCGATTCTGACTG